>JALQYE010000035.1:10543-28398 GCA_023254245.1 Emticicia sp.
ACCATGCAAAATTGGCCATAAGCACCATCGCCACGATAAAATCCTGGTTTGCAACGCCAAAACTGATAACCGTATCCCTGCGACCAATCGTTATCACCTGCTTGTGAGGTAGTTTGTTTGCTGGTGGCTTCATTTATCCAGCTTTCGGGCAAAATTTGTTTGCCATTCCACTTTCCTTTTTGTAGATAAAACTGTCCAAATTTGGCAATATCTTCGGTGCTTACTCGCAAGCCATAGCCTGCGGTATTTAGGCCTTGTGGCGATTTCTCCCAATCATAACCTGTAATGTTTAGCGGAGCAAACAAACGTGGTTGGAGATACTCTTCCAGCGTTTTACCTGTTACTTTATGCACAATTGCACCAAGCATGTAGGTAGCTCCAGTATTATACATAAAAAAAGTGCTTGGTTCGTGTTCGACAGGTTTTTCGAGAAATGATTTTACCCAACTTTGCTCAGGTTTGGCACGAATATCTGGCATCGAATCTGTATGATGGCCAGTGTTCATCGTAAGCAAATGCTTGATTTTCATCGCTTTCAAGTTTTCAGATGGCGATGCTGGCGTTTCTTCTGGGAAGAATTTAATTACTTGGTCTTCTACCGAAATTTTACCTTCGTTTACCAAAAAACCAATGGCCGAACTCGTAAAACTTTTTGAGAGAGAGTAAAGTGTATGTTTGTTTTCGGCCGCAAAAGGTTTCCACCAACCTTCGGCCACAACATTTCCGTGTCGGAGTAGCATGAAACTATGCCATTCAAGACCAGAATCTTTGATAGCTTTCAAGAAACTTCGGATGCCTTCTGAAGAAATTCCCTGCGATTCGGGGCTTTTTCGTGGTAGGCCTTGTTGAGTTTCGGCGAAAGAATAAAAAGAAGGTAAAATACTTAAACCAATAGAGCCAAGCCCCGTGGTTTTGATAAAATCTCGGCGAGTAGTTTTCATTTTTTAGAGAAAGGTTGAATAGTGTTTTAGTCGATAGTCCACAGACGATAGATTTTTCATAAATCTAACTTTTTTTCTCTATAAAAAGAAAAAATAGTAAAGTCTATCGACTTTTAGGAAAAAACTATCGTCTATTGGCAATGGACAATCGACTGAAAAACTATTTTACGGCTTTCAAACTCAAATCCAAACTTTTAGCCGAGTGCGTCAAATAACCCATCGACACATAATCTACGCCACAATCGGCATATTCTCGGACGTTTTTAGGCGAAATATTACCCGATGCTTCCAGCGGAAAACGACCATCAACAATTTTGATGGCTTCACGGATATTTTCGTAACTAAAATTATCGAGCATGATACGCACCACGCCGCCAATTTCGAGAGCCTCTTGGAGTTCGATAAGGTTACGAACCTCAATTTCAATCGGCAAATCTTTTCCAGTCGATTTCAGGTATTCGTGAGCTGCGTTTAACGCATTTTTGATACCTCCTGCATAATCAACGTGGTTATCTTTTATCAAAATCATATCAAATAACCCAAAACGATGATTAACGCCTCCGCCAATCTGCACGCCCCATTTTTCAATCATTCTGAAACAAGGAGTTGTTTTGCGAGTGTCCAAAACTTTGGTTTTTGTGCCTTCGAGTAGTTTCACCACTTGTTTGGTTGTGGTGGCAATGCCACTCATGCGTTGCATACAGTTCAGCACCAAACGTTCGGCAGTTAGAATTGAGCGGTCACGGCCTTCCACATAAAACGCAATGTCTCCGTATTTGATTGGCTTACCATCTTTGATAAGCACTTGCACTTTTAGGTCCTTATCTACAATCTTAAAAATCATTTTGGCTAATTCTACACCTGCCAAAATACCTTCATCTTTTACCAAAAGTTTGGCTTTGCCAATGGCATCGGCTGGAACGGTAGAAAGCGAAGTGTGGTCGCCATCGCCTACGTCTTCGGCAAGGGCTGCTTTTATGAATTTCGTGATTGTTCTTTTATCTAATTTCATATTTTTTATTATTTTGGAGGCACAAAGTGGCAAAGGCTCAGAGGTACAAAGTAGTAAAAATACGTAGAAACAAGACAGAAATTATTAACTTTTAAAATAACTCTGTGCCTTTATGCCTTTGTCTTGTCCCTCAATTACTATTTTCTCCAATTATTCTCAAACCTTCCAATGTCAACTCTCGATTTACTTCAACAAATTCGTCTTTCAATGTCGAGATAATCGAAGAAAGTCCGCCCGTTGCAATCGCAATGCAATCGCCACCGAGTTCGACACGTACTTTGTGAATCATGTTTTTTACCAAACCCTCATAGCCCCACAAAATACCCGACTGAATAGCGTGAACGGAGTTTTTGCCAAGTACCGAAGTGGGTAATTCGAGTGGCACTTCGGGTAATTGGGCCGTATTTGAAAACAAAGCCTTCACTGCTGTGCGTAAGCCTGGGGCAATTGAAACTCCTAAAACTTTACCTTCGGCCGAAACGACCGTAAAAGTAAGTGCTGTTCCGAAATCAACTACTACGCAGTTTCTGCCATATTTGGTGTACGCCGCCACGGCATTGGCTACCAAATCGCTACCGATTTCGTCGGGGTTATCTATCGAAACCGTCAAAGTCGGAAATATATACGCATTGACAACAATGGGGTCTAAGCCAAATAAGTTTTGAATTAACGATTTGAAAACAGGCGTAAGCGGAGGCACAACGCTACTCAGAACCACCTTTGTAATATCGGCAAAGCGAAGGTTATTTTCAAGAAAATACTGACGAAAACGGTATTCGAAATAAACGTAGTTTTCGTCTTTCAATGATTTTATCCGAAAGTTATGCAGGAGGTTTTCCCCATCAAAAATCCCGAAAGTGGCATCCGTATTGCCAACGTCAATAACCAGTAAATGTGCTGCGTTTTTTGTCAATGTTCGTTTTTTTATGGTCAAAGTTTGCTAAATCTTCTTAATCTTTCAAATAAAATTTAAAAAACCATTTTTCTTTTCAAGAAAACAAAGCCGTTTTCTTCTTTGATTAACTCCAAATTTGGATGATTGCGGTATTCATCGTAGCGGTCAAATTTCGTTACGAAAAATACAGGTTTATCAACTTTACCGTTTAAAAGCCAATCTTCGTAAGCTTCGCCTTTCTCTGCCGAAATTTTAGAAACGGGTTTCTGAAAATAGAATAGATGAGCATAGCTTTTAAAACCCAACACATGAATATAGACATCTTGACCACGTTTCGATTCGTAGAAGTCAATAGCAGCCCCTTGCGTATAGCGTTCGATTTTTGGCACAACAATCGCCCCAAACAAAAATAAACAAACAGCTGTAGCCAGCGAAAGGGTATAAATTAAAGCTCTTTTGCTTTGTTTACGAAGAAAAACTACGGCAAAAATAATAATAGCAAAGTAAGTAATGCCGATAAACATTTCGTAAATATGCCAATCAACCACCGCTTCGAGATTTTTTACCGCAAATGGGTCTTTGATGTAAGGAATAATTTCTTGCGTGTGCATTCCGACGTAAGGTACAGCTGCTAAAACCAACGACAGAATAAGTCCAATTGAGAGCAATCCGAAGCTTACCCATTTATTCCAAGTAGCACGTTCATTGAGCCAATCGTAAAGAAATTTAGCGGCCAAAAAAGACACAGGAAAATACGACATCGACGAATAATGCACAATCTTGGTCGTGACGATGCTAAACAAAATCATGACCACCCAAAAAGTAGTTTTCATCCACGGTACAAAGGCTGTCAGTTCGGTCGAAGCACTATCTATTTTTGAATGATTATATAAAAAAGCCCGAATAGCAAAAATCGAAATGGGAAAACAACCTATTAAAACCACAACAAAATGATAATAAAAAGGCTGTCCATGTCCCGCATCGGGCGTACTGAAAAGTCGAATTTGGTAAGTAATAAATTCATTTATAAACCAAAAACCATTATTGATTAGCTCATTGGCAAACCAAATTGAGGTTATAATGACACAACTTACTCCGAAAATCAGTATTTCTTTCCATTTTATAGACTGCTTGAATTTTGTAGAAGCAATGTAAAAAAATACCGTTAAGCCCCAAATAAGCCCACCAACGGGCCCTTTTGTAAGGATTGCCAGCCCAATAAATATTCCAGCCAGAAGTGTGTTTGGAATAGATTTCTTTGGCTCAATTTTTGCTCTGAAAAAGAAGTAAATGCCTAAGAAAATACATAGGTTAAAGGTGGGGTCAATGATACCCGATTTGAAATAAAGGTGTGGAGTAAAAGCCCCCAAATACATCAAAGACCAAATAAATCCGAATGTACTATCTCTGAGTTTTTTCCCAATTAAAAATAGTATTAATAGGGTAAGAACTCCAATGCAAGCATTTGGAAAGCGAGCCGCAAATTCATTAATACCAAAGAGATGCATGGCGGCAGCTTGCATCCAAAAGAAGAGTGGCGGTTTTTCCCAGAAAGGCTTGAAGTCAATTTGCACACGACTGTAATTACCTGTCAGAATCATTTCTCGGGCCGATTCGGCAAAGTTTATTTCATCCCAATCAAAAAGGTGAACTCCCCCCAAAAATGGAAAATAAAAACAGATACCTAAAAGAATGATGTAAAGTATTTTAGAAGATATTTTGGTCATATAAAGTTTGTTAATTGTCTATTATAGTATCTAAAGCAAAATACCACTCGATAAAAAAACATTATTTAGATAATAGCTAAGGGCAATTTTGCGTATCTATGTTTTCTTATTCAGAACTTCGGTTTTAGATTTTACGTATATAAAGTAATTTTCAGATTATTCACATAAAAAAACGATAAACCGAGAAAAAATATCGTAATTTGTATTAAATAAAAGGTTTATAAGAAATTCAATACTTGATAGTGCATAGAGAAATAGAAAATATTTTAAGAAAACTCTACGAAACATTGGAGCGTTTTTATCCCGATGATGTAAAGATAGATGATAAAAAGTATCTTGAAAAATCAGGGCTCATCAACCTTTTGAATAATCAACAAGGAAACCTAACATTTTTAATCGACGTTAAACAACTCAGAATAGTTCAAGTGAGTGGTAGTGTACTGAAATATACTGGCTACAGCCCAGCTGAGTTTGGCGATAACACACTACTAAAATTCATGACAATGTTTGCTCCCGAGCATCGGTCGTTTATGAATACCTTTGTTTCGTGGATTTTAAATATCGAAAAATTTTTACCAGCTGAATACAAATCTCGGCAGTTTATAAGTGCGTGGGGAATGAAACTCTTCAATAAAGATGGGTGCAGTATGCGTTGGTACTTAAATATTATTCCGATAGAGTTTAACGACCAAAAAAATCCCACACTAATCATGATGTCTATCCAAGAAGTAGCTCATCTTGTTAAGGGAGACACCTACTGTATTAGAGGTGTGTTTGGTAACGAAAACAAAAAAACTTTTGTATATTATTCTAATGAGGAAAAGACAATAGATAACGATATAATTTCGGATAGAGAGCGTGAAGTACTTCAGTACATTTCGCAGGGTTTTGATACAAAGCGTGTAGCAATTGAAATGAAGATTAGCCCTAATACAGTTGATAACCATCGCCGTAATATGCTTGCCAGAACTGGTATGCGAGATACGACTGCTCTTATCCAATTATGCAGAATGGTTGGGATTTTATGAGCTTAAGAGATTGGTACTGAAATACAATAAAATTAGAATTTTAACATTAAAGATATTAAAATTGAATAAATCTCATATTTTTTTTAATCTATAATCATTATAAATAGTTGATTATAAGTGCATTGATGTGGTTGTGTGCTTTATTAGTCAGACTGACTATTGTCATAACCGTAAATTTTGGAGAAATCGCACACTAAACTAAGAAATTCACTTTTTTAGTCACAGCAAAAGTTGTTTTGGGTTCATCGGGGGACATTTTATGCCCCCTTTGCCTTTTCTAACAACTATCAACATATATATATTTAAAAGACGCATCATGCGTCTTTTTTATTTTCTTCAAAAAATGGCTAATAAATACCTTTTAGGCAAGAGATAGGATATTAAATAAAAGCCATCAAACTCACCGAGTTTGATGGCAAAATAGTTTTGTGTGGATTTATTACTTTTACAAAATTGAGAATACTTTTTCGAAATAAAAATTGACTTAAGTCAATAAATGCAAGACAATACTATTTAGGTATCACGTTCGGCTCGTTTAGAGCGAACCCTACTGAGGGTTTCGGGTCTAATGTTGAGGTATGAAGCAATATATTTTTGAGGAACACGATTAATCAAAGTAGGAAAGGTTTCTTCAAACCAAGCCAGTTTTTCTTCTGAGCTACGATACCTGATTAAGAGCAAAAATTTTTCGTATTCGGTTAAGGTTTGTTCAGTTACAAGTCTACCAACACGCTCCATCTGAGGTACTTTTTCGTAAATAATTTGTAACTCTTGCTTGGTTATGTAAAGCAGTTTTACTTTTTCTATAGCTCTTATGCCCATTTCGGTAGGTACTTCATTAATAAAACTGACCGTTGAATAGACAAAACTACCTTCGGGCATCAGCCAATGTGTATTGGTTTGCTCTTCTTCTTGGTATGAAAATTCTTGCAGAACCCCTTCTTCTACAAAATATAGTTTATCGTTTATTTCTCCTATATCGAGCAAAATAGTATCCTTTTCGTAAGAAACGGGTTTGAAGTATTGACTTAGAATTTGTAAATCTTTTTCGGCGAATGTAGCAAATTGTTGTAATCCTAAGAGCATTGGGTGGTCTAAACTCAGCATTGTTGTTCTATCTTCTTCATAGGTTGTAAGAGGTGCAAAGAAACGCAATAGCCCAATAAGTTCAAAATAATTTCATATCGAACTTATTGGGCTATTATTATCTTTTACGAAGAAATTAGTACAATTTTGGATATAAAGTAGGCTTAGCTTCGTGCATTATTTCATAAACCGCATCAAAAATTGTTTCGGTATTTGGTTTCGAGAAATAATCACCGTCTGAGGCATACGCAGGGCGGTGTGCTTGAGCTGAAACAGCTTTTGGAGCAGAATCTAACCAACGATAAGCATCTTGTTTATCAAGCACTTCTTGCATCATAAATGCTGACGCTCCGCCTGGTACGTCTTCATCTGCAAAAATTACTCGGTTGGTTTTTTTGATTGATTCTACAATTAAATGATTCACATCAAATGGTAGCAGAGATTGTACGTCTATGACTTCGGCCTTTATGCCCACCTCTTCTAATTGAGTGGCAGCTTCCATCACAATTCGGCACATCGAGCCGTAAGTTACGATGGTTATATCTGAGCCTTCTTTGATGGTTTCGGGTACGCCAAGCGGAACACAAATTTCATCTAAGTTAGTAGGCAATTTTTCTTTGATTCGGTATCCGTTTAAGCATTCGATAATTAAAGCTGGGTCATCGCCTTTCATAATTGTGTTATAGAAGCCCGCTGCCTGCACGAAGTTGCGAGGAACCAACACATGAATACCACGCAATGCTCCCAACATGGCCGACATTGGTGAGCCAGAATGCCAAATGCCTTCCAAGCGATGTCCACGCGTACGAATAATAAGGGGTGCGAGTTGTTGACCAACCGTACGATATCGTAGTGAAGCTAAATCATCAGTAAGAGTAGCGAGAGCATAATAAATGTAATCAAAGTACTGAATTTCGACTATCGGGCGAAGTCCACGCATGGCAGCCCCAATTCCTTGACCAATAATGGTAGTTTCTCGGATGCCCGTATCTGTTACTCTGATTTCTCCGTGTTTTTCTTGCATACCTGCAAAACCTTGATTTACATCTCCAATTTTACCCACGTCTTCGCCAATCGCAAATACTCTTGGGTCACGTTCAAGTAGTTTATCAAAATAAGTGTTAATTATTTCACGACCATCGACCATCGGACTATCTTCTACGTAATTAGCCAAAACTGGCTTCACATTCATTGGCGAGGTTGGAAACTCGCTCAGAAGGTGCGAGTTGAATCTTTTATAGTTTTCGGGAGCCACATCATCCAGCCATTTTACTAACTCTTTTTTGGTAGCTATATCTTCAAAGCGTAGTATTCTTATGGCTTTTTTGATGGCCGAAATAACATCACGTCTAACTGGATTTTCTGTTTTTTCAAGCGAGTCTCTGATGGCAGCAATCGCTTTTGTATTTTTACTCTCTGAAGTAAGTTTTTTCAGAAGAGCAGTTGCCGAATCGTATTCTGGCTTTAGTGAGTCTCGGAAAGCTGCCCAAGCGGCATTGCGTGATTTTTTTGCAAGGTCTTTGGCTTGAGTTTCGATTTCACTCAGTTCGTCTTGCGAAGCATAGCCATTTTCGAGAATCCATTTTTTGAAATGTACGTTACAATCAAACTCATGTTCAAATTGCAATCTTTCTTTTGATTTGTAACGCTCGTGTGAACCCGAAGTTGAATGTCCTTGTGGCTGTGTTACCTCCACAACGTGTACCAGCACAGGTACGTGTTGGTCACGGGCATAAAGGGCGGCACGTTGGTAAGCATCAATCAGTTCGACGTAGTTCCAGGCACGAGCAACAATTATTTCGAGTCCGTTAGAATTGTCTTTACGCTGAAAACCCGCCAGTGCTTCCGAAATACTTGATTTGGTAGTTTGGTATTTGATGGGTACTGATATTCCGTAACCATCGTCCCATACTGAAAATATGATAGGAATTTGTAAAACACCTGCAGCATTTATTGCCTCAAAAAACATACCTTGCGAAGTAGAAGCATCGCCGATAGTGGCAAAACAGACTTCATTTCCTTGATTAGAGAATTTCGTAAGTTGCTGTAAATCTGTGTTTTCTCTAAATAATTTTGAGGCGTAGGCCAAACCAATGGCACGTGGCATTTGCCCAGCCGTAGATGATACATCACACACAGTGTTGTACATTTGGGTTTGGTCGAGCCATTCGCCCTTATCATCCACCCAGCGGTTTCCGTAGTGAGCATTCATTGAACGCCCACCCGTAAATGGGTCGTGGGCAATATCGGTGTGAGCGTATAATTGGGCAAAAAATTGTTGCCATGTTAATCCGCCAACGGCGGCTAAGAAGGTTTGGTCACGGTAATATCCCGAGCGGAAATCGCCTTTGCGAAAAACTTTCGACATGGCAATTTGGGCCAACTCTTTTCCATCGCCAAAGACACCAAATTTTGCTCTACCTCTAAAGACATCCTGTCGGCCGATGTAGCTTACTTCTCGGCTTTCGCAAGCCACTCTGTAATCGTTCAGCACTTCTTCTTTGGTTAAAAGAACATCGGTCGAAGAAATTGAGGCAAGTAGGTCAGTCATAAGATGAAATGTCGAGCGAGTAAACGCCACTGGCTAAAGCGACCAAATTTATGGGTCAGTTTATAATAATATTGAAAATAGTTAGTATAACAACTAATTTCACTGTAAAGTTAGAAAAAAATATTTCATTTTTCAAAATAATGAGAACTGGCACGATTTTGTTAATAGAATGTTAAAAATTTGGGATATAAATATATAATGATGTTTATTTGTATTAACAATATGCTTTGCTAATAACAAAATCTTATTTCAAAACTTAAAATCAATTAAATCAATGAAAAAATTAATTTCAACAATTGCAGTTGTTTTCGCTTTTGTAGCATCAATCCAAGCACAAGGAGTATTGAAATTCAATAAAGAAGTGCATGATTTCGGTAAAATTTCTGAAGGCCCATTGGCAACTTATAATTTTGAAGTAACAAATACAGGTACAGCTCCAGTTGTTATCTCAAATGCTCAAGCATCTTGTGGTTGTACAACTCCTGAGTTCTCGAAAGACGCTATCATGCCAGGTGGAAAATCAGTAATCAAAGTAGGATATAATACTTCAGGTCGTCCTGGTGCTTTTACAAAAACTATCACTGTATCAAGCAATGCTGAAAACTCATCGGTTATCTTAACTATCAAAGGTGAGGTAACTTCTGCACCTGCTCCAGCAGCAGCACCAGCGGCATCGCCAAATGCTAAGAAAAAATCATAATCTAAGAAAGATTAGTTTTTATACAAGAGCCTCTCGCAAAACTGTGAGAGGCTCTTTTGTTTTCGTAAGAATTAGCTCGAAAATATTGAATATAAATACCAAATTTTTATATTTGAATATTATAAAAGTAAAATAACAACAATCTCCCTTGAACCTATGAATTTTCTCTGTATCTGTACTTATTTCAAAGGTGTCGAATTTTTAAAATCCTGTAAAGCCGAAGGCAATAATGTGTATTTGCTTACCAACCAAAAATTGCAAGATAAAGCATGGCCATGGGAGTCAATTGACGAAGTTTTTTATTTAGATAACATAGAAAATACTTTTGATACTTACCAAAAAATATTGGTTGGCTTAGCTGCCTTAATGCGAAGTAAGAAAATTGATAGAGTAGTAGCCCTTGATGACTTCGATGTAGAGAAAGCCGCATTGGTGCGTGAGCATTTCCGTATTCCAGGAATGGGGCAAACCACTGCACGCTATTTCAGAGATAAGCTTGCCATGCGTGTACAGGCACAGGACGCGGGCATTGCGGTTCCGCCATTTAGTACACTTTTTCACGATATTGATATTACCGAGTATCTTGAGCGTACATCTCCTCCGTGGGTAATCAAGCCACGCTCCGAAGCCTCGGCGGCTGGTATCAAAAAGGTACATAGTTTTCAAGAAGCGTGGGATACAGTACATTCGTTGGGCGATGAACGCCATAATTTCTTAATTGAGCAATTTAAACCAGGTGATGTATATCACGTTGATTCGTTGACGCTCAATGGCAAAGTAATTTTTACGAGATGCAGCCAATACCTTAATACTCCTTTTGAAGTGGCTCATGGTGGTGGTATTTTTCGCTCGGTTACGGTGGAACATGGCTCGGAAGATGATGCTGTTCTCAAGAAAATGAATGAAGATGTGATGCGAGCCTTTGGTATGAAATCAAGTGCATCGCATACCGAAATGATTAAGTGCTATGAAGATGGAAAATTTTATTTCCTCGAAACTGCTTCACGAGTAGGAGGAGCTAATTTGGCCGAAATGGTCGAGTATTCGTCAGGGATAAATTTGTGGAGAGAATGGGCGAAAGTAGAAACTGCAGTAGCCATTGGAGGTGCTTACGAATTGCCAACTGTGGAAGATTACTATTCAGGAATCGTGATTTCGCTTTCATCGCACGAACACCCCGATTATGCCCCTTTCAATGACCCCGAAATTGTTTGGAAAATGAACGAAGAATATCACATTGGCCTAATTGTACGCTCAAAAGACCGAATAAGGGTACTCGAACTTATGGAAAAATATGCCATGATGATTCGTGATTTGGGCTATCATGCTTCAGCTCCTGCTCCTGATAAACCTGTACATTGATTTTATATACGACAACCATCTTTCAACCCTAATTTATAATGACACAACAAGAAATCATCAATTACGTAACTACTCACCCATCGGGCAAAGTTAAATTGGCGATTGCTGATATTGATGGAGTTTTACGTGGGAAATATATCAGTAAACAAAAATTTATGTCGCTACTTGATGGTGACTTAGGTTTTTGTGATGTAGTTTTTGGCTGGGATATGGCCGATGTTTGCTATGATAATGCCAGTTTTACGGGTTGGCATTCGGGTTATCCAGATGCCAAAGCAAGGTTGGATTTGAGTACGTTTCGTAAAATTCCGTGGGAAAATGATATACCGTTCTTCTTAGCCGAATTCATCGAAGAAGCCGCCGAAGTTTGTCCAAGAAATGTACTGAAAAGAGTCATTGAAGATGCTGAAAAACAAGGGTTTAAGCCGTTATTTTCGCAAGAATTTGAATGGTTTAATTTTGAAGAAACGCCCGCATCCATTCACGAAAAAGGTTTTCAAAACCTTACGCCACTTACCCCTGGAATGTTTGGTTATTCGTTGCTCCGTAGTAGCTTACGTAATGATTTCATGACCAATATTTTCGAGCAACTCACCAAATTTGATATTCCTCTCGAAGGGCTTCATACCGAAACTGGCCCAGGGGTTTACGAAGCTGCCATCATGTATTCAGATATTTTATCGGCGGCCGATAGAGCCATTTTATTCAAAACTTCAGTCAAAGAAATTGCCAATAAATTGGGTATTATGGCCACTTTTATGGCAAAAATCAATGAAAATCTCCCAGGTTGTAGTGGC
The DNA here is from genome assembly GCA_023254245.1 of Emticicia sp. Lineage (GTDB taxonomy): Bacteria > Bacteroidota > Bacteroidia > Cytophagales > Spirosomataceae > Emticicia. The sequence goes on from JALQYE010000035.1 coordinate 22,643, forward strand.
CACGTACATCAAAGCTTGTGGGATTCGGCCGAGAAAACTAATCTTTTTTATGATGAAAATGCTCCTAATCATATTAGTGCGTTGATGGAAAGTTATATGGCGGGACAGCTGCATTGTTTACCACATATTTTGCCAATGGTTGCTCCTACAATCAATAGCTACAAGCGTTTGGTAGAAGGTGCTTGGGCTCCAACAACGCTCACGTGGGCGGTAGATAACCGAACAGTGGCTTTGCGTGCTTTGCCTTTGGGCAAAAAATCGTGCCGTCTCGAAACACGTGTGGTTGGTTCTGATACTAATCCTTATTTGGCGTTGGCGGCTTGTTTAGCAGCGGGTTTGTATGGCATTCGTCATCAGCTTAAACTTAATCAACCCGCTACGGTTGGCAATGGTTATCGTGACCTCAGCAATGGTGTATTACCGAGTAATTTGCATGAAGCAACACAAGCCATGAAAAATTCGGCGATTGCCAAAGAACTTTTCGGCGAAACTTTTGTGCAACATTTCACCCAAACCCGTGATTGGGAATGGCGACAACACGCCAAAGTGGTAACCGACTGGGAGTTGAAACGTTATTTCGAGATTGTTTAATACCTGTAGAGACGTTGCACTGCAACGTCTGCTATCGTAGGATTGCTTAATAAAGCGGTCGCCATAGTTACAAATATTTTTCATTATCACCGCACAGACGTTGTGGTGCAATTCGATTGGGGTAACCCCTCTACCTATCATGATAATCTTCGTTGTATTTTTGGCGATAGCCTTTATTGTTGTTTCTTCTACATGGTTTAAACTTCACCCTTTGGCTGGTTTACTTTTGGCGGCTTTGGGTGTTGGTATTTTTGCAGGTTTGCCGATTGACAAATTGGCTGAAACGATTGGTAAAGGTTTCGGAGAATTGATGTCAAAAATAGGGTTGATGGTTATTTTGGGTTGTGTAATTGGGGCGATTTTGGATAAGTCAGGGGCGGCTATAAAGGTGGCTGATATTATTCTGAAACTGTTTGGAGAAAAATACCCAGCCTTTGCGATGTCGGTCATTGGAGCCATTGTTGGTATTCCAGTTTTTTGTGATTCGGGTTTTATCATTTTAGCAAAACTCAATAAAATTGTTGCTAAAAAAGTAAATCGACCGCTCGGAACCATAGCCATTGCTCTTTCGGGGGGACTTTTTGCTACGCATACGCTTGTGCCACCTACACCTGGCCCGCTCTCGGCAGCAGGGAATTTATCTCTAACGGATTCGGTTGGGCTCGTGATTTTGGTTGGCTTAGTAGTTTCCATTCCGAGCTTGTTTATTTCTACTTGGTTTGCTCAGAAATTTGCGTCAAATGTAGAAATAATCGAAGATACTGATTTGGAAATCACCGAAGTAAAGAGCAACGATTTACCTGCTTGGAAAGCATTTATGCCAATTCTTCTGCCCATTTTGTTGATTGCTTTTGCTTCGTTTGCTAAAATCTCTCACATTTTCAGCGAAGATATTTTGCATTGGTTGAGTTTTCTTGGTAGCCCGTTAGTATCTTTTTTATTGGCTATTGGCTTTTCTTACACCCTTTTTCCCGAAAAACCTTCCGAAAAACTCTTAGCTTGTTTCAAAAGTGGTATCGAACATTGCGGTACAACGCTCGTGTTGGTAGGAGCGGGCGGAGCTTTCGGGGCAATTTTGAAAGAAACAGCTCTGAAAGATATGATTAGCGACTGGCTTTTGGCTAATCAAACCTCAGGTGTGATGTTTTTGGTGATTGCGTTTTTGGTAGCGGCATTTTTCAAAACTGCACAAGGTTCGACCACTACTTCAATGGTACTTACATCGGGTATTTTAGCACCGCTCACAAGCACCGTAGGTTTTACCGAACCACTCGACCTGACGCTTTTGGTAATGGCCGTTGGGAGCGGAGCAATGACCGTCTCGCACGCCAACGATGCTTGGTTTTGGGTGGTTTCGCAGTTTACAGGCCTTAACCAACGAGATGCCTATCGTACCCATACATTGCTTTCGGGCTTGCAGGGAATTGTGAGTTTGATTGTGGTTTGTTTGATTTATTGGGTGTTTTGAGTAGTCCATGGTCAACAGTCGATAGTCCACCGTAATTTAAAAGTTGATTATCATATTAAAACACACACATTTGGTAATTAGCTATTTAAAAGCACCCAAAATTACAATATTTCGAGTGCTTTCTGTGGACTGTTGACCGAAAACTGTTTACTAATACTATACATTCAACCAATAAGTCATCTTCAAAATCAATGCCCGATTTTTAGGAGTCCATGCCTTGATGTAATAATTTGGAATATTTTCGGCAAAATAATTATCAGTATAAACCAAAAATAGGTCAGAAACAGGGCGGAAACGCCACTGCAAACGTGAGTTGATATTGGTGTTATTGGTTTGGGTATTATACTGAAAAAACGTACTGAAAAACACATTTTTAGAGAACGATAACTCGGCACGTGGGCCGATTAACCAATAATCAACACTGTTATAAGGCTTTGGCATATTGATTTTCGTGTAATTGTAATCTAACGAAAATACGCCATAAGGTTGATAACGGTAGCCTATGCTGCCTTTCAAAAAAGTCGCTTTTCCATCAAAATATTTTCCTTTATTCAATTCAAATGAACCATTTAGGTTATTTCTACGACTACTTGTATAACCAATGCTCCATAGCCTTGTATAATAATTACCAATAGGTAGCTCAATTACGTTTTTATAGTTATCTGGATTTGGATTATTGTTGGCATTAGTTGGGTCATAAGGAAAGAATAAGTGCGTGAAACTTTTGGTATAAGCCATAAACACTTCAGACCCTGCCGAATTATTCGCAAAAAGAAACAATGTCGTTTCGCTATCAAGCCTTTCTCCTTTTAAGTTAAAAACATCACTTCCTTTTGTTCCAATGCCGTAAGCATTGATATACTTCGCTATCTTTTTCGATTTCGGATTCAGAATAATATTTGCTGGACGGTATATCTGCCAAATGCCCGTACGTGGCACAAAACCTACATCGGCACGGTAATTTTCGCCGATGCGTTGCACACCTAAATTCAACTCAATATTCGGGTGGCTATAGCCCATAAAGTGGGCAGCACTGGCAGCATCTTTCTTGTTTTCGGGTGAAAAAGATTGATGATAATAACTTTCGGATTGGAAACGACTATCTTTCGAGTAATAATTAAACTCTAATCCACCAACTCGATTAAACTTTCTGTATCCCGCTGTTTGTTCGGCTGTTAGATTACTAAAATCATTCTCTTTATTTACAAAAATTCCTCCCAGTGTTGAGCGATTTAAAAGTTTACGTTGCACAACCGCCACTGAATAATTGGCTGCGGGCAAATATTTATCTTCACCAAAGTTTACTTTACGAGTTTGCATATTCATCACCCCAATTCGCCAGTCTTCGTTAAGTTTTCCACTCAGTCTGGCCCCAGCTAAAATCGGAACTCGCTGCGTGTTGCCAGTGTTTGGATTACGAGTGATACCAATACGGCGTGAGAAAAATGGACGAGTATCGGGAAATCCAAAAGTGCCGAAAAGGTCGTTGTTTTCAAGAAAAAACTGACGTCTTTCAGGAAAAAATAATTCAAAACGACTCAGATTGGTTACTTGTTTGTCAACTTCGACTTGCGAGAAATCAGGGTTTACCGTTAAGTCTAAATTCAATGATGGCGTAACGGCTATTTTGGCGTCCAAACCTATGCCTGCTGGGTTAGTTGAAGTGGTTGGTAAGGCTTTTAAGTCAGATTCATTGCGAGGAAAATCTTTCTGAGTGGCCAATGAAACAAACGGAATTAATGAAATATTAGCACCTGGTTTTGGTGGATTTTCGTCCCAAGTTAAATTGCCAGCAAAAGCTAAGTTTGCTGGACGGAAATTACGAGGAACAGGCCGCCAAGTAGAAACCTCATTTCTTTTTAAAACATTTCTGCCAAAGTTTACTCGCCAAGAATTCTGTCCTTCTGTTACTTTATAGCGTAAGGTTTTAAATGGAATCGCCATTTCAACAACCCAATAATCATCGTAGTTTTTTACTTGCGAATACCACTTGTTATCCCAAAAGTTGGAGGCTTCTTCTCCATTAAAAATCAATCCTTCTCGCTGCACACCATACGGATTTACTGCAAATTGAAAAGCATTGAGTTTATCTTTGAAAGTATCAAACGTAGCCGTAAAAACATCGCTTGTTCCGCCCTCAAAGTCACGTTTTAATGAAGCCACCGTGTATATATCTCGGGGTTCGTAGCAAATGGCTCCTACATAAATGAAGTTATCATCAAATAGCACTCGCACTTCTGTCTGTAATTTGGCAAACGAGGAGTCATAAGGGCGATTTAAGAAGAAGTTTTTGGCTATATCGGCAGCTTTCCAAGAGTCTTCATCAAGCAAACCATCTAACTTGATGGGCGTATTTGATTTCTTGATATGGATGGTGTATTTATCTTCGTCCTGATTTTTTTGGTCTTGAGCAAATAATAGGTTCATTGCCAGTAGGATTACTCCTACGGTAAAGTAAAGTTTTTTCATAAAGAATTTTATAAATTGTAGTTTGTTGCTTTCTAAAACAGACACACAAAAGTACGAAAAAGTTGCAATAAAGCCTTAAATCATTCCTTTCGGTGCTTTTCCTTGCTGAAATGCCACGATATTTTCTATCACCCCTTTCAACAATTCTTGGCGTGCATTTACACCCGCCCAAGCAATGTGTGGCGTGATGATGGTGTTTTTAGCCGTTAGCAAAGGATTGGCGAGCGTAGGTGGTTCAACAGAAAGTACATCAAGCCCAGCACCTGCAATAACGCCCGTATTGAGAGCGTCGGCCAAATCTTGTTCATGAACCAATCCACCTCTTGAAGTATTTATCAGAATCGCTGAAGATTTCATTAATGTTAATCGCTCTTTGTTGATAAGTTGTTGATTATCAGTAGTTAGTGGGCAATGCAAGGTGATAAAATCACTTTCTTGTAGAATTTCTTCTTGACTGCAAAGTTCCACACCTGCCATTCCGCCCGAAGTCAAATCTCGTTTGTTGGCTAAAACTTTCATGCCGAATCCTAAGCCAATATTGGCTACTTTTTTACCAATATCACCCAAGCCTATGATGCCCAGTGTTTTGCCTTCGAGCTCGACTAAAGGCGAGTGATAGAAACAAAAATCAGGACAAGAACTCCACGTAGTTTCTATGTTTTGGGCGTGTTCGGCTACTCGATTCGTAAAACCCAAAATCAACGAGAATACCAATTGTGCCACCGATGCCGAGCTGTATCCACGTACATTGGCTACGATAATTCCACGAGCTTTAGCTGCCTCAATATCAATAATATTATAGCCAGTTGCCACCACACCAATGTATTTTAGATTGGGTAATTGGCTGATAGTCTGTGCATTAAGCGGACATTTATTGGTCAGTATTATTTCCGCATCTTTGGCTCGCTCAATAATTTGGTCGGGTGAAGTGCGGTCGTATAACGTAATATTTCCGAGCGTATTTAATATAGAAAGGTCTAAATCATTAAGTGGATTTAGGGTGTAGGCATCAAGAAAAACGATGTTCATAAAGCTTAGAATCAGAAATTTTTGACGAAATTATCACCTAAAATTTTCTCATCAAAACACTTTATGGATAAACGGAAATTTAATCCAAAAACTTGATAATTAGTATCTTATGAGTAGTCAACGGTCAATGGTCGGCAAGTCCACAGAGAGAGATTAGTCTTTAAGTCAACTATTTAACTATTTTTAAAAAGTCGATTTC
>JALQYE010000360.1:0-783 GCA_023254245.1 Emticicia sp.
TTTTGCTCTTTAATAATCGACGAAACCACATCATTGATTGAAATTATACCATTTAAAACCCCTCCTTCCATAACAGGCAGGTGACGAATATGCTTATCAGACATGATTTGCATAGCCACCTCTAATTTATCCTCCATTTCAACTGTAATCACATTGGAGGTCATTACATCTTTTACCAATGTATCATCCGAATGAAGGCCTTTCAACACAATCTTGCGGGCATAATCTCGCTCTGAGAAAATTCCCGATAGTTTTCCTTCGTCAATAACCAATACAGCTCCAATATTTTTATTAGCCATTTCTACCAAAGCATCATATACAGTCGTATCAGAAGTAACCGAAAACAGGGCATTAATTTTCTTTCCTTGTAGAATTTGACGGATTTTCATAGAATTAAGGAGTTTAAAGGGATTGCGAATAATAATTGAATACAATTTGATAAATAAAATCAAATAAAACAATAGTTTGAAAAATAAAATTATATGTTTAACTTTGCAACCCCAAATAGTGTTCAATAGCAGTACTGGGAAAATTCAAATTCGATAATTGTTAATTATAATTCAAAATCATGTACGCAATCGTAGAAATCGCAGGGCAGCAATTTAAAGTAGAAAAGGGTCGCACACTCTATACACACAGATTAGAAGGTGATGTGAACGCTGCACTTGTATTCGACAAGGTACTCCTTGTTGACAACGGTGGAACAGTATCAGTAGGTGCTCCGACCGTTAGTGGTGCTTCAGTAAAAGCAACCATTTTAGAACACTTGAAAGGCGAGAAAGT
>JALQYE010000360.1:793-1103 GCA_023254245.1 Emticicia sp.
GCGTCGTAAAGGATACGTTAAGAAAAACGGTCATCGTCAGTATTTGACTAAAATTCAAATCGACGAAATCGCTGGTTAATCTTATTCTATTTCCAGAAAAGTCATTTAAAAATATTTATTAATCTCACCTGCAAGTTTTTCAAAAATAAGTAGGTAAATATTTCAAGAAATCATGGCACACAAAAAAGGTGTTGGTTCGTCGAAAAACGGACGTGAATCAGAAAGCAAACGCTTAGGTGTTAAATTATTTGGTGGTCAGGCAGCTATCGCTGGTAACATCATCGTACGTCAACGTGGTACGAAACACAAT
>JALQYE010000361.1 GCA_023254245.1 Emticicia sp.
CCAATCTCTTTTGCTTGCGCGTAAGCTGGTAAGCTTGCAATACGTTCAGCCTCAGCAGGATTTTTACCAAGATGATAAACAATGTCATGGGAGTTTTCAGCTTCATATAAAGCGCCCATCATGGCATTTGAGAACTTAAGACCTTTTGACCTCAATAAATCGCCTGTACTTTCAGCTACTTCATCAAAATCACGGTACTTTTCGTGCCCGTTTTCCATTAGCGTTTCCGCTAATTGTTGCTTACGAGCATTTTCTTTTTCGTAACTACGTTGTGATTCTTGTTCTTGCTGTTTTGCTCGCTCTTGGGCTAACTCTTGTTTAACCTCATAACGTGCAGCAGCGCGTAAGTAATCGCTGTAGTCTGAAAAGTCCTCTACTCTAGGCTCATCATCCTTCACTTCCTGTTTTGCAGATACTTCTTGCAATACTTTATCGCGTGTTTCTTGCTCAATACGCGCTTTTTCTAGCTTACGTTCATATTTGTTTCGTATCTTTGCCGCTTCTGCATCTAACTGGGCTTTAACTTCTTCCTCAGTATATGTTTTAGTGGCAACCGCCTCTTTATTCTCTGGCTCATCCGTAGGCGTATCGGTAGGCTCAGGCGCAGCACTTGGCTCTGCTGCTGGAGCATCTGAATCCCCAAAATTAAATTGATGCATAAATGGGAATAACAGTTCTTTTAATATCTTACTCATTTAAATCTCCCGTTAAGGACTCGATGCAAGCTCACCGATAAGCATTAAAACATCTATTCAGATGCCGTTAATTCTTCATTTGGCTCATTCTCTTCTTGCATTTCATGCATTTGAGATTCTTCTTGTTCTGGAGCCACCATATCAATCAATTTTGCTATTGCTGCGCGAATCTCTTCAATGTCATCAAGATTGATATTTTCTTGATTTTGCATTGCTGTTAATTCAACCTGTAAACGCTTAGTTTCAGCATCGTACTGTTTAATCTCTAGCTCACGTTGCTTGAGGATTAATTCACCGTCTTTATTATCCGCATCAGCTTGCATTTGTTTAGCTTCTTCATTAGCCTCAAGCATTGTCTTTTCTGCAATATCAAGCTGTTGCTGAAGTTGTTTGATAACTTGGTCT
>JALQYE010000362.1 GCA_023254245.1 Emticicia sp.
TTATATTTATCCAATTTACTTTTCCCTGCACCTATTGGTCTTCCGAGTTTTACCCCATTCGCTTTTTTAGTTTGTAGTGCCTCCTTTGTTCTTTTAGAAATTAAATCTCTTTCTATTTCAGCTACCATCGAAAAGACCATTGCCATCACTTTACTGGGTAAAATTACACAAACGTACAAAATTCGTCATTGATGTGTTGTAAATTTTAAAACTGCATATTCGCAGCTACAAACGAATCTGAGGCGTTTTAAACGCCCTTTTTTCTTCATTTTCTTTATTCTTATTGATACAATTAACGGTCATTTTTAGTAAATGAAAAATATTTTCAAATCGTACATGAAAAACCATAATTTACTTATGCTGATATGCAATAAAACTGCCTTTTTAGCAAATCAAACGCTTTGACAATTGAATATTTTGCACAAAAGGCAAAGTTTTTGCGAATATTAAACCCATGACGAATTTTGTACTTTCTTTTAATTTTACCCAAAGACATCTCGTACTGAGCCATGATAATATCATTTAGGTGCTCAATTGTCTCGGCTGAAATAGGATTAATTGTATTTACTTTATTGTTAGTTATCTCAACGGCAAAGAGTTGTTGTTGCCCAAGTTTAGTCGAAAAATCTGTCATTTTATTGAATTTTTATTACACCAAATTTCTCGCTTTTAGAGTTAAAAACCAAGATATAAAGCTAAAAAATCTTTCTATGTGCGAGTGATTGAAAATTCGTTCTCGTTATTTTTGAACTGAGAGAACGAAACTTCATTCTAAATCTCTCATTTATTCATTGAGCAAATTACGAAATACCCAAAACCCCAATTTTAGACATAAACAGGTTTTTACGATAGACTTCACAAAGGTGTGATTGGAGTTAGTTGAATAATGCAAGGTTTTAACCATATTGCGGGATTTCAATTCCATAAAGGTGCGATTGGAGTCGTAGATGGCGGAATGGGAACGACTTTGGCTGTAATATTTCAATTCCATAAAGGTGCGATTGGAGTCTCAGTTGGTAAAATGGTGCGTAATAATTTAGAATAATTTCAATTCCATAAAGGTGCGATTGGAGTTAGAATACAAAAAGTAAAGCAAGT
>JALQYE010000363.1 GCA_023254245.1 Emticicia sp.
ATTGATACAAACGAGATTAGAGTGGGGCAAAATATTCATCCGCAAGGCTCTGACCGAAAAAACGGCGATATAATTGTTCCGAAAGGCCGAAAACTTTCACCTGCCGAAATCGGTGTGGCAGCTACGATTGGCAAACACGAAATTTTGGTTCAACGAAAACTTCGAGCGGTGGTGATTTCAACGGGTGAAGAGATTGTGCCAATTACCGAAATGCCACATCCACACCAAATTCGTACATCGAATGGTTATGCTTTACAGGCATGTTTGAAAAACTGGGGACTTGAAACCGAAAATGTGTTATTGCCAGACGACCAAGCTATCATCGAAGCAAAGATTGCGGAGTTTATAGAAACATTCGATGTATTGATTTTGAGCGGAGGTGTTTCGGCTGGAAAATTTGATTTTGTGCCACAAGCCCTTGAAAACCAAGGCGTTAAAAAGCTATTTCATAAAGTTTCACAAAGACCAGGCAAGCCGTTTTGGTTCGGAAAGTCGGCTAATGGAACAGCCGTTTTTGCTTTACCAGGCAATCCTGTTTCTACTTTTATGTGCCTTAATCGGTATTTCAAGAAATGGCTTGATGCTTCGCAAGGCATTGAAAATGAGCAATTAATGGCCGAATTAGCCGAAGATTTTACATTCAAACCCGAGTTAACATTTTTCTTGCAAGTAAAATTGTCATATTCGCTAAACGGTAAAATTTTAGCAAGCCCCATTGAAGGCCACGGCTCGGGCGATTTGGCAAACTTAGTAGAAGCTGATGCTTTTCTCGAATTGCCGCTTGAGCGTAGTTTATTTAAGAAGGGAGAAGTTTTTAAGGTGTTTGTTTACAGATAAAATGTTTGTGGCACACCTTGAGGGTGTGCCACAAACATTTTTAAGCCTACGGATAAATCAAATACTTCTTTCTCAAAACCTTAAAATCGCTTAAACCTGGCTCCCAACTTTTGCGGATTTCAGCTTCCGAAACGCCGTCAATGATTTGTTGTTTAAATTTTTCTGTTCCTGCCAATTTATTAATATCGCCCATTTGCTTGCTTTGGGTTCTATCAAAGAATTTATCTTTCATAGGATATGCTTTGTAAAGTTCCATCAT
>JALQYE010000364.1 GCA_023254245.1 Emticicia sp.
CAGTTGCTGGGTCAGTTACCACTACAGGCGATGGCACATCAGGTATCTACATCTTTGGTGCTCAATTATCTGATTCAGCATCACTAGACCCTTATGTATTAAACGCAGCAGCAGCACCTACAGCAGCAGCTTACTATGGTGCTAGATTTGACTACGATCCTGTTATTTTGCAGCCTAAGGGCTTGTTGATTGAGGAACAGAGAAGTAATTTAATTTTACGCTCAGAGGAGTTTAATGAAACGTCATGGATAAAACCTAATGTTACTGTTACCCAAAACACAACTACATCTCCAGACGGAACGGTGGATGCAGACAAGTTGGCTGTAAACTCTGGTCAAAGCGGAGTTCCTGTAGAGCAAGCGGTTGCTAAAGCGGCATCTGCAATACAGTATACTGCATCAGTTTATGCTAAAGCATCAGAATGGGACTCTATTGGGCTGTATGTGCTTGGTGGTGGCTCTTTTTCAAACAGAGCTACTGTAATATTTAATTTAGCAACAGGTCTTATTAGCACGGCAGCTACTGTAGCTGGAACATTTAGTGGGGCATCAGCTACAATCACACCAGTAAATAATGGTTGGTATAGATTAACTTTGACTTTTACTACTGGTACAGAAGCATCTGTAGCAATGCAGCTATACCCTGCAAATAACGGTTCTTTTTCAACTGGCAATGGAACTAGCGGGATTTTTGCTTGGGGTGCTCAACTAGAAGCAGGTGCTTTCGCTACATCATACATCCCAACAGCAGCAAGCCAAGTGACTAGAGCAGCAGACAATGCTACTATACAAGGTAGTAATTTCTATAGTTGGATTAACTCTAACGAAGGTTCTATGGTAACTAACTTTGATTGGTTAGGGGCTAGTGGATTTGATACTATGTTTGCTATTGGCACAGATGCTAACAATAATACTTTCTTAGGATTAAATAGTTCTAATGTTCAACGTATGGTAAATACTTATGTTGGAACTACAGATATGAATAGCATTGTTGCTCCTGCTGGAGGGATTACAGCTAATACTTATTATAAATTAGCAGGTAGTTATAAAATAAATGACTATGCAGTAGTATCTAATAAT
>JALQYE010000365.1 GCA_023254245.1 Emticicia sp.
TGGTCGAAATGGCAATTTTCAAATCATCTTTCACTACAACCGAACTCAAATAAAAATCGCATAAATCGGGGGTATCGGCTATATTTACCAGAATTTTCTTGGCTTTACAATCGTCTCGCACCTGTCGATTTACGTCTTTGCTATCAGTTCCTGCCGTAACAATATCCATACCTTCAAGGTGCGAAATATGGTATCTTTCTTGAATTAACGTAAGGTTATGATGCGGAACCAAAGCCTTAATTTCTTCACGAATTTCGGGTGCAACGAGCGTGACTGTTGCTTTAGGAGAATTTCTGAAAATGGCTTCGAGTTTTTCCAAACCCACATTTCCTCCACCCACCACAAGAGTATTCAGTTCTTCAAGTTTTAGAAATACTGGAAATAATGTATTCATTTTTAAGCGATAAAAGTCTTTTCTAAAATTCTAACCAACTTCTCCAAACCTTCTTTATCGACTTCGGAGAAATCATTCAATTCGTCGCTATCGACATCTAAAACCATCGAAACATCGCCATTTTTATCGAAAACTGGCACTACGATTTCAGATTTTGAGGCCGAACTACAAGCAATATGCCCTGGAAATTCTTCAACGTTTGGCACAATAACTGTTTCTTTCGTACGATAGCAATACCCACAAACACCTTTATCGAAATTGATGCGAGTACAAGCAATCGGCCCTTGAAATGGACCTAAAACTAATTGATTTTCTTTTTTAAGGTAAAACCCTACCCAAAAGAATCCGAAGGCTTCTCGAAGGGCAGCAGCAAAATTAGCCAAATTAGCCGTTTGGTCAGTTTCGCCACTCAGCAGTCCTTCTACTTGGGGAATAATACTATCATAGACCTCTTTGCGAGAGGTATTTTCTGGAATATATAATGTTTCAGCCATATTTGTGGGGCGAATATCTTGTTCGCCTATTTCTAAAAATTAAGCCACTGTATTAACAAAAAATCTCTTCAAGGTCGGAGCATCAATAGCTTTGATTTGCCATTTGCTGTTTAAATCGCTCAGCGTTGATACAGTAATGTTATTAAAAATAATGGTTTCGGGAGAAACAAGTCCACTTTCAACGGCTTTTT
>JALQYE010000366.1 GCA_023254245.1 Emticicia sp.
ACGCCCGAGCAAATCGAAGAAAAAGTAAATTACTGGAAAGAAAACTTCAAGGCTATCGAGGTGATTCCGATTTCGGCATTGCACCAACAAAACGTCGATGGGCTATTTTCAAAAATTATTGGATTTTTACCTGTTCACCACCCCTATTTTCCAAAAGATGAGCTCACCGATAAGCCTGAACGCTTCTTTGCCGCCGAAATTATCCGTGAAAAAATCTTTACAAATTATACGAAAGAGGTACCATATAGTTGCGAAGTGGTGATTACGAGTTTCAAGGAAAAAGAAGATATGATAGTAGTAAGTGCGGAAATTTATGTGGAACGAACGACTCAACGGGCGATTCTGTTAGGGCATAAAGGCGAGCGTATCAAGAAAGTGGGCATCGAGGCTCGTCAAGAAATGGAGAATTTCTTCGGCAAGAAAATTTTCTTGGAGCAATATATTAGAGTTGAGCCCGATTGGCGAAATAAACGCCAAAAATTGGAAAGATTTGGATACGAGTAAACTAATTTTGAATGATAGAATAAGTGAATAAAAACGTATAAAACATTCTATCATTCATTCATTTAATTCCACTGTGGCTATCATTCAATCATTCAAAATTGTTCTTTTATGTTCTATCTACTATTAAGCATCATATTTTCGGTTTTGTTACTTACAAACTTCCGTTTGTACCCAAAATTCGGCATTAGCACTTTTCAGGCAATTGCGTTTAATTACCCTATTTGCTTTCTAACTGGGCTGGCTTTGATGCCCGAAGGACAAAGTTTTGAACTTAATTTTTCAGAAAACTGGACATTCTATGCTCTTATTTTGGGCGTTGGATTTATCATAACATTCTTATTATCAGGATTTTCTACCCAACGAATGGGCATGACAGCCACTTCTTTGGCCAATAATATCTCGTTGGTGATTCCTGTACTTTGTAGTTTATTGATTTTCAAAACACAAGGACGCCCGTTTGATGGCTTAAATTATTTAGGTTTAGCTCTTGCTTTGGGGGCGGTTGCACTTAGCACGTTCAAGAAAAGTGATGAGAAAATATCTGGTAAAGGCTTAGATTT
>JALQYE010000367.1 GCA_023254245.1 Emticicia sp.
TCTGCATCTTTAGTGTCATCAATTAAGAAAAGTCCGTTTAAAGCATATTTTCTTGCATAAGATGAACTGCTTCCAAATGATTGTGCTATATCCATTCCTTTTCTGTTTACGTCAATTCCTGCTTGTGCTTTAACGTGAACTTGGTCTTTTCCATCTGAAATAATTGCCATTGCTTCTACAAATGTAATTCCTGCAACTTCTCTTATTTCATCTGATATTGTTAAAGTACAGTTATATTTCTTTAATAAAGGTTTAACCGCTTCTAAAATATCCTCTTGACTTCTGTACTTATACTTTCCAAAAGCATTGTACTGATTCTTTGGTGCTTTTAATTCTGATTGAATTTTGTTTAATTTGTCCATTTTTAATTGTTTTTTTGTGGTTTATTACTTATGTAATTTAAAAATATTGTAAATATTATAAATACTATTATTACTATTACTCCCTGATTCATTTTTACCTGTTTTTAATTAATTCGGTTAACACTACTTTTTTATATTCTTTTGAGCAATCGTTATCACACAATTCCAAAATATACCTTTCTAATTCAGCTACTCTTGATTGTAAAGCAACTATTCTTTGATGCTGATAATCTACTAAATCTTTCATAATTTTATTGTTTTGTTTTTGCTATTAATTTATATTTTTTTCCTCGTCTGTTTGAAGTTGCATAATCAACATAGCCAACTTCTTTTTCTACAAAATTTGTATATGATGTAAAATTACCTTTACGTACTATAAAAGCTGTTGTTTCCTTTGTCATATCTATAATTTCAAAAGCATCTGCTTTATTCGACCTACCTGCTCGAGTGTAAGAGTTTGCATTTAATTCACTTAAAGACAAATTAGAGCCTCCTATTTTAATGTTACCATATGCATCATCAAACAAAATTTTAATATTATCCATATCAAGATTGATTATCTTTAAATAATTAATTTCCCTATATTTAGAATCATATGAGTCTGGATTACCGGAAGTACCATAAAATGCTATTTCCCTTAAATTACTCCTATATTTGCCATCTATAATTAAAGTATCTAATGTTTCATAGTTGGTAT
>JALQYE010000368.1 GCA_023254245.1 Emticicia sp.
TGACAGGACACAACCCTCATTTCACATTCGCTGATGAAGCCCAAACCATCGAATACCTTTATGCCGAACTCCTACAATACAGGAAGGAACATAAGGGCACACATCTGTCTATTGGAACCTCTGGCTGGACTGTTCAATACCACAGGAAGAACGTCAAATACAAGGATGGCGAGAAGTTTAACATCCGCATCCATTTCTCCTTCATTCAAACGGACAACTACGAATGACAACCCTAATCGCCCTCGTAATATCGCTCATAGTTGACCTAATTTTAACTATTGTAATCCTTTTTATGATTATGAGGTTAAAAGCCCGATTGCGATGATACAATAGGGATACGATGAAGTTATCCCTATGTTGCATTTCAAATATCCTAGCGGAACAAGGCACAAAATTCCGCACAATGACCTACAAGTCCTATTCTTCTAAATCCAAAGAAGAATCCCAGGAAAAACTATCTGAGATTATTCAAAATAATTTCAATACCTCAAGACATATTATCTATCACTGCAAGAAATCAGGCATAGAAGGATATCGTCTCTCATCTGATTTAACCCCTGTAATAAATCACCCAGATGTAAACTTAACCCTAGAAGAACTACCCAACTTTAAATTAATTCAATACCAGATAGATGAATTAAAAAAAGCAATCAAAGAGACAGGGATTAAAATTTCCGCCCATCCTTCAGAATATATAACATTAACATCTGAAGACCCAAAGGCAATTAAAAATTCAATCACAGACCTAGAAACCCATGCAGATATATTTAATAGATTGGATTTACCTCAATCATACGAAGCACCATTAAATATACACGTAAGGAAAGACGGTAACCCAGATGAAATTTCCAGCAGATTCTTTAATATATTCCACCAATTATCTGATGGAGTACGCAAACGACTTGTCCTTGAAAATAATGATAATGCAAACGGTACTTGGTCTATTAAAAACCTTCACCGTTACTATTTCCGTCAAGAGAACATCCCCATAACTTTTGACACATTACATCATTCAATTCTCCACGATAACCTGACAGAAGAAGAAGCATTTA
>JALQYE010000369.1 GCA_023254245.1 Emticicia sp.
CAAGTTTTGATTATATCGTAGCGTCAGTTCACTCAAATCTTACCATGAATCAAGCTCGTGCAACCGAGCGTTTGGTGCGTGCTATCGAGAATCCATACACAACAATTTTAGGACACCCAACGGGCCGATTATTACTTTCTCGTCAAGGGTACCCGATTGATTATAAGGAAGTTATTGATTGCTGTGCTGCTAATGGTGTAGTAATAGAAATCAATGCCAGTCCATATAGACTTGACCTCGATTGGCGTTGGATAGAATATGCCCTCGACCGAAATGTTATGCTAAGTATAAACCCCGATGCTCACGAAATGCAAGGCTACCATGATATGCACTACGGCGTGGCAGCTGCCCGTAAAGGTGGATTGACAAAAAATATGACCTTTAATGCTCTTAGTTTGGTTGAAATAGAGGAGTATTTAGGAAGAAGGAAAAAATAATTTTGTGGAGCGAATCGTGCGATGACCGCATCCCATTTGCTCGAAAACGAGGTAGAGACGTAGCACTGCTACGTCTCTACTACAATACGAAACCTTACACATAATTGTGTTTTATCAATCTGATGGTTTCGGCAATATCTTTAGCCGAAACGGGCTCCCCCAATGCCGTAAATTCCCAGCGAGTGCCTACACGTTTGAGTTTTGCCATCAACATCGAAACGTAGCCTCGGTAAGAATCATCCGTCGATAAATTGAATGTAGCAAAAACTTGTTTTGGATTATGGTGCTTGCCCTCAATGATTCGGATTTTTGCGTATGGAATCGTAGCAAAATCTTGCTGTTTGTATGAATTTAGGTAAAAATAAATACTATCTACCTCGTTTGATATTCCTTCGAGATTAATACTAATCACTTCGTTATCTTTATTATCGGCTGACGAATCGCCGATTCGGTCATCGCCGCTGTGCCTGATTGTTTTATCTTTCAATGTTAAATTTCCGTAATAAATCGTTTCGATTTCGTTCATAAATTTATCGAAAAGCGTCACGCTTCCATCTAAATCAACGGCTTCTTGCGTATTCAGTAAACCGAAAAAACT
>JALQYE010000036.1:0-6013 GCA_023254245.1 Emticicia sp.
GTTTAAAGACAATATCGTCATTGAGTTTTGCATGAACGATAGTTAGACAGATTTAAACTAAGCAAAGTTTAGTTCAAATCTGTCCATAAACGACCAAAATGGAAGTTGTGTAGATAAATACAAGCTAATATCGCAAGATTAATCATCAATTGATTGATAAATCATACGAGTAAAGAGAGCTTCAGAACCACCATCGGCTGCTGCTTGGGTTTGCTTCATCAAAACCATAATAATTTTTTCTTTTGGGTCAGCCCAATAATTGGTATTGAAATAACCTCCCCAATTGAATCTTCCTGCACTTCCATTACCTTTTAATTGTCCAACTGGACTAATAACACTAAAACCCAAACTAAAGAAACTCTCACCTTTTGGCCCACCGTAAAGCTCTCCTGTTTGATTGGTTGCGGTTAATAATTCAACAGTCGTGCGGCTGAGGAAACGTTTACCATTCATTGTGCCGCCATTGAGCAACATTTGGAGAAAAGTAGCATAATCTTTGGCTGTTGATGATAAGCCAGCACCACCCGAAAAGAATGTTTTAGCTCCCGAAATTGGATAATTTGGGTCATAGAACGTAACAGGATAACGCACCCAAGTTTTCACACTATCAGGTTTATGGATATACACTAAACGGTCTTTTTTTGCATCTGGTAGATAAAAATAAGTATCTTGCATTCCGAGTGGCTCAAACAGGTGTTGTTTCAAATACTCATCAAAGGGCTGTCCAGAAACAATTTCAATTAAATAGCCCAACACATCAAGTCCCTCACTATAAGTGAATTTCTCGCCTGGGTTATGGTGCAAAGGAAGTTTTGCCAGCTTTTTTATATTATCGCCAATCTTAACAGGATTTGTAGTAAATAAATCAACAATACCTGCTTTTTTATACATCATCTTAAAGCTTTCATCACCGTCGATTACGCCATAGCCAAGCCCAGAAGTATGTGTAAGTAAATGACGAATCGTGATTTCAGACTTTGCTGGCTCGCTCGTATAGGTAGTGTCGGCGTATTTGAACGATTTTAGCACACGAGGATTCTTGAATTCGGGGATAAACTTTGAAATGGGGTCATCGAGTGAAAATTTACCTTCTTCATAAAGCATCATTACGGCTGTGGAAGTAATAGCTTTGGTCATAGAAGCTATTCGGAAAATATCATCAGTTTTCATTGGCTTTTTAGTCTGAAAATCAGAATAACCAAATGCTTTTTGATAAACAATTTGTCCATTCTTAGTAAATAAAGCTACCATTCCTGGCAATTTATTCTGCTCTACAAGTTGGTTTAGAGCATTGTCGATACGTTTGAGCCTTTCTGAAGAAATTCCAACCGATTCGGGACTGGATGCTACCGAGAGGGATTTTGATGAAACTGAGGTAGTAAGTTGGGTTTGGGCTTTAGCTTGGAATAGTACCAATGCAAGCAAGGCCGAAAAGAGAGTTTTTTTCATTTGATTTTATGGGTTGAATAACAAATTTTCACTATACTCAATATAAGAAATAGTATATTTACAAGTGTTTTAAGTAAGGCACACGTTGCTTATAATCAATCAATTACGACTTCAATTTACCAATATTTACCAATATTTCCCAAATTACAAACCTATTCACGCCTACGCAAATTATCCAATACAACAGCCGTGGCAATTCCAACATTCAACGATTCAGCTTCCCCAAACCTCGGAATAGTTATTTTTCTTGTAATCAATTTTTCAACCTCCGCTCCTATGCCATTCGATTCATTCCCTAAAACAATGTAACCACTATTCGGAAAATCAACATGATGCACATTTTCAGAATTTAAAAAAGTTCCAATAATTTCAACTTTATTATTTTTTACAATATTTTCAAAATATTTTGAAATTTTAGAATAATAAACTTTAATTCTTGTAAACGAACCCATTGATGCTGAAACTACTTTTGGGTTGTAAAAATCAACAGTTGTTTCAGAGCAAATTACTTTTTTTATACCATACCAATCAGCAATACGCAGAATCGTACCGAGATTTCCTGGGTCACGAATATCATCTAAAACTAAAACAAACTCATCGGTGTCTGCAATCAGATGGGTATTTTCTCGCATTCTAACTACTGCCAAAGCCGCATCGTTACTTTGAAGTGTTCCGAGTTTTTCGAGTTCTGCCTGCGAAATCTGCTCAACAGATATTTTTTTTAAGTTTTTTTCGTTTTCTGTATAGAACTTTGGTGTACACAACAACAACTCGGTTTCTAAATCAGACCTCAATAGTTCTTGTACGCTTTTTGCCCCTTCCACCAAAAAACGTTGATGTTCTTGTCGATATTTTTTTATTTGCAAGGATTGAACGTACTTTTGCTGTTGTTTTGAAAACATCTATTCAAAGATTTACGATTTATAATTAGAAATTTTTAGATAGAAAAACTGATAATCAATCAATTATGATTCGAAAGATAGTATCATGTTTCAGACTGATATTTAATAAAAACCCGTTTTATAAAATTTCTTACACTTGCTTGTTGATTTCCATCATCAGTTCGTGTACCCGCACCGTTCAGTTGGAAAAGGACGAATACCGCTTAAATAATTTTGAATTCAAAGGTAATAAAGAAATCTCAACCGAAGAACTTGAATTACTCATTCCTCCAACTCAAAAGCCCAATCGACGCATTTTATACCTTCCCGTAACACCCTATGTTGCTTTTTATAACCTCGGCAAAGCAATGTACAATCAGCCTAAAATAACACAAAGGCTCGAAGAGTGGCAAACAAAACTTAATAACTTGCCAAATCCAGTAAATTATGATGCCAAAATTGAGAGAAAAAGAAAGAAATATCAAAGTAAAGTAAGTGTTTACAAAGACCGCCTCGATACAAAAGAAAACTGGTGGATGAAGAATATTGGTGAAGCACCTGCTATCATTACCGAAAGTGCTATTAACAGAACAAGTAAGAGCATCAATGAATATTTATACAGTAAAGGTTTTTTTGATAGTAAAGTAAAATTTCAAATCGACTCTGTAAATACAAACAAACGCATCAAAATCACGTATTTGGTTGATGAAAAAAAGCCCTATTTGCTCGATACGATTAGCTACATTATTGAAGATATAAAGGTTGATTCACTTTTGAAAATTCATGCCCGAAAAAGCCTTTTGCAGCCAAATGACCATGTAGATTTCAATAAAATTGATGGCGAAAAATTACGAATAGAAAGTTTATTGAAAGATAATGGTTATTTTAATTTTGTTTCAAAAAACCACATCAGTATTCAAATTGACACGACCGACTATATCAAACGTGGCTTTAAAGTAAATTTAGCGGTCAATGTTCGTAATCCAGCTCAGAAAGACCAACATGACCAATTTACGCTCGAATCAATCAATTTTATTTCGGCCGATGCCTCAACCGATAATTCTCAAAAAATTGATACGACAAATGTAGAACTCAACAGTATTCGATACACTTTTATTGGCAAGAAATTTCCAGCAAAAATTCTTGATAAAAAAATTCTGATTCGCCCCAATCAGTTGTTTAAGGCCTCGTTGGTCAACGAAACCAACCGCCAACTATATGGCCTCGACCAATTTGCATTTGCCAATGTAAAATTCACGCAATTGCCTGATAATAAGCTAAGAGCAGATATTATCGCCCCAACGAATCCGAAATACACAACGGCATATAATTTTGACCTTAACAATATCAATAATATTTTAGGAGGTGGAGCAAGTGTGTCGTTACGGGCCAGGAATTTAATGAGTATTTTGGAAACTACCGAACTCGGAATTCGTGCCAATCTCGAAGGGCAACCTGGTTTGGACTCAACGACTCAACGAAGCCGAGAATTGGGAGCAAATTTGGCATTGAATATTCCTAAAATTATATTTCTGAGTAAGTTTTCAAATCTTCTAAGTTTGAAAAGCCCTCGTACGCAGTTAGCGGTTAGTTTTAATAACTCTAAACAAAGATTATTTGAACGACAAGTGTTTCGTCTGACGGGCAATTACTCATGGCAACGCTCAAAATACGAAACCGTTCTGATTTCTCCGTTCGATATTAACTTGATAAATACTCCCTACAAAAGTGAAAGTTTTGCACAAGTTTTGCTCGATAACCCAAATCTGAAAGTACTCTATGACCCTCAGTTTGTATCAAGTATCAATGCAACTTATGTGTTTAACAATCAAGAGCAAGGGAAAAATATTCGAGCCAGATACCTACGTTTTTTTGTGGAGTCGGGTGGTACGGCTCTAAACTTTTTCCCGAACAAAAATAAAATTAATTTTATCGACCAAATTTTCCCGCTCGATACCGTAAAACGTGCGTATTTTAGATTTATTAAGTTAAATGTAGATTTCAGAAAATACATACCTATCAATAAGCGTGATTCATGGGCGTATCGACTCAATTTGGGTGTTGCACATCCTTATGGGCAAAACCAAGCTATGCCATTTGAGAAAAACTTCTTTATTGGTGGGCCAAATAGTATTCGAGCATGGCGACCACGTACGCTCGGCCCTGGTTCGGCTTTAGGAACGACTATAAAAAACCGTTTTTCGCAACAACCTGGTGATATTTTGCTCGAAACGAGTATCGAATATCGTAAATATATGTTCAGATTTATAGGTAATTGGAATGCTGGATTCTTTCTTGATGCAGGAAATGTCTGGAAATGGTATCAGATTGATACAAAATATAACCAAGCAAATTTTGATTGGACACGTTTTTATAAAGAATTTGCAGTGGGTACTGGAGCGGGTATCCGCCTTGATTTAGATTATTTTGTTGCTCGTTTCGACTGGGGTGTGAAAGTTTTCGACCCTATTAAACCAGTAGGAGAAAGATTTGTACTCGATAATCTGAAACTGGGAAGAAATAATGAATATTTCCCAGTATTTCATTTCGCTATTGGATATCCGTTTTAAGGTTTACGATATGTCAACATTAATCTCTAAGTTTCGCCCGCTAACAGATAAAGAATTAAACAAATTAAGGTCTCAGAAACGAGAAAATATCAAAATTATTGAACTATCCTATAAAATCAAACCCTATATAATCATTGGTATCTTAACATTTTTATCAGGAGTTACGCTCTATTTTTTTTCAAAATCATTCAACAAGATATTTTTAGGAGAATTTGTAGGGCAACTAATCGGATTTATATTTTCAGTTTGCATTGCTTTACTATTCTACTTCCCTTTTGAGCAAATAAAAAGTAGGAAAAGACTGAATAATGAGAACACACAAATCGAATCACTAATTAACAAAAACGAAATAGAAGTTTATGAGATTCAAACTAATCAGGCGATACACTTTATACAGTATGATGATGAGGGAGAACTTTACCTTATACAAATCTCTGAAAACAAGCTGCTTTATATTTGGGACGACCAAACTCTCATAAAAAAAACAAAATTCCCTAATACTCATTTTGAAATCTATAAAGATATAGATTTGCGTTGGTTATTATGGAATAAAGTTACTTATAAAGGTCAAAGATTTACGCCTAAAAAGGTAACTGCAAATACTAAATCTAAATACTTCAAAGCTGAAGGATACCCAGAAGATTTAACCGAAATAGAAGGCAATATTGAAAGCTTTTTTGAAAAAGTAAACCAATACAAGAATGATTAAAGTCATTGTTTATTCATTCTCGCTTATGTTAATTTTGGAAAATGAATTTCCAAAATGACAACTTACTACATAGTCGGTGCAATAATTCTTCTTCATTTCTTGATTGGCTTTGGTTATTTGATTTATAAAATAGGTGGGCCAAAGAAAAAAGAATAAATCTTATATTTGCCCTATTATTCATATCCATTTTTCCAATGACACCAATCAGAACGATTTTAGTTGCAGTTTTAATCATTTTCAGTTTAGAGGCCAATGCTTCATCACTAACCGATAGCATAAAAGTATTAGACTTTAAACCCTACAAAATTGACTATCCAAGTTCATGGCGTTTGAAGGCTGGATGTGCGGTGAATGAATGTTCGATTCTCTCACCTGCCGATACGCTTTCGTGGCCTGATGGTTAT
>JALQYE010000036.1:6108-27845 GCA_023254245.1 Emticicia sp.
CACCGAAAGTATTAACCTTACTTTCAACCCCCTACCCTCAGCAAGCTATACTGCCGACCAATATGCCACTTATTCGATTGCATATTTACCAAAAGTTGTAAAAAACTTTAAAGTAATCGAGAAAAAGAAATTAAAATCGAATATCGTAAGAGTTACTTACTCAGGTGAAAAAGATACGCACAAGCAAACTTGGCGACAGTATTACTACGTAAAAGCAAGCAAGGTTTATATCGTCACTTTCTCGGCCGAAACCTCCAAATACACTACTTATCAGACTTTTATCGAACCATTTCTGAATAGTTTTGCACTGAAATAAAATATTAGAGAAATAAAAATTTGAGAGCTAAAACGCCCAATAGTCCAGTCACTGAAACGAGTGTTTCCATTACTGACCATGTTTTAAGTGTATCAGTCATAGATAGTTGAAAATATTCTCTAAAAAGCCAAAATCCTGCATCGTTTACGTGCGAAAACATCATACTTCCTGCTCCGATACTCAATACCATCAAATGTGGCTCGGTTTGGGTGGGAGCAAGTAAAGGCAACATAAAGCCAGCGGTTGTGATACCCGAAACTGTTGAAGAACCAACAGCCACCCGAATAATGGCAGCCATCCCCCACCCCAAAATCAATGGGTGTAGCGACGAATTTGCCATCATATCAGCAATTGACTGACTTACGCCTCCATCGGTCAGCACTTGTTTTAAAGCACCTGCTCCACCAAAAATCAGAAATAACATTGCCACATCTTTTATCGAATCGCCCAGTAGATTAGTTATTTCGGGCATTGATTTATTTTGTTTGATTCCGAGTAAATAAATTCCTGTCAAAACCGAAATAAACATACTCACAACTGGGTCACCGATAAAGTTAAGACTTTCACGCAAAAAAGAGTTTTCGGGAAGATAAGAAGCAGCAACCGTAGCAAAACTGATAAGAATAATTGGCAATAATACCGAAAACATACTATTGAAGGTCGAAGGCATTTCGTCATCCGAAAGGTCAGGAGCAATAAAGGCTTTATTGGGTAAAGTGGCATATTTTTTCAGCGTCGAACCAAACAAAGCCCCCGAAACTAAAATTGCTGGAATTGCCACGATGATTCCGTAGAAAAGTGTAAGCCCCATATCGGCATTAAATTGCTTCACGATTGCCAAAGGTGCAGGATGCGGCGGTAAGTAACCTTGTGTAACCGAAAGCGAAGCCAACATCGGTAAACCGATATAAACCGCAGGTAATTTGAAGCGATAAGCCACCGTAATGACCAACGGAGCAAGCAACATAAATCCAACCGAATAGAACAATGGTAATCCCACAATAAACCCAGTAATCATAAATGCCCAACGCACATGATTCGTTCCGATGAGTTCCATCATTTTGGTGGAAATCCGTTGAGCAGCCCCACTTTGAGCCACCAATTTTCCGAGCATTGCTCCAAGTGCAATAATCGCCACAATCGAACCGAGCGTGCTACCCGTTCCTTGCTGAATTGATTTCAGAATCGCCTCTGGCTTCATGCTCAAAGCTAATCCAGTCCCCAACGAAACTATCAAAAAAGCCAAAAAAGTATGGATTTTAAAATAAGAAATAAGCAAAATCAGCACAATAAGGCCGATAATTGTAATTAGTAGAGGCATTGTTTTTAAAATAGGTTGAATTTAGTCTGCAAAATATACATTTTTTTGTAAACCCAATTTATAAAACTTGAAATCTCTATTTACTTAGTAATTAGCCATTTATCAGTAGTATTTTTTGTTTTAAGTCTTATTCTTGCCTTTTGTATAACTTTTCGCTAAAAATTTAAGTTATTTTAAACTGACAATCTGTCAGTATTGTTGTAATTTTGTAGTTCAATTCTCGAAATTGAACTTTTACACTCAAAAATAACATGGAATTAGTTACAAACTCATTAAAGATTCTCAACGAAGAAGATAAGAAAGACCTTGATGTGGCTCGCATCAGCGAAGACGAAAAGAGTACAGCTTCTCGCAAACTCTATATTGAAAGTTATGGATGTCAGATGAACTTTGCCGATAGCGAAATTGTGGCTTCGATTCTGAGAGAAAATGATTTTGCTACCACTTCAAAAATCGAAGAAGCTGAATTAATATTGCTCAATACTTGTGCCATCCGTGAAAACGCCGAGCAGAAAGTGCGTCATCGCTTACAGCACCTTGTACCGATGAAAAACAAACGTAAGAATGTTAAAATCGGGATTTTAGGTTGCATGGCCGAACGTTTGAAAACCAAGTTATTAGAAGAGGAAAAAATTGTTGATATGGTTGTTGGACCCGATGCTTATCGTGATTTACCCAACCTCATCAACGAAGTGGAAGAAGGCCACAAAGCCGTAAACGTTTTTCTCTCAAGAGAAGAAACCTACGCCGATATTACCCCAATTCGCTTGGATTCTAACGGTGTAACTGCCTTTATCAGTATCATGCGTGGCTGCGATAATATGTGTAGTTTCTGCGTTGTGCCTTATACACGTGGACGTGAGCGTAGCCGTGATGCCCACTCAATCGTTAAAGAAGCAACCGATTTATTCAATCAAGGCTATAAAGAAGTGACACTTTTGGGACAGAACGTAGATAGCTATAAGTGGCAATCAGCCGATAACTCTGTTGTTACGTTTGCCAACCTCCTTGAAATGGTGGCACAGGTCAGTCCCGACTTACGAGTACGTTTCTCAACATCGCATCCAAAAGATATTACTGATGAAGTACTTTACACCATCAAAAAGTACGATAATATCTGTAAATACATTCACTTGCCTGCACAAAGTGGTAGTAGCCGAATTCTTGAATTAATGAATCGCACCTACGACCGTGAGTGGTACATGGGCAAAATCGACCGTATTCGTGAGATTCTGGGCGAAGAATGTGGCATTTCGCAAGATATGATTGCGGGCTTCTGCACCGAAACCGAAGAAGACCACCAAGATACCCTTTCGTTGATGGATTACGTGAAATATGACTACGGTTATATGTTTGCCTATTCAGAAAGACCAAACACACCAGCCGCCAAGAAATTGACTGACGATGTGCCAGATGATATAAAAAGTCGCCGATTGGCAGAAATTATAGCTAAGCAGAGAGAACACTCTTTAGAACGCAATCAAATGTCTGTCGGAAAAGTCTATAAAGTATTGGTTGAAGGTTTCTCGAAGCGTTCTCAAGAACATTTATCTGGCCGTAATGACCAAAACAAAATGATAATTTTCCCAAGAGAAAGTTTTCAAAAAGGCGATTACGTGAATGTTTTAGTAACAGAATGTTCATCAGCAACACTCATTGGTCACATCGTTGAATAATCAAATTACTAAAGTTATCTGTGCATAAACAGGATTTTTTAAGCAAACCAATAGCTAAAAGCCAATTGCTAAAAGCTAATTAAAATGAGCAACAACGCAGAATTACAGTCAGTCAAAAATCGCTTCGGCATCATCGGGAATGCCCCTGCATTGAATCACGCATTGAGTGTGGCAATACAGGTTGCTCCTACCGACCTGACAGTATTGATAAATGGCGAGAGTGGTAGTGGAAAAGAATCATTTTCAAAGATAATTCATGCACTTAGCTCTCGCAAACACGGGCCTTTCATCGCAATCAACTGTGGGGCAATTCCCGAAGGAACGATTGACTCAGAGCTTTTTGGTCACGTAAAAGGCTCATTTACGGGTGCAATTGATGACCGAAAAGGGTATTTTGAAACAACCAGCACTGGAACAATCTTCTTAGATGAAATTGCCGAAATGCCTATCGGAACCCAAGCCCGCCTACTTCGTGTACTCGAAAATGGTGAGTTTATTCCAGTTGGCTCTTCAAAAGTAAAGAAAACCGATGTGCGGGTTGTGGCGGCAACCAACGTAAACCTACTTGATGCCATTGAGCGTGGGCGTTTCCGTGAAGATTTATACTATCGCTTAAATACCGTACCGATTCATGTACCAGCGTTGCGAGAGCGTGGCTTTGACATTGAGTTACTTTTCAGAAAATTCTCAACCGATTTTGCTGAAAAAAATCATATCAGACCAATTGAACTCACCGAAAGTGCAGCACAATTATTAATGAATTTCCGTTTTCCAGGAAATATTCGTCAGCTAAAAAATATTGCCGAACAAATAACTATTCTTGAGTTCGAACGCCTTGTTTCGGCCGAAATTCTGGCAAAATATTTACCTCGTGAGCAATCAAGTGGGCTGCCTACTTTATTGAAAGGATTAAATGGGGGTAGTGATAGTAATTTTTCGGAACGAGATTTACTCTACAAGGTTTTATTTGATATGCGAAAAGACATGACTGATTTGAAAAAATTGGTACTTTCGCTTATGCAGGGTGGGCAAGCTGGCGGCGTTGCAATGAATGCAGATATTCTGCAACAACATCAGGGTTTATTTGAAGATATTCAACAAGAAGATGCAGTGGCTTTGATTCCGCCAACGGTCTATACACCTCCACAACCTAATGTTTTTCCGACCTATCAACCTATTGATAATCAAAACATTATCAAGATTGATAGCCTTCAAGGGGATAGAATTAATGTAGAGGACATTTCGCACGAAACCGAAGAAAATTCGTATTCGCTCGAAAAACAAGAAAAAGAAATGATTGTTAGGGCATTGAAGAAAAACAACTTCAAACGTAAATATGCAGCTTTAGACTTGGGAATTTCAGAACGTACACTTTACCGAAAAATCAAACAATATGATATTGAAGATGAATAAACCAGTCGATAGTCCACAGTCAACGGTCCACAGTCTGAAATCATCAGTTAGCAAAAAGCAGTATTTTAAATTATTAATAAGCCAATGGTTATTGATAATTATTAGTTGTATACTAATAACTGGCTGCAAAATTTACTCATTTACAGGCACGACACTTTCGAGTGACTTAAAAACCATTACAATCCAAAATGTTGTGATGGGAACAGCAGGTGGACCCGCAAATTTGACGCTTTCTTTTACCGAAAAACTAAAAGAGTATTATCAGCGAAATACCAGTCTAAAGCTAAAACCCAACGATGCTGATTTACTGCTCGAAAGTACGATAGTCGGGTATGAATTAACCCCTGTTTCGGCCACATCAAGCGATAAAGCAGCCCTCAACCGTCTGACTATCAGAGTAGAAGTACGCTTTGTAAATAGTAAAAAAGAAGAAGAGAATTTTGAAAAAGAGTTTTCGTTTTATCAAGATTTTCCACAGGAACAAACGCTTGCTCAAGTAGAAGGTAGTTTAGTTCCGAAAATCATTGACCAACTTGTGCTAAATATCTTTACCGATACAGCTGCACAGTGGTAACCGTTTAGTGAATAATAAAAAATGTATAATAAATTACTTTTATTCATTGTCAATTATACATCGCACGGGCGACCCCGTATCCATTTGAAGAAATATGCTTGATAAAAATAATTTTATAGAATATATGAGTAGCCCTCAAGCATTATCGCTCAATGATATCATGCTACTCGAAAATGCAACAAAAAAATTCCCGTATTTTCAATTGGGTTATACACTCATTGCTAAAGGTATTTATACAAAAGCTCCTGAAATTGCACAAGATGCCGTTCGGAAGGCTGCCATTTATGCACTCAGCAGAAATGCACTAAGAAAAGTCATTGAAAATGATATGGACTGGAATACAGTTCCTACAATCAGAATTTCAGAGACCCCACTCGAAAATAAATTTTCGCAAGGCACTATAGAAGATGAATTAAACCGTGAGAAATTGGAAGAAGAATTAATAGAATCGATTGCGAAACCAGCATTAAAAAACATTCAAGACGAACAATTGGCCATTATTGAACAATTTATAAAAAAAGAACCTCGTATTCAACCAATTCGGCCAGGTATTAATAACGAAGAAGTTGAAGATTTGAGTGAACGTAGTACAACACTAAAAGGACCATTATTGACCGAAAGTTACGCAAAAATTTTATCTCGCCAAGGTCGGTTCGACCAAGCGATTGAAGTTTATAAGAAACTTTTAGTAAAAAATCCCGAAAAAAGTGCTTACTTTGCGGAAAAAATAGCTGACTTACAAAAGAAAATGTTGTAAGATAAAGTTTTGACAGAAAAATAACACATTCATTATCAATACTTTCGGCATATTTTTTGAGATTTCTTAACGTAAAAGAAAAATAAAAATATTATCCATAAGTTAATCATTCATTGAAAAAATGTACACTACAATTTTAGTTTTAATGGTAATCGTTGCCATCTTATTAGTATTAGTGATTATGATTCAAAACCCAAAGGGCGGTGGTCTTTCAAGCGAATTTGGTGGTGCTGGTTCACAAATGTTTGGTGTACAACGCACTGGTGATATTCTTGAACAACTCACTTGGGGTTTCTTTGCATTTATCATTGTTGGTGCTTTAACAGCAGGTATTTTCATGGACAAGACAGGTGCAGCCGCAGCTGACGATAATGGCCTAAATGTAGAAAAAGCAACTGCTCGCCCAACTGCTCCAGCAGCTACTCCTGCCGCAGCACCTGCAACAGGTACGCCAGCTACAGGTACAACTCCTGCTCCAGCAACGACTCCAGCTGCACAGCCTAAATAACAATTCCCTAAAAATAGCACTGAAAAAGGTGAATAACTCTTTGAGTTGTTCACCTTTTTTGTTTATTTGACATCTGAAAAATAATAGCCATGAATATCTTCCAAATGACAGGCCTTTCGGGTGCTGGAAAAACTACTATTGCACAAAATGTTAAAGCAAAACTTATTGAAAAGGGTTACGCTATCGAAATTTTAGATGGAGATGTTTTTCGCAAAAATATTTGTCCCGATTTGGGCTTCTCAAAAAAAGACCGTAATGAAAATATTCGTAGAATGGCCTTTGTGGCCAATCTTTTGGCTCAAAACAAAGTCATTGTAATTATTTCGGCTATCAATCCTTACAATGAAATTCGTCAGGAATTAACAAAAATATATCAAGCTAAAACAATTTTCGTTGAATGTGACATCCAAACTTTACAGAAAAGAGATACAAAGGGACTTTATAAAAGAGCTTTTTTACCAAAAAACCACCCCGAAAGCATCCATAATCTCACAGGTATAAATGATACTTTTGAGGTTCCCATAAGCCCCGATTTGGTCGTAAACACTGCTTCTGAAAGTATTGAAGAATCAACTTCTAAAGTTGTAGATTTTATTTTAAAAAATTAAACTTCTATATTATGAGAATAGCTCTTATTGGCAATAACAACGCCGTTTTTCCTTTACTTGATTGGTTACACACACAAGGTGTTTTGGTGGGTGTGGCAGCAACGGAAAAAGACAACGAATTTTTTAAAAACTTCGAAGCAGTGTGTATCCAAAAACAAATTGCTCCGAGAATTTTGAGTAAAAAAAATACAACAGCACAACTTTCGGAGTGGATTGAAACAATCAAGGCTGATATTGTATTAGTAATGGCGTTTTCACATAAAATAAAAAAGGAAGTTTTGATACTCCCTAAATTTGGTTTTTTTAACATTCATTTTGGAAAACTCCCAAAGTATGGCGGTGGACATCCTGCATTTTGGCAGATAAAAAACCAAGAAAAACAAGCAACGTTAACCATTCATCAGATGGATGAAGGCTACGATACTGGTCCAATTGCCTTTGAGCTCACGTTCGACCTATCGCCCCAACAAAACTATGCTATGCTTGAGCTAAATTTCGGATATTTGGCGGTAAATGGTGTTTATTTATTGATTGATGCCATCCTACGTAATGCCTTGCAATTAACTCCACAATTGACTGGAAATCATACATTTTATCCAAAACCATCTCTAAAAGATATTGTGATTGATTGGCAAACTATGCCTGCTTCTGAAATAGTGGCATTGGTAAAAGCCTGTAATCCTTGGAATCATGGTGCCATTGCACGTATCAATGGTTTAGATTTGAAAATATTAGAGTTGTGTATCAAAAGTACACCAACCACGAAAGCAGGGCAAGTAATTGGCATCAACGAAAATCAACTTGATGTAAGTTGTATCAATGATACCGCTATTGGCATAAAAGTAGTGTATGCATCTATTGGCTTTTTAGCAGGTGAAACGCTAACAGAACTGGGAGTAAATATAGGCGATGTATTTGATACAATTTCAATCTAATACTCAAATCCATTCATCGGTTTCATCCTTAGTTTCAAAAGGTAAATAGGTAAAGTACTGAACCATTCTTGGCAGTTCGCTGGTATTAGGTGTAGCACAATGAGGCAATGCTTGGTGCCAAATCACTAAATCGCCCGCCTCTCCAAGCACTGGTATTGGCTTTAATTCTTGAATGGCTACCTCTCTTGGATTAGCATTTTCAGGCAAGTTTTTCATCCAACTTTGTATCTGCCCATGAAAACCTGGAACACAATGAAATGCCCCACTATTTAGTTTTACATCCGTTAAATAGATTAAGCCTTGCAATTTGTATGGAATTGGAAGCGTCAGACTTACATCCCAATGAAGCAAACTACCCATAAACTTATATGAATCGTTTTCTGGAGGATTAAAACTTACTTTATCAATTACTCGATAAATTTTATCAGTTCCATAAAGTTGTTGATAGGCTTTCTGTATTCTTACCGAAGCTCGATTCTTTTCCAAAGTTGGATGTTTTGTAAACAAAACCATTAAGCCTTCTTTCGATTCATGTTTTTTGTACCAAGAATCTGGCTTATCAATTGAAGCACCCAAAAGATGTAAAATTGCGTTTTGAGTTGCAATGCAATCCTCCTTCTGAATGGCATTTTTAACAACTACATAACCATTTTCTTTCCAAAACTTCAAATCTTCCTGACTTAATACATCGGAAAATTGTTCCAGATTTTTATTTTCATAAACACATTTATTTTTTTCAATCCAATCATAAAAGTCTTGAGAAGTAGGTCGATTAAAATAAAGAAATTGTAAGGTTTCTTCCATCCCGATTCCAGATTCAAAAAGTAAACTTTGAAAAATATTCCAATCATTTTGGTTAATCGGTGTATTAGTTAAAATATGTTCTCTAAAAATATTAAATGTTGATTGATTTATCATTTTTGTGAGAGTTTTTCATACATCATAAATACCTTTTTTTGATAATCAGGCACTTCATTATCCAACGGTTTTTCTTCAAAAACCGTATTAGGTCGTTTACTATGAAATTGGGTTCTTTCAAGCATTTTTTGTTTAATGGCAGGCTCTGTCTGTAGTTTCAAAAAATGTTCTATTTTCTCGAAACTGGTCAAGATACCTTCGGCATAATTGACAAAAAGGGTATTTTTATCATTTTCGATGATTTCTAAGTATTGCTCAAAATACTTTTCTAATACTTTAGCAACATAAACTGGGCGTTCTACCTGTAAAATTTCCTCCAGAGTAAATCCAAATAAATCTGGTTGAATCACACCTGGGGCTGCGTGCATACCAGGTTCTTTTATCTGTGAACGAATTACTTCGTCTGGTCTTCGATACGAAAAAATAAATGGAGTATCAGGATATAAGTTTCTTAGTTTTTCGTAATAAAATATGTGCCAACTATCGAGTTTGATAAAGAAATTTTGTTCGTTGCCCGTTCGTTTTTGACCTAAAAATTTTACGACAGCTTTTAAGGTTTCTTCTATTTTTTTATCTGAAAAATCTGGTTTCTTATAAGCAATTTCACGTAATACTTCATCAAATATGGGCGGTTCGGCAAGAACTATGTTTTGCTCATCTAACGAGAGCAACTGAGCCAAAAGCGTTGAACCACAACGAGAAACATGAAAAATAAATGCCGTTGGTGGTATTGTTGGTAAATTTTCGGCAAATTCAATAATGCTCTCCAAAGTTGAAACTGCCTTAAAAAACTTGCGATTTTCTTCAATAATGCTACACTTTGCAGTAGTATCATGAAAAAAAGGCTCGGTGTATGCTTTATCAGCAACATACAACCACCGACAATTCAATTCATTCTCGTAAAAATTTAATCGAAATGGAATCCAATTGTTGAGTGGATGTGAGTTCATTTTTTCTATATAAGATACCTGTGAAAAGATTACATAAAATTTGCAAAACAATAAGCAGAAGGTCTGGCTCTGATTGGCTCAGCATATATTTCTTGAAGCGATTCTGCCACAGATTTATTCATATCGAAACTTATTGGATATTTGTAATTAAAAACATTCTGAAGAGGATAAATCTCCTGATAATGTCGAATGGCAATAGGAATAAGTTTAGCTCGTCTTTCAATCAAATTTTCTGAATAAATAGATTCTAATCTCACATGCGTAACAGATAAAAATTCAAAATAAAGAACTCTACGAAGTTTGTTTTTTTGCAGGGGTTCGGATTTATGTGCAAGCATCATATCATGAATAAGAACATCCCCTGCCCTAACTGGAACTTGTAACATAGCACTTTCTGATATTTCACAAATAGGCAGGTCAGTCAAATGGCTTTCGGGAATAACACACAATGCCCCGTCATCTTCATTGGCATCATCTAAGTAGATACCCATCGTAAAACATCGCCCTTTTCGCTCATTCTTCATGTCTTGATGCCATAAAACAGGTAGATTGTCTCCGAGGTTCTTTATTACTGCAAACTCCTGAATCATAAAAAAATCTTCTCCGCAAATTTGTTCAGCTATGGATAAGATTGGCGGATAACCCAACACGACCAAACAACTCAGATTACCTTTACAGCATAAATTCTCTAAATTTGTTACATATTTTACTTGATTATTTTCAATAACAACTTTATCTGTTAGGTTATCTGTATCCATAAGTGAGACAAATAAACTTCTTAGTTGCTCTAATAATTCTTTGGGAATTAAATTAGGAAACACTTCGTATCCCTGTTTAAAAAATTCATTTGAAACAATCAATGTATTTATCAGTAAATCTTATGTTTGAATAATTTAGCCAATAGCGTTGAGGTGCGTGCTCTTCCACACATACTAAAAATATGAACAAATCTCATTGATTTAATTCTTGCTTCAATAACTTAATTAAATCATCGGCGGTGTCGGTTTTCATCAATGATAATTGCTCAATCATTAGCAACTTAGTTTGTTTATCATACTTACTCTTTTTTTCTGCATCAAAATCATAACCACACATTGCAAAAAGCTGGTCAGACCATTCATTTCTCAGACAATCAATCACTAAATGAATTCTATCACAATCACCATCATTTGACACATAGTGAGGTAAATTAAAATTGGCATACCAGCACTCGCCTATTTGCATTGGCAGCACTTTTCCGTTTACTTTAAAAACAACTTTTTCGTTGGTTTGAATCGGAATATGGATTCTAAAAAAACCATCTTTGTAGCCGCTTGCTGTATCGGTATGTTCTTTTATGAAACTATTGGGCGAAAGCGATAATAACCTAATAGCCTCCTTCTGGCAATCGAACTGATTAATGATTTCTTGAAAGTATTTACATTTTTTTAAGGTGGGTGTATCTTGAAAAGAAGCATTTGGAGTGGCTAAAATATCCGACTCATTGCCTGAAATAGAACGCAACGAAAAGCTTGACCAATGGCCAGTAAAATCATTTTGATTGAAATGTAAAGGCCAATCTGTTGACTGACAAATCCGAAGGTCATTGATTAATTTTTGGGTATCGAAGTGAAATGAAAACTGATACGATTCCATGTGTCAATTAGTGATTTATGGCTATAAATTTCAATTCTCAAATATAGTATAGTTTGTCAAAACAGCTCTATTTTTTCATCAAAAATCAAAGTTTTTTTTAAACCAATACCGCTCAATAAAAAAAAATGAAATAATTATTGAACATTAAAGTAAATATATACATTGCAATAATAATTCAAAATAAAATATATTTTTTGAAGAAATTACGATAGAATATATGGCTAAGATAGATGAAGTTATATTTTCAAAAATCATTGAGTTTATAAAAAGAATAGGTATCCAAATTGAGTTTTGTACCATAAATAGCGAAGCTTTTTTACCAGGCTTGAGAATTGAAAAAGGTGTTTTACAGATAGATATTGATAAACTAAGCTATATAGGCGATACATTACATGAAGCAGGTCATATTGCTTTGATGCTTCCTGAAGAACGCAAAAACTTATTTGGGTCGTTGGAAGGGCAAGATAAAAATAATGCTGCTGCCACAGAAATGGCAGTAATTGCTTGGACATACGCTGCTTGTTTGGAAATTGGAATTGACCCTGTAGTGGTTTTCCATTCAGATGGGTACAAAGGTGATAGCGAGAATATTTTATCTAATTTCAATCAAGGTCATTACTTTGGTGTTCCTATTTTGGAATGGTATGGCATGACCGACAGAGCCACTGATATACAACAAAACAATACGCAGTCTTATCCAAGAATGGTTTCTTGGCTGAGAACGTAATTTTAGCCATGAGTCTGATACAAATACCTCAACTATTAACACATGAAGAATTAAGTAAAATAGATGCTCTCCTTGAAAGCAGTCTGTTTGTTGATGGGGCAAAAACTGCCTCTTTGGCTGCACAATCTGTAAAAAAGAATCTACAAATTGATAAAAATAATACTCAAACTCTCCCCCAACTGCAATCAATAATTCTTCAGGCCTTAAAAACAAGTCCGCTTTTTCAGATTGCTATTTTACCCAAGCATATATATCCCATAGTATTTAGTAAATATTCCGAAGGCATGACCTACGGATGGCACGTTGACAGTCCGCAAATGGGTAGTCCTGCAATTAGAACAGACTTGGCAATGACCATTTTTTTGTCAGACCCAAGCACCTATCAAGGTGGTGAATTATTGATTCAAGGTTCGCAAGGCATAACTGCCTATAAACCCAACAAAGGTGATGCGGTAGTATATCCATGTACGTATCTACATTGTGTGAACCCGATTACACAAGGTGAACGTCGGGCAGCAGTAACATGGATTCAGAGTGAAGTGGGTTCTGTAGAAAAAAGACAAATACTATTTGACTTGAATCAAATTCACGGTTCATTATATCAAAAAGACCCAAATTCGATGGAGGCAAATTTATTGCTCCAAACGCATAGCAATTTATTAAGGATGTGGCTTACTGAATAGTTTGTTGAATGCTATAGTTGAATAAATCAGTACCTGTATACAATTAGTTTTAACAAATTACCTACAAATACTCGATGACAAGAACTCAACAAGTGAAATGTCACCCTATTAAACCTCAACAACTGAAAAACATAAAACAGGTATTTTTACCCTCCCACAAACAAAAAATCAATTCTAAATTTGCCGAGATGCAAAGTTATGATTATTGATATATGGTTGTAGATGTGGTATTCAGAATAAATTATTTAGAACCCAAACTACAAAAATACAATGTCAAACAGTCGTAGAAGTTTTTGCAAAAACTCTGTCTATATCGGGCTTGGACTTAGTTTTTCCCCTCTGATTACTCACGCTAAGACTAATCAATCTATCAGTAAAAATGTATTATGCTTGAAAAAGAATGCACAAAAAAGTTTAAAAGTCAGTGGAAAAATTCGATATATAGATTTGAGTCCTGTGAAAAATGCCATGCTTGAAATATGGCACAATAATTCAGAAAGTAATCCTTCAAAATTTGAATACAAAGGAAAACTCATCACAGACTCGGAAGGCAATTATCAGTTTGAAACAGATTTTCCCGAAAAGCATTTTGAAGAAGACAACTACAAAATGAGAAGGATTTTCTTCAAAATTACACAAAAAAATGGAGAAGAAACCCTAACCAAACTGTATTTTGGAGCAGACCGAAAGGCTTTTATTGATGGATTTCATGTAGGAAACACACACGAAAAATTGAGAGAAGAGTTGCCCAAAACCAAGCATGAAAACGAAGATTTATCAATTATTCAATTCAATATTTATATCAATTCTTAACAACTAAACAATTAATCTATGGAAGG
Source organism: Emticicia sp. (assembly GCA_023254245.1). GTDB lineage: Bacteria > Bacteroidota > Bacteroidia > Cytophagales > Spirosomataceae > Emticicia. The sequence goes on from JALQYE010000036.1 coordinate 19,969, forward strand.
ATACATTGCTGAAATCAGATTTTTTGCGGCAACATTTGCTCCCAGAAACTGGGCTTTTTGTTCTGGGCAGATACTATCTATTTCTCAGAATACGGCACTCTTCTCCCTACTCGGTACTACTTATGGTGGTAACGGACAAACAACTTTTGCTTTACCCGACTTGCGAGGTCGAGTGGCAGTTGGGGTTGGTACAGGTGCAGGGCTTGCCAATGTCCAATTGGGACAAGCAGCGGGAAGTAACTCGTTAACGGTTTTGCCTTCAAATATGCCAAGCCACAACCACGGGTTTACAGGTGTAAATATCAAAGTGAATGGTGCTGCGGGCGACAGTGCTTCACCAGTAGGTGGAGTTATTGCGGGCAAAGCCAGTTCTTATGCTGAAGGGTTTGGTGCAAATCAATTTTTAGCCCAAGGAAGCGTAGGCGGAACCACAGACTCGACAGGTAACACTTTACCATTAAGTGTTGCCAATCCATATTTAGGAATGAATTATATCATTTGTCAATTTGGAATTTTCCCCTCTCGCAATTAGGCAGCTTATTAATTTTTAACCATTCAAAATTAAAAAATTAAAAATATGGAAGGAACAATCGGATATATAAAAATGTTTGCTGGCAATTTTGCACCAAAAAATTGGTCATTTTGTCAAGGACAAATTATAAACATTGCCTCAAATACAGCTTTATTTTCAATACTCGGTACTACTTATGGCGGTAACGGACAAACAACTTTTGCCTTACCTGATTTGCAAGGAAGAGTTCCCATCGGACAAGGTACGGGACCTGGACTTTCGACTATCAGTTTGGGGCAAAAAGGCGGGTCTAATTCAGTAACGCTTACAACCAATAACTTACCACAGCATATCCATGGGCTCTCGGCGGCTCAAATACGTGTAAACAATGTTGCCGACGCTGCCTCACCGGTAGGAGGTGTGTTAGGAAACAGCCCATCTAATTATGCAGAAGGTTTTGGAAATAACCAGTTTTTGGCGGCAGGTAGCTTAACAGGAACAACAGACAATGCGGGTTCGGGTTCACCTCTTAATATTTATAATCCATATTTGGGTATGAATTATGTCATTTGCCAGTTTGGAATTTTCCCAGCACGAAATTAATGTATCTCTTTTTCTTTTAACATTTAAACAAATAAAGATATGGAACCAGTTATGGCAGAAATACAGTGCTTTGCAGGAAATTTCGCTCCAAGAAGTTGGGCATTTTGCCAAGGTCAATTGATGTCTATTGCACAAAATAGTGCATTATTTTCATTATTAGGTACTACTTACGGTGGCGATGGTCAAGTTACTTTTGCGTTACCAGATTTTCGTTCGAGAATGCCCGTTGGAGCAAATTTTTCAGCGGGACCAGGACTTCCCCAAGTCCAATTAGGCGAAATGGCTGGCACAGAAAACATAACCATGCTATCTTCTAATATGCCTGCACACGCACATACACTAAGTGCTGCTAAAATTGCAGTTAATGGTGCTGCTGGCGATGCTAACTCACCAGTAGGTGCAGTGCTTGCCAGCCATGCGGCGGCTTATTCTGAATCTTTCGGTTCGAATCAAAATTTAGCACCAAGCTTTTCTGGCAATGTTACTATTGCGGGAGGAAGCCAGCCATTTCCTATCAGAATTCCATATTTAGGTTTGAATTTTATCATTGCAATTGAAGGAATCTATCCTTCAAGAAACTAATACTATTTTAAATTTATGCCCTCAAAAATAGGCTTTTTATTACCAAGTTCAGAGGTTTACCCCTTGTTGATTATCGATTTTTTGAACGGATTTAAACTTTCTTATAGTCAATCTAACTTGCCAATACCTGATATTCATTTTGAGGGTATTGGCAACGGTACTGATGCTTCAATTTTGAGAGTTACCGAGAAAATAATTATTCAAGAAAATATTGATTTGTTGATTGGATTTAGTGGTACAAATCACATTGAAAAACTCTTGGATTTAGCTAAAATCTATCAAAAATCATTTATACATACTGATTTTGGCGGTACAATTATACGAGAAGAATTCAAAAATGAATATGTGATTCACCATAGTTTGAACCTTTGGAAAGGTTTTTCATATACAGGGTTATATGCAGGAAAAAACATTGGCAAACGAGTAGCTATTATCATTTCATTTTATGAAGCTGGTTATCAGTTACTCTATGGGTTTACAAAAGGATTTGAGCAAGTAGAAGGCGAAATAGTAAGTATGCAAGTAGCAAAGTCTGATTACAAAAACTATGATTTTGAAACAATGCTTGACACCGCCATGGCGAGTAAACCTGATTTTATTCTTTCAAACTTCACTCACAAAGAAAGTGAGATTTTGTTTCAGAAAATGCAAGAAAAAGGAATTTTAGAACAAATACCAATCGTCTATAATCCGATAGCCAACCATGTATTTTCAAGCAAAACTACCACAAAAAACGAAATTTATGCCATTTCAACTTATTTGATAAATAATGAAAATGATTGGGAAATTTCATACAAAGAAAAATATAAAAAAGCACCCAACGAAATTGTATTGTTAGGCTACGAGGCAGGGCTATTAGCAATCAAAAAAGCAGAAAAAGACCCAAGCTTCGAGCAGCCAATTTCTGAAACTTTAAAAAATGAAACTATTATTTCTCCACGTGGAGAAATCGGAATTGATTCATACAACGAAACGACTTTTGATTCTATTTCAATCAAAAAAAGTAAAGATAATTTACCTGTAGTATTTGAAAAGATAAGTATCAATGATTCATTATTTGCAAAAGCAAATTTTGAAAGCAACAAAAATGATGAAGTTTTTGGGGGCTGGTACAACCCGTATTTGTGTACCTAATTAAAATAAAAAAGTCATGAAAAATTTTACACAAACATTTTCAAATTTATTTAAATCCATCAAGATTTGCCTCATAATTATCGGCTTACTTTTTAGTGGGAATGCCCTTTTTGCTCAAAAGGTAATTATTATTGGGGCGAATTATGATGGCAATGGTGCAAATATGGACCGAGTTGCATTTGTTGTCAATACACCCTTGGTCAATGGAGATGTTATTTATATCAACGACTACGAATACAATAATACAACTAATGTATTTGGTGGTGGTCCCGAAACCATCATTAAATTTATTGCGAATACAAATATTGCCAAAGGGCAAGTAATTGAATTATCATTTTTTCCTCAACAAACCAATAATACTGTAAATGTACTTTGCACAAGTGGTTCGGCTTGTGGAACGGCATCACTTACACTTGGTTTTGCTTCTGCAACTCATAATTTTAGAGGCGGTGGAGAAAGTATTTATGCCTATTCAGATACGGATGATGACCCTACCAATGGCGTTACTGAAATCTTTTCAGTCATATATGTTGGTGATGAATCTTTGACAGGTGCTGGTGGTAATATTAGTGCTACAGAAAATCCAGTGCCTGATTTTCCAAATTGTATTGTTTTAGATGGTTTTACAGGAAATAATGCTTCTCCTGTGGGCAGAGTAGAGTACAATACCAGCAGAAGTGCATCGGTTAGCAAAGCAATGCTTGAAAATACCAGTAATTATTCGCCAATGGGTTCTTCTTTACAAGCTCTTGATAGAACCGCATTCAATCTCAATCTGGCTGGTGCAAATCCTGTTTTGACTTTGGCGGCTTCGCCTACTTCAATCGTTGAAAATGCCTCAGGTACTATTACTTATACTTTTACACTTTCTGCCAATGCAGCAAGTAATATAACCGTAAATTTCTCGGTGGGAGGTACGGCCACTTTTGGAACTGATTATACCCAAAGTGGTGCAGCAAGTTTCACTACAACTGCAGGAACAATTACGATTCCGAGTGGTAGTAATACTGCCTCTTTTACAATAGACCCATCAGCCGATGCAACGCTTGAGCCCAATGAAACCGTTATTATCACAGTAACGGCAGGAACTGGCTACGATGCAGGAAGCCCAAGTAATGCAACTGTAACAATTACAAATGATGATACTGGAACGTCTCTGCCAAAAGTAGCATTGGTAGGTATTAATCAGGCAGACCAATCTGCGAATCCATCGCATTTCGATGGTTTTTCCTTTGTAGCATTGGATGACCTTGCTTCGGGAACTGTTGTGTATTTTACAAGAAGAATTTATGATAAAACTACATTAGCTTTTGGAAATACTTATACTGGTACTGTTAAATGGACAGCTGGTTCGGGAGTAAATAGAGGTGATGTTTATACGGTGATGGAAACATCAACAGATGTTTTCACTGTAACTTGTTCAGACGGTAGTAGCTGCGGCACCATAACAAATCTTGATGCTGGTTTTTCTATTCCATCGGGTGGAATTACGATGTTTGCTTATAGCGATAATAATGATGTACCAACAGATGGCGTTACAGAGATTTATTCTGCCTTACATACGGGAGATTTAACAGTAGCGGGTAATGGTGGTTCAATTCCAACTATTTCAAATCCTTCTTCTGTTTATTTAAATGCAGTAGTCATTGATAATTTTCCAAATGCGGTTCCTGGTAGAATTGAATATAAATTTCCAACAGAAAGACAAGTAACCGTTACCCGAACATTATTGACCAATGTTTCCAACTGGCTTAATGCTCAATCAACGGCTACGGCTCCTTCAACGGTCCCTTTTACTAATATTATTGTAACGAGTGGTGTGGCAAACCCGTTCGTAACTGTTACTCCAAGCCCGAGTTCGGTTTTAGAGAATAGTGGTACGGGGATGGTTTACACTTTTACCTTATCACAAAATGCTGCCAGCAACATGACAATTAATTTTGGGGTAAGTGGAACTGCAACTTTTACAACAGATTATACACAAACAGGAGCAACGAGTTTTACCTCAACCGCAGGCTCAGTCGTGATTCCGAGTGGTAGCAATTCTGCAAGCGTAATCATAACACCTGTTGCTGAAACTACCCTTGAAGCTAACGAAACCGTAGTTTTGACCATTGATGTAGGCACAGGCTATGATGCAGGCAACCCAAATGTAGCTACGGGAACGATAACGAATGATGATGTCAGAAATGTAAATCCTGCGGTGGTAATTGTGGGAATGAATCATGGCAATAACAGTAATATTCCTACGAGCCAAAGTCCAGATGGATTTAGTTTTGCAGCAAATCAAAACTTAGCGGCTGGTACGGATATCTACTTTGTCGATGGTCTATTTAATAACACTTCTTTGACATTCGGTTCGCTTGAAGCTGTTGTGAAATTTACCGTTGGTACGGGTGGTTTAGCCAAAGGGCAAGTTGTATATATTGTAGAAACTGCAGCAGGAACTAATGCTTTTACGGTGACTTGTTCGGCAGGTTCAAACTGTGGAACAGCAACTTATATTACACAATCAATACCAACAGATTTTAATTTTGCTTCTTCGGGTGGTGATAATCTTTATGCCTATTCAGATACCGATGGCAACCCTACGAATGGTATTACTGATGTGTACTCCTTGTTTTATTCTATTAATTCTGCAATTCCAAGCATAGAAAATCCAATCACGGTTTTCCCAAATGCAGTCATAATAACTGGTTTTGGTAGTACCTCTCCCGACCGTACAGAATATAAATTTGCTTCAAATGAAAGGTCATCTCCCATTAATTTAGCCAATATTCAAAATACAGCTAATTATTTGATTGGACAAGCTACGCAAAGTCTTTCTGTTATTCCATTTGCGGCTTTGAATTTATGTCCTGCCAGTATTACTACAAATCCATCTAACCCAGCAGCTATCTGTCAAGGTACTAATACTTCCTTTACTGTTGTTGCATCAGGTAGTGGATTAACGTATCAATGGCAAGTAAATTCAGGCTCTGGTTTTACTAATATAACCGAAGGAGGAATTTACAGCGGTGCAACCTCAACAACATTGACGTTAACGGCTGTACCTTTGGCAAATAATGGATTTACCTATCAATGTGTGGTGAATGATTGTGTAACATCAACAGCTGCCACTTTAACCGTAAATGCTACCCCAACGGCAAGTCCTGGTAGCAATACTCCAGTTTGTGTAGGGAGTAATTTGAATTTAACTTCGACGGTTGCTTCCAGCTATTTATGGACAGGGCCGAACTCTTTTTCTTCGACTTTGCAGAACCCAACTGTTAGCAATGTATCAATAGTGGCAGGAGGAACTTATACATTGAGCATTACGAATGCAGGTGGATGTACGGCCACTGCAACAACCGCAGTGGTGATTAATTCAACCCCAGCTCCGACCAGCCCAACGGCAACACCATCAAACTTTACTGTTTCAGGTACAACAACCTTAACAGCCACTGGCTGTAATTCACCATCAACAATTACTTGGTATGATACTGCTAATAGCACAGTAGCTTTACCAAACAATACCCCTACGATTTCGGCAAACAAAACATTCTTTGCCAGATGTACAGGTACAAATACTTGTATCAGTTCGCCAAGTACGAATGTATCGGTAACTTACAATCCTTGTACACCACTTGGTTCTTCGCCTGGTAATGTAACTATTACTTGGACAGGATTGGTCAGTACCGATTGGAACACTGCTTGTAACTGGAATCCAGCTTGGGTGCCAGATGCCACGAACAATGAGGTAATTATACCCAATACTACGAATAAACCTATTGTAACTGGGACTGTACCTACTATAAAACTTATGTATATACAGGCAGGAGCAACTCTTACCGTAAATAGTGGTGGCACTTTAAATGTAAATACTGGTAATGCTGTAACTTCTATAACTCTGCAAGGTGGTGGAAATGCAATCATCAATGATGGGACAATAAATGTAGGCACAGGAAGTGGTATTGGAATTTATGTTACAGCTCCGTCAAATATTACCAATAGAGGAACAATAAATGCAAACAATAGCTTTGGAATTCAAGCAATTTTAACGGGTACATTTACATTTACGAATGAAAACACAGGGATAATTAATAGTGATTTTAGAATTTCAGGAGCATCATCTATCCTAAACCTAACAAATCATGGTACTATCAGTTATTCAGGAGGTACTTATGCCTTAAATTTGAATGGTTCAGCAAGTGTAATAAACGATGGAACTATTAATATTACAGCAGCAAGTGGAATCTCAAACCCAATCGGTTCGACCATCACAAATAATGCTTGTGGAAAAATATTGATGTCGGCAGGAGTTTATGAAAACGGTGGTACAACTATCAACGCAGGTTTAATACAATTAACTAATGACAACGATTTTACAAACACAGGAACATTTACGAATAATGGCGTATTAAAAGCAAATACAGTTTCGGGCATTACCAACAACAAAATGGTGATTACCAATGCCTGTCCAATATTTACTTTAGGAGGAAGCAATAATTATACTGTAAACGGAATTTTTACAGATGCTGGTGCAACGACTTCAGCTGGAACTTATACTTCGGTTGGAAATAAATTTACAGCTAATAATACCATTCCAGCAGGTACTCAAACACTCTACGCCAAAGTGACTGATGGAACGTGTACCTTTACCGTTCCTTTTGATTTTAATAATGCAAAGCCTACGGCAGTATCAATAAGTACAACAAATACTTGCGTTGGAACAAGCATAACACTTTCGGCTACTTGTACTTCTGGTACTGTAGCATGGTATGGCTCGGCTGCGGGTACTACACAACTCGGTACTGGTACAACATTTAGTTATACACCTTCGGCAGGAACAGGACAAGCTTTTTATGCTGCCTGTGAAAACGGAACGCCGCCCGCAACTACTTGTAATAGCGGAAGAACAATCACATCAAACTTTGTGAATGTTTACACAATTCCTGAAGCTCCAACTGTTACACTTACAAGTCCAGCAATTGTTTGCCAACCTTCAACATTAAATTTAACGGCAAGCGGCTGTGCAGGAACTATAACGTGGTCTGATAACTCAACT
>JALQYE010000370.1 GCA_023254245.1 Emticicia sp.
CTTTAAATTAACGCTTGAAATTTATAATTGTATTTTATAAAATATTTGATTGATAAGGATTAAAGAATAATAAAGTGTATTATTAAATATAACCAAAATATCTCACAATTATTTACTAAAAAAACTTTAAGCTTTTAAAGGCTTCTGTTTCACAAGCGAGAGACTGAAGCTTTTTTTATCGACTATATTTCAATTCCATAAAGGTGCGATTGGAGAAATCAGCGAATAAGGATAGATGTAACGGGTAATAGATTTCAATTCCATAAGGGTGCGATTGGAGATGGACAGCACGACTATATTTCTACGGGGGTGCAATATTTCAATTCCATAAAGGTGCGATTGGAGCTTACTATCGTACATTATTTCATTCCAATCAATATTATTTCAATTCCATAAAGGTGCGATTGGAGTACGGCTGAAAAGTTATACATCATGGGGGCGTTACATTATTTCAATTCCATAAAGGTGCGATTGGAGTTAACGCTCCCAGAATATCCATCTTTCTTAAAAACAAATTTCAATTCCATAAAGGTGCGATTGGAGTCCAGCCTTGTATTCCATTTCATTCTTATTAATTTTATTTCAATTCCATAAAGGTGCGATTGGAGTAGGACTCGAACCTGTGCAAGGGCAACCATTTTCAATTTCAATTCCATAAAGGTGCGATTGGAGTGATGCAAGTCTATCAATGTTAGGGCAAACCGAAGAAAATTTCAATTCCATAAAGGTGCGATTGGAGTACGGCAAAATTAGCTTTAAATTTCAAGCCCGAGGTATATTTCAATTCCATAAAGGTGCGATTGGAGTGGTAAATTAGGATTTGACAATTCTATTTTCTTAAAAATTTCAATTCCATAAAGGTGCGATTGGAGTAATGAAAAAAAACAAAAATCATCCACTACAAAAAGATTTCAATTCCATAAAGGTGCGATTGGAGTTAATCAGTCGGCTATTTATAAGCAGGGCTTTGCGTATTTCAATTCCATAAAGGTGCGATTGGAGTAATACATCGCCAAAGAATCAGAGATTGAG
>JALQYE010000371.1 GCA_023254245.1 Emticicia sp.
GGTCTGTGCCAAGATCGTGATCGAAACTAATAAACTCCGGGAACCCATACATTTGAACCAGCTCTTGAACCTCACTCAGTGAACGAGCGATAGTCCAAGGATACACATGGTAAAAAGCTGTACTGCCCCAAGTTACTTGTCGAGGATCACGCTCATCGTCAATGAAAAGGTTCCAAGTCATTTTGTATCCTAGCTAGTTGTGTTTGCAAGGTCGGCAATCATACGTGCAGCATTGCTATTAGTATCTTCAGTATCACAAGCTACCATAGCAGCGCACACATACCAATCAGGGGTTTGTCCGTACCAATGCATGCCTTCACCATATGCTTCGTCGAGTAGATGTAGAAGCATGGAAATAGTTTGTGATACAGTTTCGTCGGTATAGTTTTTCATTTCAAGTACCACTCCCCTTCGTGATAAATACAATTGTGTTTGAATGAGCTCCACAACTCATTTGGTAAAATAACTGTACGACCAGTTTCACAATTGATACCGTGCGATACTGTAACAGTACCTCGTTCTTCAATCAGCCGACCAGTACGGTCATACTGATTACGTTCGGCGGTGTGAGTGATAACTAAAATCATTCTAGTTCCAACATATCTTCAACAAAGGCACGTAGTGCACATAGATGTAACAGTTCTTGTTCGTATTCTGGTTGTGTTATCATACCCTTCCACCAGTCGGAATGGAGTCTTGAAATTGCACTATCAATAGTACCCAAGTGTTTGTTCATTGTTTTTTCCAATACTTTATAGCCTATAATACCAGGTAACCAACTAGGAAGCAAACGATAAATAAAAATGGGCGCACTAGGCGCCCATCATTATTCCAATTCGCCGTATGCTCGTTTAATAGCAGGCTTAGCTTTAGCAGATGCAGAGATAAACGCTTCAAGCTCTTTGTCATGCCCAGCGAAAGCTGTTTTGTTTACATAAATTCCAGCTTGCCAAGCAATACTATCAGCTTCTGAGAACCACCCTTGCAGATTCAGAGGGTATGTCCCGCTTGGCAGTTCCT
>JALQYE010000372.1 GCA_023254245.1 Emticicia sp.
AAAGGAGAATATTTAAACCTGATAGAATAACTGGCTCTAAGGTACTGAATTAAAATTCAGCCGAACAACAGATAACATTGAGGCGAACGGAGATGATTAGCAAATCAGGTGTAGCAAATTTCCCTTTCAAGCCAAGAAAGTAACGGAAACTTTATTGTTTACTAAATAACGATAAATTGGTAAACTCTTCGCAAGAGTTTGTAGATTCTCTGTTCAAATAGAATAATAAATGAAAAAATGTAATTTAGAAATACTTAAAATCATCGAAAAAGCCAACTCAGGTCAGCCAGTAGGTATTATTACAATCAATAATCGCTTAAGTGATGACTGTTTTGACGAGTTAATTACAAAAAGTCGAAAGACACTTAGTGCTATATTAAACGATTTAATTGAGACTGAATATATTCTAAACTGTGGAGATAGAATTGGATTCTGTCTTACAGAAAAAGGTAAAACATACCTATAAATATATTACGCACCTATGATGCTGGACTTAACGGTAGAGCATTTTCGTTCCCTCAGAGTCTCCCGAAGGCACGTAGGGGACTCTGAGGGCAAGGGTAGTTGTCTCGTCCTAAAATTAGTTTACAAGATGAATAAAATAAATATGTTATTAATTTCAATTCTAAGTATATGCTTGGCTTGCCAAGATAGTGAAATAAATTTACTTACTGAACAAGCAAAAGAGCATCCGCTCAAAGGCAAAGTAAAATCTATAGCAGTATTATCTGGCACCAATAAAACGACAACTGAATGGGTGTATGATGCTACAACCAAACAGCTAACAGGCTCAAAAATCATAGATTCTTTAACAAAAACAAACATTATAGAAACTTATAAGCGAGATGCCGATGGCAAGATGCAAAGCATTGGCATCGAAAAAACTAATGCTGATGGTAGCAAAATTCAATCAGAAAAATTTTTTGTTTATAACGAAAAGAATCAAGTTTTATCAATCAAAGAAACCATAAAAGATGAAACACTTGCTGATGAATTTGTTTATAATGTAGATAAT
>JALQYE010000373.1:0-760 GCA_023254245.1 Emticicia sp.
AATTCCATAAAGGTGCGATTGGAGTCCGAAACAAAAGGAGTAATTTCTTTTTTCATTCTTATTTCAATTCCATAAAGGTGCGATTGGAGTTGTTTAACTTTTACCTTAATTTTTTCTTTCTCGCTCAATTTCAATTCCATAAAGGTGCGATTGGAGTGGAGAAGGCATCGCCGAGCGATTTCAAACCGCTCCGTATTTCAATTCCATAAAGGTGCGATTGGAGTCATCAAAAGCGATTCCAAATTCTTCTTGATTGAATATTTCAATTCCATAAAGGTGCGATTGGAGTTTTCTTTACAACAGGCTTTCCATTTGTTGCAGTTATATTTCAATTCCATAAAGGTGCGATTGGAGTACTTGCATCAATCAAAGGGTATTTTGTTTCAATTTCATTTCAATTCCATAAAGGTGCGATTGGAGTAAACGCAAAATAATATGTACGAAATAACGATTGAATTTCAATTCCATAAAGGTGCGATTGGAGTCTTAGTATAAGCATCATCAGACATTTGATTCGGCAAATTTCAATTCCATAAAGGTGCGATTGGAGTGACACAAATAGCCAAAGAAATAACAGCCCGCACTAAATTTCAATTCCATAAAGGTGCGATTGGAGTTCGCACCCAATAATTGTAAATTTCCCACGACGTGCAATTTCAATTCCATAAAGGTGCGATTGGAGTTTTATAATTACGCAGTCTGGTAAATTAGAATAATTTATTTCAATTCCATAAAGGTGCGATTGGAGTTATATCAATCA
>JALQYE010000373.1:770-1004 GCA_023254245.1 Emticicia sp.
ATGTTAATAATATAAGATTTCAAGTCCATAAAGGTGCGATTGGAGTAGTAATATTTCCGCTTGCATTAACCCCCACAAAAGAATTTCAATTCCATAAAGGTGCGATTGGAGTACTAAATCTTAATTTTGGTTTGTAGTACACGTATTTATTTCAATTCCATAAAGGTGCGATTGGAGTTTGATAATCATCGACAAATCAAAGAAGATGAAGTGAATTTCAATTCCATAAAGGTG
>JALQYE010000374.1 GCA_023254245.1 Emticicia sp.
ATAATATTTTTTTAGAAGAATGGTCTGAAAAATGGTTCCAATATATTTTAGATAATTTAGATAAAAATTGGAAAAAGGATTTTCCAATACATAAACAAGAAGCAGCTCAAGTTAGTAGAAGAGATTTTGCCAAGTTTTTAACATTAGTATCGGGAGGATTAATGGTTGGTAGTGGTTTAGTTGCAGCAAAATCATATTTATTACCTAAAGAAGAAGTTGAAGGTGAGCATTTTGTTTGTGATATTAAAGATATTCCTGTGGGTGGAACAAAAGCTTTTTTAATTAAAGGAAGTACTATTCCTTATATATTAATTCATTTAGAGGACGGTAGCTTTACAGCCTATGAACAAAAATGTACTCACTTGTCTTGTGCTGTATACTACAAACCTGGTTCAGGTGAAATAATTTGTCCATGTCACGAAGGTCATTTCGATGCTAAAACAGGAGATGTTTTAGCAGGACCACCTCCTAGACCTTTACCACGTTTAGAGGTTTTAGTAAAAGAGCAAGCAATTTTTGTAAAAGCTTATGAAAATCAAATAGGTTAATTTTAATAATGTAATCCCATGAGTACTTTTCGACAAGGGCAAAATAGCGCTAATACTAGAAAACTTAATGCAATATTATCTACCATAATTTTTATATTAATACTAAATGTTACTATTCAAATTTGGTTGTTATATGCGGCATTAAATAATGCTTTAGATAATAATAAAGAAATTTTAATTCCAGCATTTGTTGCCTCTGCTATATTGTTTGCAATTGGTGTTGGTCTACTTTACTATTTACCAATTGGTAATAACAAAAAAGGTTAAAACAGCAAACATCTTAAATTTTAAAAATCTTTGTTCAATTATGTTGAGCAAAGATTTTTTTTGCAATCAAGTTTTTTAAACCATTGATTTATAGTTAGTAAAAAAAACCGCTAAGGTTTTTAGAACTATGATTTTAATCATGTTTTTCTCGTTTGAATTGTATTTTATTTGTCACTAT
>JALQYE010000375.1 GCA_023254245.1 Emticicia sp.
AAGATGATTCACATATTTTTTGTACACAAGCACAAATCAAAGAGGTAATCTTTGAAGTTTTAGAGTTTGTTGATTCATTATTGAAGCTATTTGATTTTAAATATGAAATTGAAGTATCAACAAAACCTGAAAAAGCTATCGGAGATGATATTTTCTGGGAAACAACAACAAAAGGTATCATGGACGCTTTAAATGAGAAAAACATTGAGTATGGTATTGATGAGGGTGGTGGTGCATTCTATGGACCAAAAATCGATATTAAAATCCTTGATGCTATTGGTAGAAAATGGCAATGTGGAACGGTTCAAGTTGATATGAACTTACCTTCAAGATTTGGTGTTGAATATATCAATGATAAAGGTGAAAAAGAACAACCAGTTATGATTCATAGAGCAATTTTAGGTTCTTTTGAAAGATTTATTGGAATTTTAACAGAACATTGTGCTGGTGAATTTCCATTTGTTATTGCACCAACTCAAGTTATTTTTGTTCCTATTGCAGATTCTCATGTTGAATATGCAAAAGAGTTGCAAAGAGATTTAATAGAAAATGATATAGATTCTGAAATTTATAACATGAATGAGAGTCTAAACAAAAGAATTAGAATGGCTGAAAAACAAAGAGTTCCAATGATAGTAGTAGTTGGAGATGAAGAAGTTGCTAATAAAACTATCGCTTTAAGAGATAGAAGAAAAAGAGAACAATCAAATATGACAAAAGATGAATTTATATCTATGTTAAATGAAATAAAAAAAGGAAGTAGAATTTGAGTAAAGACAAAAAAAAAGATGATGTAATCATGAATGAAATGATTACAGTAAAAGAAGTTAGATGTACAAGTGATGAAGGAACAAATTACGGTATCATAAGTACAGCAGATGCTATAAAACTTGCAGATGAAATGGGATTAGATTTAGTTTTAATTGCACCTGATGCGAAACCTCCTGTTGCTAAAATTATGGATTATGGTAAATTTAGATACC
>JALQYE010000376.1 GCA_023254245.1 Emticicia sp.
CATTGATTGCATCTGTTAATGATATTTGATGTCTATTTTTGGTATGGAATCGGGTGACATTCGACATATTCGCCGTCGTAATCCAATTAATACTATGATTTCTACTTCTAGTTTTTGATTGCTTATTGTTTTTACAATCAAAAGTTTTTTATTCGAAAGTAATCCCAAACTCAAGTTATAGATTGTGAAATAACTTGGTTAAATTTGAGCTAAAACTAATACAATTATGAGCAAACGAGTATCAGTTGACGAACCAGATCGTCTTTCACGTTTTATGAACAATCGTCATAGTTATAGCGATGATTTCAAATGCCTAACACTGAAATTGATTAATTCAGGTAAAAGCGTGGAAGAAGTCAGTGCTTTTACTGGGATTAGCTTACCAACGCTGTATGAATGGATAGAGGATTGGAATAAAAAAAAGAAAATGGCATAGTCAATCAACAAGGCAAAGGAGGTGGTGCAAAAAGCAAACTAAGTTCTGAACAAAAAGCGACTTTGAAAGTTTTCTTATCGACCAATGACTTCTGGACACTAGGAGAAATAGACCAATTAGTACAAGACAGATTTGGCATTAGTTATAGTCAGAGACATTTACGAACGATACTCAAAGAGATGGGAGTGTTTCATTATAAACCAGAACCCTTAGATTATCGTAGGGGTGATAAATCAGAGCAAGAATTGACAGATAAACTACTGGCTACAACCGATGCTTTGCAAATATTAGGTTTAAATATAGACGAAATAGCGTTTGGTTTTGCTGATGAAGCCTGCCCTCAGGCAAATTCAAATACAGCTCGAATGTGGTCAATTTATCACAAAACTCGAAAGGTAAATACACAAAAACTCTCTTGTAAAACTTTCGGTTTCTATGCCTTAAATGGCAATAGTTTTTGTTGCGACATTGAGAATGCCAAACCTGAATCTTTTTCCAAAATACTCTATCAAGTCAAAGAACAAAATCAAAAATATAAAGCGATAG
>JALQYE010000377.1:0-453 GCA_023254245.1 Emticicia sp.
AAGTCCTGCAAATACTTGACCATATTCATCCATAGAAACGACCATATAGCCCCTATACGCTACTCCTATTGGACATAAAATTGAATTAGTTCTTTTGGGATAATGTTTTTTTAACCAGTTAGGATGAAAATCATCTATTGCCTTAAATACATCAAATTCAATATCGTCTTGTTCGCCATCACAGTCAAAGTAAATAATTAAACCTCCAAAAGAGTTAAGAAACTTTTTTACTGTTTCATGTATGATAAAATCATTGTTAAATAAATATTCAAAATATTTGCTTGTGTCGAACTGTTTGTTTTCAATCCAGCCACTTTCTAATAAGGACTTTTTCGTTTTTTCTGAATAATTATAAATGCTCATATTTGAATACCGATGATAAATATTTCAACTTATTTAGTAAAAGGGAGCTGTCTCGTCCTAAAATAATCTCCCCCGCTTCTTGTTCCCTCA
>JALQYE010000377.1:500-965 GCA_023254245.1 Emticicia sp.
TTTTTTGCAAAGCCCCTCGCCCTCAGAGTCCCCTACGTACCTTCGGGAGACTCTGAGGGAACTGAAAATTACCCACCCAAAATTATACAAAAAAATCAAACAAAATCGCACAACATTTCTTCAAACAAAAGAAACTCTCTCGCCCAAAGTTGTGTTTATATTCAGATAAGCTATTCTATATTTCTACCCAAAATTATGCAATATAAACTCGTTTCTGACTACAAACCCACTGGCGACCAACCGCAGGCAATTGCCAAGCTCGTTGAGGGCATCAAAAAAGGCGAACGCTCGCAGGTACTACTGGGCGTAACTGGCTCTGGTAAAACCTTTACGATTGCCAATATGATTGCTCAGCTCGACCGCCCAATCTTGATTTTGAGTCATAACAAAACGCTGGCGGCCCAACTTTATGGCGAATTCAAAAGCTTTTTCCCCGAAAATGCCGTCGAATATTTTATTTCTTAT
>JALQYE010000378.1 GCA_023254245.1 Emticicia sp.
AGATTTTATATTTTTTATAGAATTGGTTCCCAAGAATTTAAAATAAAATATATTTTTTCAAAAGTAAGATTTTATATTTTTTATAGAATTGGTTCCCAAGAATTTTTAAATTTATTTTATTTTTTAAAGATTTTTTATATTTTTAAGAATTGGTTCCCAAAAATTTAAAATAAAATATATTTTTTTTAAAAGTAAGATTTTATATTTTTTATAGAATGAGTTCTCAAGAATTTCAAAAATTATTTTATTTTTTTTCAAAAGTTATAATTTATATTTTAAGAATCAAACTACCGTGGTTGCGGTTTTAAGACAATTCTCAAAAAAGAAAAATTATATTTTTTTCAAGAATTGGTTCTAAGAATTTTAAAAATTATTTTATTTTTTCAAAATTTTTTATATTTTTTGAGAATCAGTCTTTGAGATTTTAAAAATAAAATATATTTTTTTTAAAAGTAAATTTTATATTTTTCAAGAATTAGTTCTTAAGAATTTTAAAATTTATTTTATTTTTTCAAGAATTAGTCTTTGAGATTTTAAAATAAAATATAATTTTTTCAAAAGTAAATTTTATATTTTTTAAGAATTAGTTCTCAAGAATTTTAAAATTTATTTTATTTTTTAAGAATTAGTATTTGAGATTTTAAAATAAAATATATTTTTTTCAAAAGTAAATTTTATATTTTTTAAGAATTAGTTCTCAAGAATTTTATATTTTAATAATTTATCCCTACCGTGGTTGCGGTTTTAAGGCAATTCTCAAAAAGGAAAATTATATTTTTTTCAAGAATTTGTTCTATGAATTTTAAAAATTATTTTATTTTTTCAAAAGATTTTTTATATTTTTGAGAATTGGTCTTTGAGATTTTAAAATAAAATATATTTTTTCTTTTGAAGATTTTATATTTTTTAAGAATTTGTTCTCAAGAATTTTAAAATTTATTTTATTTTTTCAAAAGA
>JALQYE010000379.1 GCA_023254245.1 Emticicia sp.
CCGAACCCGCTTGCTGTTCAAGGTTTCGCTGATGCCGAACAATCGCCTGACCTTATCACCGGCTTGGTGGCTACCCGTGACGAGCTGATTGTGTGCGGCAAGACGACAATCGAGCGCTTCCGCAACGTCGGAGCAGGCACGTTTACTTTCAGAGCAGTACCTGGTGGCGTGCTTGATAAGGGCGTGGTGTCTCCATCTGCAAAGGTGCGATTCAGCAACACCTTTGCGTTCGTAGGCGGAGGGCAAGAGGAGGATCTAAGCGTCTGGATCTATGGCGGCGCAAACGCGCAAAAGATCGCAACCCGTGACATTGAACGCGAAATCAACGCCGTTGCCGATGTAACAAAAATCGTCATGGACTATTACACCACCGGAGCGCACCAGTTCATCATTTGCCGCCTGCCGACCGGTGTATCACTTGTGTACGACGTTAGCACGCAAGAGTGGCATCGCCGGACGTGGGACTGCCAGAACATCGTCAGCCACAAAGGCAGGTGGTGCGTTGGTGGTTCTGGAAAGATCGGCACGCTTGGAGGCGGCAGCGAATGGGGATCTTTGGTTCGGCGTGAGTTCGGAACTAAGTTCATACCGTCGCCGGTGGCGGCGCGGATCTACTCGCTTGAGCTTAAAGGTAACTGGGGACGATACGACGAAGGCGAAAACCCACAGGCTGAGGTTGAAACTTCTTTTGACGGCATCGATTGGAGCCAGCCGCGTATTTACTCGCTCGGCCAGCGTGCTTTCTACGATTTCCGGCCAAAGTGGCGGAATATCGGATTTATCCGTGGCGGCCGTCAGTTCGCCATGCGATTTGCGATTGAAAGCACCGGTGTTTACCAGATCGCAGCACTGGAGATCAACGAATAATGGCTGATTTCTATCTTTCGCCGGAGGATGTGCAGCTAATCGATGAGGCGGTTTTCCGCCTTTTCGGTCGCAACCTGTCAAACGCT
>JALQYE010000037.1 GCA_023254245.1 Emticicia sp.
ATTCCCTTGCCACGGTGTTGGTGGTATGGTTGGTATGTTATTGACTGGTGTATTTGCTAACAAAGGAATCAATGCTGCGGTTGTTGACCAAGGTTTATTCTTCGGCGAGTCGAAATTATTTATTAATCACGTAATTGCATTAGTAATTGTTTCAGTATTTGCTTTTGCGATGTCGTTTGTAATGTTGAAAATCACAGATTTGATTTTACCACTTCGTGTATCTGAGGCTGACGAAAAAGCTGGTCTTGACATCAGTCAACACGATGAATCATTGGTAGAAGCATAAAATATTCATACTTTTGTAACAAAATCACAATTGCGGTTCAAACCGTACTTTTATTGTGGTTTTGTTGTACTCCATAAGTCAAAATGCCCGCCGTTTGGTGGGCATTTTCTTTTTTGAAGTGTGAAGGGTATTTAAGAAATCTTTTTAAATTACTTTTTAATAAGAATTGTAAGTTTAACATACAAATTTCTTCTTACACTTTACTTCTGATGGATACAATAAGTAAGCATTACAATTTTTATATATGGAATATCTACAAATCTCTTTAAAAACATTTACTATAAGGGTAAAAGTTTTAAATTTACTCTTATGTTAGATTCTGCAAAAATATCATTAAATAATATACTGGAAAAGATTCTCCCAGCTGATGGCTCATTGATGTTTAAGAAAGCTATTTGGTTGACCTTGCAAGAAGTGCCTTTAAACCGAGCATTTTTTTTCGATAATCTGGCAAAATACATTCAAGAAAATGCTTTGTATGAAGAAGATTCAAACAAAACTTGGACCTATCAATTGATTGTTGGGACTGATGGTTCACATATTTTTAAAGGAGGAATCGGATTTTCACTTGTTGTTGACCCTACAGGCAGAATTTGGAGAGCAGCAACATTAGAGGATTTTGAAACTACCTATACCGTTACTACAAACTCATGTGAGATAGCAACCATGACACCAATTTACGTAAATATGAAAGAATATGTTGCATCTTTTTATCTTTCTGATTTTAGTTGATTAAAACCAGAAAGGCTTTTGCCTGTATAATAATCAATTAATGTTTGACAAGCCATATTCGGAAATATATCCTATAAGTGTACTGCTATCAAAGCCAAAATTGCAGGAACTGCTTGTACATAAAAAATTCTTTTTCCAGCAGTAAATGCTCCATAAATACCTGCAATAATCACACACGAAAGAAAAAATACAGAGACATAGAGCGACCAAGCATGATTTTCGATGAGAAGTGACCAGAATAACCCTGCCGCTAAAAAGCCATTATAAAGCCCTTGATTAGCCGCAAGTGCTTTGGTTGGTTCAAATAGTTCTTTTTTTAGGCCTTTAAATACGTTTGGAGCTTTGGTTGTCCAAGCAAACATTTCGAGCCAAAGAATGTAGCAATGTTCGATAGCTACGAGTGCAATCAGAATTTTAGCAATAATTTCCATCGAAGAGAAAGGTTTAGGTTGAAAATAAAAAATCGACCCGAAAGAGTCGATTTTTTATGATTATATCAAATTTTTTATCTAAAAATATTATTCGCCAGCGTTACGTAGTCCTACTCTTGGCAAAACTGGTAAACTCTCATTTCCATCTTCACTCACAGATTGCACAGCAAAGAAATAATTGTCTTTTGAGTAAGGCAATGAAATCTTTAAGTTTGTTGTGAAGAATTTCTTTTGCCAATAAGGCATGGCTGTTTCACGCATCAAAACATAATAGCCTTTTACTTTTCCTGTTTTTGGGGCTTTCCAGTTTAAATTGGTTGAGTTTCCTAAACCACGGACATCTAAAACTACATCTTGTGGCATTGAAGGAGATTTGGCCAGATTGGCCAATGAGGCGAGGTTTACACACGTATTTTTACGGAGGTATTCAAAATCCATGAATTTAACTAAATCACCGTATTCAACGCCCTTTTCAACTCTTAAGTCTTGGTGTTGGTGCAAGAAATTCTCGTTCATTTCAGAAAGACGAACGGCTGCAAAACCACGATTGACAAATGGGGTATGGTCGCCTCCACGCAAGAAACGGTCATTTCTGTAAATCATCACAACTTCCAAATTATCAACGTAGCGTTCGCCAGTTTCTTTTACATAGCGGGCCAATTGGCGTGCTTTTCCATCATTTTCAACACCATATTGACGAATTGCTCCCACTTTTTTGTCCATTTCAAAAGCAGGTAGCCCTTCACTGAAAATCCTTAGACGGGTATTATCAATAATATTTGTTTCATTAGAGTTATTCGACCCCATAATATCATTGTTTAACAATGCCTCTAAATTCCAGTTTTGTTTAAGGGCTTTTTCTGCCAAATAATTTGCTCCAAGTAAACCTTGTTCTTCGCCACTTACCACTACAAAAATAATGGTTGCAGGGAATTTTGATTTGGCCATTACTCTTGCTAATTCAATAACAGCCACGGTTCCACTACCATCGTCGTTGGCACCAGGTGCATCTGATTCACGATTCATCACGTCAGTCACACGGCTGTCAATATGCCCACTTACCATAAAAATTCGGTCGTCATTAGGGTCGGAGCCTTTGAGTGTTGCCATTACATTAGCCATTAGAATGGCTTTATCTACACGTTTGCCATCGGGTTGGAGCGTAAAGGTATCAAGTACTGCGGTCATTCTACCTTCTGATGTTTTGGCAAATTCTTGAAACTTACTTAAAACCCACATTCGAGCAGCACCGATACCTCTTTTAGGGTCGGTTGTAGTTGAGAGTGTACTACGAGTACCAAACGAAACGAGTTTTTCATCGAATTTTTTCAAGCTATCAGCTGAAATCTGACTAACCAATGACTCAATTTGAGGGTCACGATTAATGATTTTTTGAGAGAAAGAAGTAAACGAAATTACTGCACTTAAAATAATAAGATAGATTTTTTTCATGAATGATGAAGGTTAAGATTATTTAACAAAAATAGTGAGAAACCCCTTGAAAACCTTATCAAAATCATAATTTGGAGACGAGAATGGCCTAAAATGAGATAAAAAGAAAAGGATTTCTGATTTAAAAATCTAAGTTGAGTTCACTCATGCACTTGAAATGTCCTTTTGGGCATTTACTGTAGCCAATTTTAGAACATGGACGGCACGAAAGGTTTTTATTTTCAATGATTTTGAATTCGGTCAAATAAGGGTACATACCAAATTCGGGTACGGTATTTCCCCAAATCGAAATGACTTTTTTCTTTAATGCCGAGGCAATGTGCATTAAGCCCGTATCGTGCGTGATAAGATATGCTGACTGCTGTACAAGCGAGGCTGATTGATTGAGATTATACTTTCCGCACGCATTGATGATATTTACACCAACTGCTTTTTCAATTTCTTCGGCGGCTGTGGCATCTTCTTTTCCTCCCAAAAGCATTATTTTACCACTGAGTTTTTGGCAAATTTCAATGATTCTTGTTGTTGGAAGTTTTTTTGTAGCGTGCTGTCCACCAATAGCAAATGCAATGTAGGGTTCGTTTATCTGAACAATATCTTTTGCTGGAATAAAATAATCGAGCCCTTGGTTATCGTTTATAACGCCTAAACTTTCGGTAGTTTTTAGGTAGCGGTCAACGATATGGACATCAGGCATCTGATTTATTTTTAGATTGACCAAAAGCCACTTTTTGAAATTAAGTTTATCGAAACTAAAAGATTTTGCTGATGAAAGTCTAAATTTTATGATAGAAGTTCGCAGGTTGTTGTGCAAATCAATGATATAATCAAAGTTTTCTGCTTTGAGTGTTGCTATAAACTCATTGAGCGATTTACCCAGTAAATGATATTGGTCAATGTATGGATTATTTTCGACCAATACTTTGAAGGACTGTTTGGTGGCATAATGTACTTCAGCATTTGGGTATTGTTTTTTTATACACCTTATCACGGGAGTAGTTAGCACAATATCGCCAATTGATGAAAATCGCAGAATTAAAAATTTTGTTTTTTTCATTGTTTATAACTTACAGGTACAATTTCACCGTTTACTTTTGTGTATTTCCAACGTTTGTGCGACCAAAACCAAATCGAAGGATTTGCTTTTATGTCACGTTCCAGTTTTCGAGCATGAATCTCTAATAATTCTCCTTCGGGTAAAGCATTTGGTGTTTTTGTGATAAGCTCTACATTGACTTTGTACTTGCCACGTGCATAACGGTCGATACACATATATACCACGGGCATATCATACTGACGTGCAAAACGGTCGATTCCAGTAAAAAAACCTGTTTCTTGATTCAAAAAGTTTGTCCAATATGAGCGTTCGGGTGGAGGAGATTGGTCGTTAACCAAAAAAAATGCATAATTGAAACTTTCAGTTTTAGCAATTTCTTTTGATGCATTTGCCATTGAAACCATAATGCTTCCATATCTTTCTCTGAAGTTTTTAAAAAAATCATCAAAATAAATATTGTTTAAAGGGCGGTAAACAGCCTTTACACGGTATTTTATTAAAAATGAAAGAGCTAAATTGGCTAATTCGTGATTTCCGAAATGCCCTGCCGTAACAATAATATTTCGCTTTTCGGCCAGTAATTCATCAAGAATTTCATCGTTCTGAATACTCCATCTTTTTTTTAATTCGGCCTGACTTATCGTAACACATTTGAGCATTTCGAGAAAAAAGTCAACAATATATCGATAAAAATCTTTTTCAATTTTTAATAATTCATTGGCCGATTTTTCAGGAAAACTCCTTTCTAAATTCTGACGTACAACGCTTTTTCGATAACCAATTCCGTAATAAACTATTATATACAGAAAATCAGAAATTAGGTATAAAATACTAAAAGGTAAGTAGGAAATAGAGTATATGAAAGGTAATGCTATATAAAAACCTATGCGTTTCATTAATTTGAGTTATAATTTGAGACAAAATTGCGATATTCATCGATGGTATCCAAATCTAATTTACCCTCTGGAAAATCAATTAGAGCAGTTTTATCTTTGTTTTTCATGACCACTTTCTTTGCACCTTCATCGCCAGTAAGTTCGAGTAAATCAGTAAATAAGCTTCGCTTAAATAAAACTGGAATACCAATCTGATTGTCGTATTTACAGGCAACAATTTCAATATTTTCATCAGATTCTGCTTTTTCAATCATTTTATTGATTAATTCGGCATTTACGTTGGGCATATCAACCGTTAAAAAAATTGCAGCTTCAATTTCTTTTTCTGTCATGTAGGCCCCTGCCAATCCCATTTTTATCGAACTCGACATGCCCTTTTCCCATTGAGGATTATCAATGATTGTTATGGGCATTCGTTCGGTTTCTTGACGAATCAGATGCCTGTTTGCCCCCAAAACTGTAACAATCGGGTAGCAAGTCGTGTCCATTGCTGTTTCACAGATACGTTTGATGAGCGTTTTACCATCTATTAGTAAAAGTTGTTTCGGAGCTCCCATGCGTGATGATGCTCCCGCAGCAAGAATAATTATTGATACATTCATAATTTTTTTACTTTTTCCGTCAATGTGCTTCCAACCAGTTTTCGCCAATTCCCATTCCAGTTTCCATTTTAACTGACATCGGAATTGCCGTACACATCAATTCATTTACTTTGATTTTCAAGAACTCAACTTCTGAACGATGAGCATCAAAAACAAGTTCGTCATGTACTTGCAAAATCATACGTGATTTGAGTTGTTCTTGCTTCATGAAATCATGAATATTAATCATTGCTACTTTTATCATATCGGCTGCTGAGCCTTGAATCGGAGCATTGATGGCATTTCGTTCGGCAAAGCCTCGGTCGGTCATGTTTTGGGAGTTGATGTCACGTAAATATCTCCTGCGACCTAAAATTGTTTCTACAAATTTATGTTCTCGGGCTTTGTTGATAGTATCGTCCATGAACTGCTTAATTTTCGGAAACTCCACCCAATAGGCATCAATAATATCTTTGGCTTCACCACGTGGAATATTTAGTCTTTGTGATAGACCGAAGGCCGAAATACCATAAATGATACCAAAGTTGACCATTTTTGCTTTTCTTCGCATTTCAGAAGTAACGTCTGGAATACCAACTTTGAAAACCTTCGAGGCTGTGGTTGAGTGAATATCAATGCCTTGATTAAAAGCTTCGAGCATACTTTCGTCGCCACTGAATGCTGCCATGATGCGGAGTTCGATTTGCGAGTAATCGGCCGAAAGAATAACGTAATCTTCGTTTCGAGGTACAAATGCCTTTCTGATTTCACGCCCACGTGGTGTACGAATCGGAATATTTTGTAAGTTAGGATTCGTTGAACTTAAACGCCCAGTTGCTGCAACTGCTTGATTATAAGAAGTATGAATGCGACCCGTTTTCTTTGAAACTAACGACGGAAGGGCATCGACGTATGTATTTTTGAGTTTTACTAACTCTCTAAAATCCAATATTTTACGTACGATTTCGTGTTCGTTTTCAAGTTTTGATAAAATATCTTCACCAGTAGCATATTGACCAGTCTTGGTTTTCTTGGCCTTGCTATCAAGTTTAAGTTTTTCGAATAAAATATCGCCCAATTGTTTTGGCGAAGCCACATTAAACTCTTGCCCAGCCAAAGTGAAAATATCATTTTGTATTTGCTTCACATCCGTTTCAAGTACACTCGACATGTCGTGCAGGGCAGTCATATCAATTCTTACGCCCTCCATTTCCATATTGGCCAAAACATTTACCAAAGGCATTTCTACTTGTTCGAGTAGTTTTTGCTGTTGAGAGTCGGCCAATTTTGGTTCAAGTATTTGTTTGAGTTGGAGCGTTATATCGGCATCTTCGGCAGCGTAGTCTTTAATTTTTTCAACTGCTACATCTCGCATACTACCTTGTCCTTTGCCTTTCCCAATCAAAGTTTCAATTGAAACGGGGTCATAGTTTAAATACACATTTGCCAGATAATCCATTCCGTGGCGTTGTTCTGGCTCGATGATATAGTGAGCCAGCATCGTATCAAATAGTTTACCTTTTAGTTCAATGCCATAGTTTTTAAGTACCATGAGGTCGTATTTGATATTCTGCCCGATTTTTGTAATCGAATCATTTTCAAATACTTCCTTAAATTCATTCATCACCAGTTGTGCTTCGGCTTGGTCGCTTGAAATCGGAACGTAAAAGGCTTCGCCTGCGTAATAAGCAAATGAAAGTCCAACAATTTCTGCATCAACAGCATCAACAGAAGTAGTTTCTGAGTCAAAACAAAACTCATCTTGACTATTCAAATACTGAATCAAACTTTTGCGTAGGGCAGGGGTATCCATCAAATGGTATTCATGAACCTTACTTAGAATAGTGTCTTTAATTGAGTTAGCCCTAAATTGCAGTTCTTCTTCCTCTTCAAATGGCGTTTGTGTTGGTTCAGCATTTGGCATATTCGATGGCGATGCCATTGCTTCAAACATCGAAATTTGTGTACCAGATTTTGCTTTTATGGCATTAACTGGTGCAACAGTATTTGAGGTTGAACCACTCGAGGGTTGTTTACTACTTGCCGAAGACTCTTGCTGCTCATTTGGTAATAATTTTTTTCGTAATGTACGGAACTCTAATTCGTCCAAAAGTGGCGACATGAGTTCGGGCTTCGGTGCGGTTATTTTTAAAAATTCCTCATCAAAATCAATAGGAACATCTAATTCTATTCTTGCCAATTTTTTTGACATGAATGCTTGTTCTTTATTGTTTTTAATGGCTTCGGCAATTTTTCCAGTCAATTTATCTGCATTTTCATACAGACCTTCTACCGAACCGTAAGTAGCAATTAATTTTGCAGCTGTTTTTTCACCGACTCCAGGTACCCCTGGTATATTATCGACTGCATCGCCCATTAGTCCAAGCAGGTCAATTACTTGTTCTGGTCGTTCAATACCCCATTTTTCACAAACTTCTTTTACTCCCAATTTTTCGGCATCTTTGCCAAAAATTGCTGGTTTGTACATATATATATGGTCTTCTACTAACTGTCCGTAATCTTTATCGGGAGTCATCATGAATACCTCAAAGTCATGTTTTGCTGCTCGCTTGGCAATTGTACCTATTACGTCATCGGCTTCATAGCCAGGTATCATCAATAATGGAATATCCATTGCCTCAACCAGTTTTTTTACATAGGGTATTGCAATTGTAATATCTTCAGGCTGCTCTTGGCGATTTGCTTTATATTCTGGAAACCATTCATTTCTAAATGTACCTCCAGGTAAGTCGAAGGCAACTCCTATGTGGGTAGGTTTTTCTTTTTGTATTACCTCTAAAATAGCATTAGCAAACCCGAATACACAACTGGTATTCAGGCCAGTAGAGGTAATTCGAGGAGCTTTGATAAAAGCAAAATGAGCTCTATAGATAAGAGCCATAGCATCCAACAGAAAAAGTTTTTTTGTGGGCATTGTATTGATGATGTTAATTTTTGTGGCTCTAAATTACGTGGATTTTTTTTAAGTGAAGAAATAAATTAAATTTGTAGGGCATAATTGTCTAAAAATGATGACTTTTAACCCTTAAACTTTTGGCTAAACTAAAATCAGGAATTTCAAATGTATAAAATATTATCCCTATTATTTTTTATTCTTAACGTATCGATTAGTCATGCTCAAACACCAAAATCATCTGCAAAAAAAGTTGAGCCTAAGTCAGTACCAGTAACAACAAAGGAAAAGCCCAAAGTTGTATCAGAAAAAGGTTTAAAAACTGAAAAAGCTGTTAAAGCTGATGAACTTGAAGAAGAGGATTTAACTAATGGAAATACTCAAATCGGAAATCCAACGCTAAACAAAGTTGAGCCAACGAGAGTTTATGACTATACCAATTCTGATTTGCTTGTCAAGTGGCACGAATTGATTTTTGAGTTAATTGAACAAACACAAGGATACAGCCCCAATGTAGCATCTCGAAACATGGCTTACATTAATTTGGCGGCTTATGAGTCTATCTTGCCCGCTAATTTGTCGAATATTTCACTTTCTGACCAGTTACAAGAATTTCACCGTCCAGATAGTCTGAATATTGATGGTCGATTTTTTAATTCAGCTGTTGCACTTAATTCAGCGGTTTTTAAGTTAGTTGATAAACTTTTTATTTCAGCTCCTTATATTTGGATGGAAAAAGTCTATGCACTCAATGATTCTGTCAATGTACATTTTGCGAAGCAACTTTCTCCTGATGCCATGCGAAAGTCAAAACTTTATGGGGCAAAAATCGCTTATTGGATTTATGAATATTCTAAGAATGATGGTGGGCATCAATCATTTCTTCGAACTTACAGCATGGGTTATAAATTACCTATTTGCCAGTCATGCTTTGAGATTAATCGTGTAGCAGATTTAGAAAATACTGGCCCTTTGCACCCAAAATGGGGAGAGAATCGAACGTTTGTTGCTAAAAACCAAGAAGAAATCGATATAAAACCCAAAGTTGAGTTTTCGATTTATCCCAATTCTTCTTTCTATAAAATGGCTAAAGAGGTATATGATATTTCGAAGCAAGTAGTGCCAAACAGTGAAAAACTTCAAATTGCGAATTTCTGGGACGATGCCGCAACTTTTACTTACACAGCACCAGGACACTCGATTTCGATTTTGACTCAAGTTTTGAAACAAAAACCAGTTGATTTAGCTACTGCAACCGAACTTTACAGCAATTTAGCCATTGCAATTAGCGATGCGTTTATTGTTACGTGGAGGATTAAGTATCAAAATAACCTTATTCGTCCAATTGCATACATTAAAAAATACATTGATAACCAATGGGAACCTGCATTGCTTACGCCCCCCTTTCCAGAGTTTCCATCTGGGCACTCGGCTCAAACATCAACAATGGCAACCGTTCTTACATCAAAAATTGGCGATAATGTAAGTTTTACTGATTATTCAAAGTATTTTGTTGGTCCTCCAAAGGTTTTTACATCTTTTTGGAGTGCAGCCAAAGAATGTAGTATGTCGAGGGTGTATGGTGGTATCCATTTCAGAGATGGAATTGAACAAGGTGAAGAATTAGGGAAAATTGTTGGGAAAAATGCACTTTCACTGCGTTATAAAAAATAGATTATGGATTACGATGTCATTATTGTTGGCGGTGGACTTGGTGGCCTAATTTCATCTATACAACTTGCTACAAAAGATTATAAAGTATTATTGATTGAAAAATATGCTTATCCATTCAATAAAGTTTGTGGAGAGTATGTTTCTAACGAAGTAAGGCCATTTCTTGAACACCTCGGTTTGGATTTAGAGCAACTGGGTTGTACAAGCATTAATAAGTTTAAACTGACCTCAGTAAATGGCAAAAGCCTCGAAACTAACCTTAAAATGGGCGGTTTTGGCATCAGTAGATATACACTTGATTATGAACTTTATAAAATTGCTCAAAATTTAGGAGTTACATTTCTACAAAACACAAGTGTAGAAGATATTCAGAAAATCAACGAAAAGTTTTTTGTAGAAACAAACGCCAATCAAACTTACGAGACGAGCGTTGTGATAGGTTCATATGGCAAGAGGGGAAAGCTTGATAAAGCACTTTTTCGTCGGTTTCCAGAACAAAAACAGTCTTTTGTAGGGGTAAAATACCATATCAAATACGATTTCCCCAAGGACTTAATTGCTCTACATAATTTTAAGGGAGGCTACTGTGGTATTTCAGCAATCGAAGACGATAAATATTGTTTGTGTTATCTTTCTGAAAGAAAAAATGTGAAACAAAGCGGAGGTATTCACGAAATGGAATTGGAATTCATGTGCCAAAACCCATTTTTATTTGATATTTTTCAGAACGCTGAGTTTTTGTTTACTCGACCACTTGTTATCAACGAAATCATCTTTACTCCCAAATCAGCCGTTCATAAAAATATCTTGATGGTAGGTGATACTGCTGGTTTAATTACGCCTTTAGCAGGAAATGGAATGTCAATAGCCATTCGAGCAGGAGTTATTGCCTCTGATATTATCAATGATTTTTTACAGAAAAAAATAAGCAGGTCAGAAATGGAGGAAGACTATACTAACCAGTGGAATAAGAATTTCAGAAATCGGCTTTGGCGTGGCCGACAACTTCAAAAACTTTTTGGCGATGAATTTAATTCTAATTTAGCCATTTCTACACTGAGAAAACTTCCATTTTTACTAAATCCAATTATCAGAGCTACTCATGGTAAGACTTTATAAGAGATAAGTCTGTACCGAAGGTCTGACCTAGATCAATTATTGTCAAACCTTCGTTACGGTCTTTATGGAATATCCAAATATTTGTGAGTCTGTAAGCTAATTCTCCACTGCGGGTTTTGTTTGATATACTCAACAATCAAAGGTTGCATAGTATCTTTTTTGCTCCATTCGGGTTGAAGTAAAAGCTGACAATCTTTGTCTACGAGTTTGGCGTATTTTTCAGCAAACTTAAAGTCTGATTTATTGTAAACAATCACTTTCAGTTCATTTGCTTGCTCAAAAATACTTGGGTGAGCCTCTTTAAATTTTTTTGGTGAAAAACAAACCCAGTCCCAATACCCAGACATTGGATGAGCTCCAGAAGTTTCTATATTGGTCTGAAAACCAGCATCTTTCAAAGCGGCTGTCAGTTCATCTAAATTATACATTAAAGGTTCGCCACCTGTAATCACTGCTAAGCGACCATTGTGTTGGCTGGCATCAGCCACAATTTGGCTTATGCTAATTTTAGGATGAATTTCAGCATCCCACGATTCTTTCACATCGCACCAAACACAGCCCACATCACACCCGCCCAAACGAATAAAATACGCTGCCCTTCCCGCATGAAAACCTTCGCCTTGTAGCGTGTAAAACGCTTCCATGACAGGTAATTTATTTTCAGTAATAATCATTCTTTTATCAAAATATCCGCAAAAATACCAAAAAATAACCAAAATACGACCATAAAAAGAATAGTTGACAAATTTTCAACCTTTCTATCGTTATTATAGTTATAATGATGACTATTTTTGCAGTCAAAATAATTATTTGATAGAGTTAATAGCTAAACTATCAGCTCCATTTTCATTCGATTTTTGAAGTAATCCATTTCTTTCTATATTTTTCATGCAAGATTTTCAAAAAAAATACTGTCAATCACTTACTCAGTATTCACGCCGAATCACGAATCAAGTTAAAATTGGCGACCTTTATTTGGGTTCAGATTATCCGATAAGAGTACAGTCAATGACTACCATTGATACCATGGATACACTTGGCTCTGTGGAGCAATCAATACGAATGATTGAAAGCGGTTGTGAATTGGTGCGTATTACGGCTCCGAGTGTAAAAGAAGCTCAGAACCTTGAAAATATTAAGAATGAATTACGAAGAAGAGGTTACGCTACGCCCTTAGTTGCCGATATTCACTTTACGCCAAATGCAGCCGAATTGGCCGCTCGAATCGTTGAAAAAGTACGTATAAATCCTGGTAATTATGCCGATAAGAAACGTTTTGAAGTAATTGATTATACAGAAGAAAGCTACCAAGTTGAGTTAGAACGTATTAGAGAGCGTTTCCTTCCGCTTGTGAAAATTTGTAAAGAATATGGTACTGCCATGAGAATCGGAACGAATCATGGCTCTTTATCAGACCGTATTTTAAGTCGCTATGGTGATACACCGCTCGGAATGGTTGAATCGGCTTTAGAGTTTTTACGTATTTGTGAAGACGAAAACTATTTTAATATCGTGATTTCGATGAAATCATCGAATCCGCAAGTAATGGTTCAGGCATATCGATTGTTGGTGCAAAGACTTGAAGAAGAAAAACTAAAGCCTTATCCACTACATTTAGGAGTAACCGAAGCTGGTGAAGGAGAAGACGGCAGAATTAAATCTTCGATGGGAATTGGTACATTGCTCGAAGACGGCTTGGGCGACACTGTTCGTGTAAGTTTAACCGAAGACCCAGAGTTTGAAGCTCCAGTGGCACGCTCACTTATCACTAAAAGTGCCGATTTGAGAGCAAAAGAGAGTTTTGAGGCAATAAATAAAAACTCAGAATTCAAAACTCAGAATTCAGAACTAAATAACGTTTCACCGATAAACCCTTACAGTTATAGTCGAAGAGAAACATTTGAAGTTGGAAACTTTGGGGCATTGAATGTACCGAGAGTTATTGCCGATTTCTCGAAAATTGATGTCGAATCTCATGATGATTTAAAGCCAATCGGACATTTTTATTTGCCTTTGCCTGATAAATGGCGGATGAATGATTTAGGTGCTGATTATATTTATTCTGGCAAAAAATCTGTGCCATTTATGCTGCCAAACGGCCTAAAAGAAATCCTTGATTATGATGTTTGGTTGACTCAGTCAGATTTACAAAATAAATTGCCATTGTTTACGGTTGAAGAATTTTTCAATCCTGCTAAACAATTACATCAAACAATCAATTTTGTTGAAGTAAGCTCTGATGAACTGACACCAGCCTTTGTTGAGCATATAAAAGCATATAAAAATACTGTAATCATTGCAAAAGCAAAGAACGCCGCTGCAATGGTCGAATTAAGAAGTTTTTATTTTCAAGTTTTAAAGTTTTCTATCAAAAATCCAGTAATTTTAAGTAAAGATTACGAGGCAATTTCAGAAAGTGATTTTCAACTTTTTGCAGCAACTGATTTTGGTGGAGTTTTGATTGAAGGCTTCGGCGATGGAATGATGATTGGCTTGCCAAATTTAGCCGATAAAAATGAAAAATTGGAGCGTCTGAAAACTGTTAATAGTACATCATTCGGTATTTTGCAAGCTGCACGCACTCGAATGAGTAAAACAGAGTATATCAGTTGCCCATCTTGTGGTCGTACATTATTTGATTTGCAAGAAACAACAGCCATGATTAGAAAACGCACCGACCACTTAAAAGGTGTTAAAATCGGTATAATGGGTTGTATTGTAAATGGCCCAGGAGAAATGGCCGATGCAGATTATGGTTATGTGGGTATCGGAAAAGATAAAATTGCACTTTATCGTGGGCAAACAGTTATGAAAAAGTCGGTTCATGCCGATAATGCCGTTGATGAATTAATTGAACTAATCAAAGAAGATGGTCGCTGGTTCGAGCAGGAAGTGCTTGAATATGCAGAATAGTTAGAGAGTAAGCAATAGAAAAGCAGTTAATAATTTCAAAATAATATCACGATGCTAAGTAAAATTAAAGAGTTCTTTTCGATTGGACCTGTTTTTAGTTACTTCTTTAGAATCTTTCAAAAAGATAAAGATGGCAAGTATCCGCATAGTTTCAATCTAAAAATGATGCACGGAATCAATAAAATATCAATTTTGATGTTTTTGGTTTGTTTAATTATTATGGTTACACGTTGTGCAACTCGTTGATTCTAATGGATTTAGAGGGTTTTAGAGAATATTGTTTATCTAAAAGAGGTGTTGCTGAAGAACTCCCTTTCGGGCCTGATACTCTTGTATATAAAGTAATGGGAAAAATGTTTGCTCTGACTGGTTTTGAGTTTGAGCGAATCAGTTTAAAAAACTTCCCAGAAAAAAAATCAAGAATTGCGGGCAGAATTTGATGCTGTTTTGCCAGCATATCACATGAATAAACAGCATTGGAACATGGTTTTGACCAATGGACGAGTAAAAGATGCCCTTCTACGTGAATGGATTGATGAATCCTACGAAATTGTGGTGAATAGTTTAACAAAAAAGACCAAAGAAGAACTTAAAAATTTGTAAGAAAATGGAGGTAATGCTTATAGGCATACCGTTCTTGATTTACATTTATTTGCGAATCAGATTGGGTAATGATATTTCAGACCAAGAAAGAGACGAAGCCCTTTTTCGGGAAGGAATTGAGTTATACAATCAAGAAGATTGCGTAAAAGCCTTTCGTTATTTTGATACACAAGTCAGTGAATATCCTAAATCAGCAACCGCTTACTTTTATCGAGCTAAATGCCACTACTATTTTGAAAACTGGGAAGCCGCCCTCAATGACTTCGAAAAAACTTTACGTATAGATAATTCGATAGCTGAAGCATATTTACAGAAAGCTAACTGCCTGTATATGCTTGAAGACTATAAAACCGCACTTTTTGAACTAAAAAGAGCATCGAGGATGTTTCTCGGAAAAAATGCTGATGTAATTAGATTTATTGCAGAATTAGAATTTAGAGGTGGAGATTTTGAAAGTGCCGAAAAAAACCTTAAAATTGCTTCGAGTTTAGGCGATAGCCAATCTACAATACTTTTACAAACACTTTTTTTAGGAAATATTCGAAATATTTCAAAGTAAGGCAATGACTGAGAATGAGTATCTTTTTGTGTATGGAACGTTACTGAGCGAGTATGGCGATAATGAATCACACGCTTGGGTTGATAAATATGCCGAGTATCTTGGAAAAGCCAAAATGGAAGGGAAAATGTATATGGTTGATTATTATCCAGGTATTGTCCCTTGCAAGCACGGAGAAAAGTATTATGTAAAAGGCGAACTGTACAAATTACGTGAACCCGACCAACTTTTTGGTTTATTAGACCGATACGAAGAATATAATCCGATGGACCCCGCTCATTCAGAATATGTAAGAAAACAAGCCAAAGTTGAACTCAAAAATGATGGCAATACTTACGATGCTTGGGTTTATTATTTTAATCAGTCAGTAGAAGATTTAGAGTTTATGCCAAAAGGTGATTTCTTGAATGAATATCATAAATAATCAATGAATTTATATGACTTTTGTTGGTTTTCGTATATGTAAGCAACGTTTCTGTTACTAATTACGTTTTAAGTTAAAATGATAGTTAGTAAGCTGTCGACGAAACTTGCACAAATAATGAAAAGACTTTACATTCTATTTTTTACATTTTTATCACACACAGTTTCTGCTCAGAATGTATATATCATAAAAGGTAAAGTAACAGATGCTGTAACGCATGACCCAATACCTTTTTCTTCGGTAAATATAAAAAATACTTCACTCGGAAAGAATACCGATTTTGAAGGAAATTTCCAGTTTCAATTAAGTGCTATTCCCTCTGATTCGCTTCTTGTAAGTTGTTTGGGCTATTTTTCTAAATCGTTTTATATTTCCAGAGATTCTATTACACAAACTCTCAATATTCAACTCAAGCCTTCAGAGATTTTACTGCAAGAGGTAAAAGTGTATTCGGGTGAAAATCCAGCATATCGAATTATCAGAAAAGCAGTAGCAGCTAAATCTGAAAATAATTACAAGAAAATTGACGGTTTTGATTATAAAAGCTACAATAAGATTGAGGTTGATTTTAATAAAATAAGTGAAAAACTACGTGAGCGACGAATTACTCAAAAAGTAAATAAAGCTATTGAAGAAATTGGTACTTTGACCGATGATGAGGGCAACGTTTTGCTACCAACTTTTATATCGGAGTCTGTTTCGCACTATTATTACCGCAATAATCCTCGTCTTTCTAAAGAAATCATTGAGAAAACAAACATCAAAGGCATAGGTGTCACTGATGGTAGTCTGACATCTCAATTAATTGGTTCTACTTTTCAGCAATATAATTTTTATACAAATCAAGTTGATGTTTTAAACAAAAACTTTGCTTCTCCAGTGGCTGACGACTGGAAATTCATTTATGATTATTACTTAGCCGATAGCACTTATTTTGGTGATAATTTTTGCTATAAAATTGATTTTACACCAAAACGAAAACAAGATTTAGCATTTGCAGGCTCAATTTGGATTGATAAAGAATCATGGGCGATTGCCCAAATTGATGCAACTATCACAAAAGATGCTAATTTGAATTTTGTTGAACGTATAAAAATCCAACAGGAACTCGAACCTGTTGGAAAAGTTTGGTTTCCTGTAAAAAACCGAATTTTGGTTGATGTAAATGAATTAACCCAAAATTCGGCAGGTATGCTGTTGAAGTTTACTAATTATAACGAAGACATTATTGCGGATAAAGTAAAAGATACCAAATTTTTTGATAACGGCATTGAAATCTCGCCTGACTATCGAGAAAATGATAGTAAATTTTGGCAGAAAGTTCGTCCTGAGCCTTTTTCTGAGAAAGAGCAAATGGCCTATGCCATGATTGATACCATTAAGAATGTTCCTGTCGTAAAACGTTACACAAATTTGGCTTTATTATTATCAAGTGGCTATAAAAAGATTTATACAGGAATCGAACTTGGCCCAATAGTTTATTCGGGAGCAATCAATAATGTTGAGGGTGTGAGAATGCGTTTGGGACTACGAACAAACTTTGAATTTAGCCGAAAGTGGGTCTTGCAGGGATATTTGGCCTATGGGACTAAAGATGAAGCTTGGAAAATGGGAGGGGAAGTAACACGTATTATTTCGAGAAAACCTTGGACAACCGTTAGTTTAAAATATACTAACGATATTGAGCAAGTAGGTTTACGCCAAGAAGACTTAGGCTTAGGTGCTATTTATTCAGCTTATATGAGATTTGGTACTTTAATGCGACCATTTTACGAAACTGAAAGAAAAATTCAACTCCAACGAGAAGTTGCAAAAGGAGTATTTACAACTTTTGGTTTCAGAACACGCAGCTTTGACCCACTCTACGATTTTTCGTATCGTGAAAAACCTCATTTAGAAGAAGCATCGCCTCTTATTACGAGTTTTAATACATCAGAGTTTATTTCAGAAATTACACTTGCTCGTGACGAACTTGCAATTGTAAACGATAACGAACGATTGAGTTTCGGTACAACGAGGTCTCCGACAATTACATTTAGATACGTTTTAGGAGCGAAAAATCTATTCAACAGTGACTTTAATTATCATAAATTAATGGCTAAGTATAGCCATACTTTAAATTTAGGCTATTTGGGTAAGACTTATTATAAGGCTGAAGCAGGAATGATTTTCGGAACTGTTCCGTATCCGTTACTAAAAAGCCATTTGGGTAACGAGAGTATTTTTATTGTTGGAAACTCATTCAACCTGATGAATAACTTTGAGTTTGTTAGCGATAGATATGCTTCAGCGAGATACACACACGATTTTGAAGGATTGTTTTTTAACCGTTTTCCATTGATTAAGAAGCTAAAATGGCGAACATTTACCACTGGAAAGTTTTTGGTAGGAAGTCTTTCTGCTCAAAACCAGCAAATGAATCCCGCAGGCGATGTGAGACCATTCTCAGGTCTCAATACGAAGCCTTATGTTGAATTAGGCTACGGAATCAATAATGTATTTAAGGTTTTGAGAGTCGAAGCTATTCATCGACTCACCTATCGAGATATGCCAAATGTCAAGAAATTTGGTGTTAAACTTACTTTAGAACTTACTTTGTAGTATAAATCTTATTCATTATATCATTTGCAACTGATGGTTTATAATGATAAATTTCGTAGTAATTGGCAATATTTTCGGTGTATTCGTTGATTCCAGAAAAATCATAGACATTCTCTTTTCCAAAATATTTAATGAGTGCCGCCAAGTCTTGTTGATTGAAATAGGCTTGGTCGTAGGTTGGGCCTAAGATAATTTTATACTTCGTATTGTTCTTTTTTAGACTCTCCTTAATCATAGCCAAGTATTTAAGCTGATAAGGCTTAATTGCAGGCGGTTGTAAGTTCTTCTCTTTACTTCGTTTATAGAAGAAATTAGGTTGATTGTAGTAGGCTACCGAATCTTTTTTGATTTGTTCAATATAGCTCGTGAAAATAAAATCGTTTACAATGGGTGTATAGTTTATCTTACGAAACTCCAAGAACTGACGCATATAATCTCTGAAATTACCAGTAATTAGATTATCATAAAAAGCTAAAAAAAATCCTTTTGAAAAATAAGTATTGATAAAAACAGTATGGTATTTCCACCATTGAAGTCCACTAACTCGGTAATCTTGAATAAATACACTTCCCAAGGTATCTTGTTCATAATTAAACAAACTTCTGTCAAATACGAATAATACATTATCAACTTTATTGCCGTTGGCTTCGATAAATTTTAGCTTTGTAGCAACTCCTGAAATCGTTTCGCACGATGCGTCGAAATGATAAGGGGTTTCATCATTAATGTGTTTGCCCCATTCACGTGCATAGAAAACACTTGAGCGAGAACTGCCAAAAATGAATGATTTGTAATTGTATTGTTGATGATTGTTCAAAAAAATCTGAGTCGAAATTCGGTCACGATTTAAACTTTTTGCAAAATTATCAGGGTATGATTCATACTTTCTGATGATTTTGAACGGGTCGGTGATGAAATAACCAATGATTAAAACAAAGAGTGGACTAAGAAAAAGACAGAGTTTTATTGAAAATTTACGTAACATTCAAAAATAGTATTGTAGTTTATCGTTTTATTGAACAACAAATTTCTTAATTAATTTTGTATTATCCTCTAAAATAGCTTCAATTATATATTGTCCTTCGGCAAAATCATCGGTTTGTATCGTAATTGCTTGTCCGACATTAGGTTTATCGTACATCACTTTTCCATTGAGATTAGTTATTCGTAATCGAACAACAGGCATATCAAATAGAGGGGCGAGGTTAAGTAATGTGCTTTTAACAACGGGATTTGGATAGATAATAATATCATCGTCGGTGATTTCAATAGCTTGGTTTTCGGTTGGCAGTTGATAATTTACTTCTGCAATATTACTATATGACGAATACGTATTATTTTCTTTGATTCGGATTCGATAGTAATATTTTACACCCTTCTTTACTTTATTATCAGTAAAAGTTGTGCCATTTACTGTCCCGATTTCATAGAATATATTAGGTTGGTATTGAGCTTTTTCAATGATATAAGTGTAATTTAGATACTTAGGTGTTTGCCAATTTAAAATAATCCTTTTGTAGGTTAGAGTATCCCATTCACCTAATAGGCTTGAAATCGCAATATTGTTTATGTTTGTTACGGTTAGGTCTTTAAAAGTCAATGCCATTAGTCCTCTTGAATTTTTCATTTGAGTAATTCCAGGTAAGACCGATATAAAATCTGTTGTGTAGTTATCTTGAATATAGGTTACTTTAGTAGCATCGGCAGGGGTTTTAAGTTTTAGAACTACATAATTGTCAATTCCAGTTCCAGCCTCAATATTGCCTGCTTTACCATCTAAATAAATGTAGTCTTTTGCATTGATAGAAGGATGGTTAATATCCTTTTTGGGTTCATCTTTTGGAAATGACATTTGCTGATTTTTATCAAACTCTAAGATTAAACTATCTTTTTCTGCTGTGAAATAAGCAGATTGAATATTCGGCGATAGTATTTCAGAGGTGTCGTTACTATCATGAAAATCTCGTGCGATTAATCTCGCTACATCATCACCATTTTGTTGATAGCCTTCTAATTTGTAATGTAAACCATCAAAAGTAACCGTTCCAAATGTCGAAATTACGTCACAATCGTTATACCTATTTCTAATGGTTCGTTGATATTCTCTTAAATTACCTGCAAATGCGTTACTACCAAAATAAATATTGTTTTGGTAAGTATAGATTTTCTTTAGGTTGGGGAAGTCTTCATAAAATTGTTTTCTCAATTTATCAAATTTTTTGTCATAGTCATTTTTATAGTTAGGGTTGAGGGCCTCGCTTTCACCCTGACGCCAAACAATCATTCGTACATTTTTATCAATATCAAGTGATTTTGAACGCCTAACCAAACGCCCATAAATCGTTGATGGATTATCATGAAAAAAGTCATCTCTGATACTTAGCTCATCAATGCTTCGGTTTCCTTCTGAGCCATTAACAATGCCAATCGGTATCTTATATTTATCAATTAGTTGTTTCTGAATCTCTAAACCCATTAATCCCGCACTCCAGTAATTCCATTGTTTTGTGACTACCCAAGTAAACTCATTTTTTGCAAAGTCGGCATAAGTGCTTCTACCAAATTTGAATTCATCTTTAAACCTTGGGAGTTCATCTTTTGCGTCTGCAAGTGCGTTTGATTGGCCGTATATAATAATATTATCGCCACATACAATCTCTGATGCTTCTTTCACTAAAACTGAATCTCTGTTGTGAAAAGAATAAACCTTAAAGTCATATTCTGAAAGTTCGGCATTGATTATTGGAAAAAAAGAAAAAGCCGCTGAAATTGGTTGATTGGCATACTGAAGTTTTTGCTTTTTATAGTAGAATGGAAGTTTATTTTTATAAACAATGAGTGAAATATCCGTTTGTCCTTCCGTATAGACTTTGCCTTCGATTGAGGCGATGGCTTTATTAAAATTATCTCTTTGAATCAGTTGTGCATCTTTAGGAAACGTATCAAAAATTACTAATATTTGACACTTTGCAATTGAGGAGGTAAGTAAAAGCAAAACACCAAGTATTTTGCTTCGGTGTGAAGTTTTTGATACTTGGTGTTTTGTAAAAGTAATTTTGGGAGTCATAAAATTGTGAATTATTATCGAATATATAACAATTCTCGGTATTTTACTAATGGCCAATCTTCATCATCAATTAGTATCTCTAATTTATCAACATGATATCTGATTTCTTCAAAGAATCCTTTTACTTCAGTTCCATAAAGTTTTGCCTGTTCTTCAATATCTTCAAGATTATTGATTCGTTTGCGTGCTTCAGTCATTTCATGTACTAATTTAGAAATGATAGTAACACGCTCAGAGATTTCTTTAATGATATTAATAACAGGGGTTGCTTCGTTGACCAACTCCATATCTTTCAATGCTTTAGCAGTTTGAACCAGACGTGTTTGGTACTTAACGGCAGTTGAAACTACGTGATTCATTGCTAAATCTCCAATTAAGCGAGATTCGATTTGAATTTTCTTGATATAGTTTTCTAATTCAATCTCATAGCGGGCATGGAATTCTCGTTCGGTAAGTACCCCTAAACGCTCAAAAATTTCGATAAAATCTTTGTTCAGATATGCTTTTAAAGCCTCTGGTGTGCTGGCAATATTTGATAAACCTCTTTTAGCCGCTTCTTCTTTCCATTCATCACCATAGCCGTTTCCTTCAAACAAAATCTTTTTACTTTCTTTAATGTATCGTTTCAGAATTTTTACGATAACCTCTTCTTTTTTACCTTCATGGTCAGTCATTTCAGCATCATAATCAGCTCTGAATTTTTCTAATTGGTTTGCCACAATCGTATTCAGAATCATCATGGGTTGAGCAGAGTTTGCCGAACCGCCAACTGCACGGTACTCAAACTTATTTCCTGTAAAGGCAAAAGGAGAGGTACGGTTACGGTCAGTATTATCAAGTAAGATAGATGGAATACGGTTCAAACCGAGTTTGATGTAGGCATTTTCTCCTTTTTCTATTGATACAATTTCTTTATTTTCGAGGTCATTCAAAACTTTTGTCATTTGGGTTCCCAAGAAGATAGAAATAATCGCAGGTGGAGCTTCATTGGCCCCAAGACGGTGCTCATTACCTGCTGAAGCAATACTTGCACGAAGGAGGTCTGCATTATCATGCACAGCTTTAACTACATTTACCAAGAAGGTAACAAAACGCAAGCTTTCTTTTGGTTTTGTACTTGGGCCCAGTAAGTTTACACCTGTATCTGTTCCGAGCGACCAGTTATTGTGTTTTCCGCTACCATTGATTCCTGCAAATGGTTTTTCGTGGAAAAGTACCTCGAAGTTGTGTTTTCTGGCAATTTTTCTCATCAAATCCATCAACAAAATGTTGTGGTCGCAAGCCAAGTTTACTTCTTCAAAGGTAGGAGCAACCTCAAATTGAGCGGGTGCAACTTCGTTGTGACGAGTACGTACAGGAATCCCTAATTTTAGTGCTTCAAATTCAAAGTCAACCATGAACGCGTTAACACGAGGAGGTATCGAACCAAAATAGTGGTCATCAAGTTGTTGTCCTTTAGCTGGTGGGTGACCGAAAACCGTGCGACCCGACATCATCAAATCAGGGCGAGCATTGAACAACGATTTGTCAACCAAAAAATATTCTTGTTCTGCTCCAAGTGTTGCTGAAACTTTTTCAACGTGGCGGTCGAAAATAATAGCTACCTCTGTAGCAGCTTTATCAAGTACATGAAGCGACTTCAATAATGGAGATTTCGAGTCGAGTAGCTCACCCGTATATGAAACAAAAATCGAAGGAATACACAAAGTTCCCGTTCCTGCTTCATTATACATAATAAATGCAGGAGAAGTTGGGTCCCAGGCTGTGTAGCCACGAGCTTCAAATGTAGCTCTAATACCACCATTTGGGAACGAGGACGCATCTGGTTCTTGCTGAGTTAAAGCACTACCTTTGAATTTTTCAACTGCTTTTCCATCAAGATTAATATCAAAAAAAGCATCATGCTTTTCGGCCGAACCGCCTGTCAATGGCTGAAACCAGTGGGTATAATGCGTAGCACCTTTTGAAACTGCCCATGATTTCATCGCAGCAGCCACTTCGTCGGCAATCTCACGGTCAATTTTATCGCCGCTCTTAATAGCTACCGTAACCTTCATGTATGCTTCTGGTGAAAGCATTGCACGCATTACTTCGTCATTAAATATGTTTGAACCATAAAAGTCGGTTACTTTTCCTGCTGGAATTTCTACTTTTGTAGCAGTTCGATTTTGTGCTTCTTCAACTGCTTTAAATCTTAATCTTGCCATTGCTTTAATTGTTTACGAATAATATTGTTATTGGTTATCAGTGGAAAAATATCTCATTAGAAACAAAAATATAAGGATTTGTAGGATATGATGTAATTGTTTGAAAATCAATATTTTATAATCTGTTCTTTATTTAAAAATTTACAAATATCATTTCTTATCTTATATTTGGGCTAAATTAAGCAAATCAAACCAATTTAATGAAAGAACGCTTACAATTTCTGCTAATTTATTTTTGCTTTTGGGTGATATTCTTCCTTTCTGCAAGAGTGATTTTTTTGAGCTATCATATTGAAGATACGAAACTACTCACCCTTGAAACTGTTTGGGGGATTTTCTGGAATGGAATCAGAATGGATTTCTCAATGTCTGGCTACTTATCGGTTATTCCATTTATGTTGGTTTGTATTTCAAATTTTATAAGGAAGAGTCGTCTCGAAAACTGGATTTTTTCTTACACATTCGTGGCAGTTTTTTTTATAACCCTAATTGTTGTTATAGATTTACAGGTTTTTAATACATGGGGTTATCGACTCGATGCTACGCCATTGTATTATCTAAAATCCCCAAAAGAAGCTTGGGCTTCAGTAAGTTCTTCGCCATTATTACAGCTTTTTATAAGTTTTATTATACTACTTATCATTGCTTCTTACATAGTTTATCGAATCATTACTCGAAATATTGATAATTGGAATCACATTGAAAACCTCCCGTTCATTCCAGTAGCTATTTTTTGTTTGGTTGCTTTAATTATTCCAATTCGTGGAAGTTTGGGGATTTCGCCAATGAACCAAAGTACAGTTTATTTTTCTACCAATAACTTTGCTAATATTTCGGCTATCAATGCCCCTTGGAATTTTATGAGTTCGATTGTA
The DNA here is from genome assembly GCA_023254245.1 of Emticicia sp. GTDB lineage: Bacteria > Bacteroidota > Bacteroidia > Cytophagales > Spirosomataceae > Emticicia. The sequence goes on from JALQYE010000037.1 coordinate 24,392, forward strand.
AATGGTACTTATGATAAAGTAAATCCGTTTACGTATCTACCTAAGGAATCACTTACCGAAACAATAAAAGAACTTTACACTACTTCAAACACTACTCAAAAAGTTTTGAAAGATGACCTCAAAAAGCCTAATGTGATTTTTATAATTTGGGAGAGTTTTACAAAGAAAGCTACTGAGAAGACCATTGACGGCCAAGCAGTTACTCCGCAGTTTAATGCTCTTAAATCTGAAGGAATATATTTCTCGAATATATACGCCAGTGGTGACCGCACAGATAAAGGACTTCCAGCAGTTTTGAGTGGGTATCCAGCTCAGCCCACAACCTCAATTATTACAGAGCCGAATAAATCAGCCAAATTGCCTGTTTTGAGTAAAGATTTTGGTGATAATGCTTATTCAACAGCCTTTTATTATGGCGGAGAAACTGAATTTGCTAATATCAAATCTTATTTATACGAAGCTGATTTTCAGCGAATTATCAGTAAGCAAGATTTTGACCCAAAGGACTGGAACTCTAAGTGGGGGGCTCAAGATGGAGCTGTATATAAGAAGTTTTTACAAGACCACGCCAATATAAATCAGCCTTTTTTCTCTACAATATTGACTCTCAGCAGCCACGAGCCATTTGAAGTTCCTATTGAAACTAAATTTGTTGGAGAAGATGTTGATAGCAAGTTTATGAATGCTATGTATTACGCAGACCAATCGTTGGGTAATTTTATCGCAGAAGCAAAAAAGCAAGCTTGGTGGAATAATACTTTAATTGTGATAATAGCCGACCATGGACATCGAATTCTTGACACTGGTAAAAAAGTAGATGATTTTAAGATTCCAATGCTTTGGTTAGGTGGAGCTTTGGATAAAAAAGGTATTGAGGTTTCAAATGTATATTCCCAAATAGATTTGGCTTCAACAATTCTTCGTCAAGTAAATCTCAATGCGTATGCGTATAATTGGAGTAAAAATATTTTTGACCCTAAAACCAAACCTTGGGCGTTTTTTGCATTTAACAATGGTTTCGGGTTCATTAATCAATCAAAACAACTCGTATATGATAATGTAGGCCATAAAGTGATTCAGCAAAGTGGAGCAATAACGCCAAAAGACCAAGATTCTGGGAAAGCACTCATGCAGCGAATGTTTCAAGATTACTTAGATAAATAAAGCATATAAAAACTTAGTGCAAAGTCATCAGAAATTAAAATTTTGATGACTTTTTTAATATAGCTGTGTTCCTATACAATATTTTATGAAGTTTTTCTTTATTTGTGAAATCTTTTGCTCCTCTATAAACTTCTACGCCGCAACTTCAAAAATTGTATTAAATCAATTCACTTAATTATACTTAAAAACGCATTTAGCACAAATTATTTACTATGAGCTTAAAATTTGAAGATGGAACTATTAAAGGGTACGAATATTTAGCACCCAGTGCCAATGCAGAACGCTATCGCCCTTCATCAAAAGTGAGAGAATCGGGTGTTCCTGCAAAAGTAGATTTAAGACAGTACATGACACCTGTCGAAAACCAACAACAATTAAGTAGCTGTACAGCAAATGCTGTTGCTGGAGCTTACGAATACTTAATCAAAAAATATTTAAGTAAAAAAGCATTCGATGTTAGTCGTTTGTTTATCTACTACAATGCTCGTCTGCGAGCTGGTGGCCCAATCAAAGATTCTGGTAGCCATATTCAATATGCAGTTGACAGTTTGATGAAAGTGGGAGCTTGTAAAGAAGATACCTGGCCCTACGATACTAAGCTTGTCAATGAAAAACCTCACGAGAAATCATATGAAGCTGCCAGTAACTTTAAAATTGAGCAAAAGAAGTTCATTCCAGTAAAACTTGATGATTGGAAAAAAGCATTAGCTGATGGTTATCCAATTGTTTTTGGTGTTGCACTTTTCCCGTCATTTGACTCGTGTTCTAAAAATCATGGAATTGTGCCAATGCCATCTCCCGACGAAGCCTCTCGTTCGGCACATGGTCTTCATGCTATGTTGTGCGTAGGGTATTCTGATGTTGACGAAATGTTTATTGTAAGAAATTCATGGGGAACTGCATGGGGTGATAAAGGCTATTGCTATATGCCATATAATTACTTGATTAATAATAAATTTAACTTAGGCGATTGTTGGATTTTTGGACGTTCTACTCCAATTCCAGATTCAGATGATACCTGGGTTGATGACAAAAAATCTATCATTAATGATGGTAAAGGCTACGACAAGAAAAACTTTGTTGTGTATAAAGAAAAAGATTATAAAAGTTTTGATGTTTTCGAAAATATTGAGATAATAGAATATGATGAAGAAGAACCTGAAGAGTTCTATGAACTTGAGTATGAAGGTGATGGTGAATTCGATGAGATTTTATACGAGTACGAGTCTCAATTTGAAGGTATAGAAGAAGAAGACTACGAAGAAGAAGAGGAGTATGACGAAGAGGAGGAAGAAAGCGAAGAAGAAGAGGAGTACGACGAAGAGGAGGAAGAAGGTGAAGAAGAAGAGTCTGATGAATCATCTGAAGAAGAAGGAGGCGAGGAAGAAGAAGAGTCATAAAATAAAAAGTCACAGGTTGTAAAACTTGTGACTTTTTTATTGCTCAAAAAGATATGGTTTC
>JALQYE010000380.1 GCA_023254245.1 Emticicia sp.
TCGAAATCAGAATCAATATAAGAGCCATAAACAATTTTTTCGCTCTCACAATCATAGATACCGTATTCAAAAGGCGTATTGAGATTTTGCTTCTTGAACTCTTCTTTTAGGTAATGTTCCAGTACATCGGCATCGAGTGGCACTCGTAGATTGGCTACGTAATAATCTGAGGAAAGTTGCGTAACTGGGTTATCAAACTTCGAGAGTTTATAAAGCGTAGAAATTCGGTTCGCTACATTTCGCAGCGAAATCATGACGGTTTGTCTGAATTGTTGTTCTTTTAAGTCGAAAGCACGTTTTACCCAGTAGGCTTGCACAGCAATAATTCCCGTAATCGAAAGCGTACCGAGTAAAACCAGAAGCCTGATTGTATTTCTATTCAAAACGGGACAGTTTTTTCGTAAAAATAGAGAAATCTTACTTTATAACAAAAAAATAAGTATTGTTTGTAAAATTCTTATTAGATGGACAAGTATTTATGCGTAGTTAATTCCCTTAAAAACCATGATTTTTCTTTGAAAAAGCAAATTTTATCTCTTAATTTGTTTAAACAAATCTAAAAATGTATTTTTGACACTTATTAATTAACCCTAAGCAATATGCAGAAACTACAAACACTTGACTACTTAGTTTTTCTATTTTATTTTATCATTGTGGCAGGCTATGGCTACTGGATTTACAACAAAAAGAAATCGGCTCAAACCTCAACCAAAGATTTCTTCTTAGCCGAAGGCTCACTTACTTGGTGGGCAATTGGGGCATCGTTGATTGCCTCTAATATCTCAGCCGAACAAATGATTGGTATGTCGGGTAATGGGTTCTCGATGGGCTTGGGTATCTCAACTTATGAGTGGATGGCGGCCGCTACCTTAATTATTGTTGCGGTTTTCTTTATGCCTATTTACTTAAAAAATAATATCTCAACCATGCCACAGTTTTTGAGCCAACG
>JALQYE010000381.1 GCA_023254245.1 Emticicia sp.
GTGGCTTTTCTATTTTACAATGAATAATACAAATAAATCTATGAGTAGTTATACTTACTATTTATATTTGTTTAGTACACTGTAAACTAAGTTAGTATAATTTTTTAATTTGAGTCATTTACCTTATTGTAATGTCGATTGAGTTTAGTTCTTGCTTTTTGAATAGAGAATTGCCAATCAATTTTAATTTGTTTATCATTTCGTTCTTTGACAATTGTTAAGATTTCTTTTTCGAGTAATTCTTTCGTTGGTATTCTACGATTAAGGCATTGTTTTGATAAGGCTGAAAACTCTATCTCAATCATATTAAGCCAGCTTGCAGACTTTGGTGTGTAATAAAATTCAAACTTTTGAGCTAATTCAAATGCTTCATCAGCAGGCAAATTTTCATAAAAAGAGCTGGTATTATGCGTATTGAGATTGTCTTGAACTAATCGAATTTTCTTTGCATTCGGGTAATTTTTTGCAAGCTCTATCATAAAAATAGTGTATTCTTTTTTTGTTCTTTGTGAATGAACTTGTACCAATCGCTTACCAGTGAGAGGTTCAATGGTTGCCAATAAAGCACATGACCCATTTTTTTCGTAAGCATAGTGTTCTTTTTTTACTTTACCAGTTTGCATAGATATAGATTCAACTGAATCTCCAATGAGAAAGCATGGACGTTCATCGAAACAAACAACAGGGTATTCTGGCTCATAAATTTGTTGGTATAACCACAACACTTGTTCCATTTTGGCAATAAAAGTGCTGTTCATTACACTAATGCACCGCAGCGGCGGCCGCCATGTGCGTTTGAGGTGAGGCTGAAGTTCGTTTTTTTAAGAATTTCTCCTACGTAAGTATGTGATAATTCTGGACAAATACCTAACTCAATAACTTTAAGTATCAAGAATAAATTAATTAATATTATTTTGTAACTTTCGCCAAAAAGAAATCAAT
>JALQYE010000382.1 GCA_023254245.1 Emticicia sp.
CCGACAAAGGACTTCGAGGTTTATTTCAATTCCATAAAGGTGCGATTGGAGTTTTCTTGCCTTTTTATTTCGTCTTTTACCCATATTTATTTCAATTCCATAAAGGTGCGATTGGAGTGAAAAGGCCGCATTTCAAATGTATGACGAACATTTATTTCAATTCCATAAAGGTGCGATTGGAGTTAGTAATTGCGTCTCTTAGTTGCCGTTCCGAAGCATTTCAATTCCATAAAGGTGCGATTGGAGTTAAGCATTCCCAAGCTATTAATTTGCTTTCTTCGTTTATTTCAATTCCATAAAGGTGCGATTGGAGTACTATGAGAAAGGCAAAGTCAAAATAACTGAACCTAATTTCAATTCCATAAAGGTGCGATTGGAGTAAAATTGATTTGAACAACTTTTCTCAAAAAATATTATTTCAATTCCATAAAGGTGCGATTGGAGTAGGGAAAGGTTGCCTACAATTCAGACACCGATAAAAATTTCAATTCCATAAAGGTGCGATTGGAGTGCTCTAATTGCCCAGAACCACGCAGGTTCTTGGTTGAATTTCAATTCCATAAAGGTGCGATTGGAGTATTGAAGATAGTTATTGTACTTTATAAAGAACTTAATTTCAATTCCATAAAGGTGCGATTGGAGTTGATTTCTGTCTGATTACCTGCATAATTTTTATCGTATTTCAATTCCATAAAGGTGCGATTGGAGTTCAAGGTCAGCTCTGGTTACAACGATTTCGCAATCAATTTCAATTCCATAAAGGTGCGATTGGAGTTCGGAGGTGTGCTAATGAAATATCCAGGGGACCCCGCATTTCAATTCCATAAAGGTGCGATTGGAGTAAAACCTGTTGATTTCAACCTACTACCCTCCCATAGATTTCAATTCCATAAAGGTGCGATTGGAGTGATTTCTCAATTAGCACAAGCGAATTG
>JALQYE010000383.1 GCA_023254245.1 Emticicia sp.
ATATGTACATTGTTCATAATAATCACCTGCCCAGTATAGCTTGGATCCGTAAATACTTCTTGGTAACCTGTCATCCCTGTATTAAAACAGATTTCACCTGTAGTGGTGCCAATTTTTCCAAATGCTTGTCCATGAAATACATTGCCATCGGCTAGAACTAAAACTGCGGGTTGTGCGCTCATTGTATAGGGTCTTATTAGTTGGTCAAAATTAGTCAAAAAAAAGGCAAGACCAAAGTCTTGCCTTATATCTTAATTCACATTAATCATTATTCAGCAGCTGCTTCTGGTGTAGAATCAGTTGCTTCCTCTGTTGTAGTCGCTTCTGCAGCTTTTTTAGGTGCAGCAGTTGCTTTACTTCTACGAGTTTTCTTTGCTGGTTCCGCAGCAGCATTTACTGAGTTACCATAGATTTCGTTGAAGTCTACTAATTCGATCATTGCTTTTTCAGCATTGTCACCAGGACGAATACCTAATTTGATGATACGAGTATAACCACCTGGACGAGTAGCAATTTTAGGAGCAACTACTGTAAATAATTCTTTAACAGCAGTTTTGTCGTTTAAATAGCTAAACACAATTCTGTGGTTATGACTGATAATATCTTTACTACCTGTCTTCTTAGTTTTTGTAGCCAATGGCTCAAAATACGTTCTTAACGCTTTAGCTTTTGCTAGAGTTGTTACGATACGCTTGTGCATGATTAATTGACAAGCTAAATTCATTAATAAAGCTTCTCTGTGTGCCTTCTTACGGCCTAAGTTGTTTTGTTTGTCTCCGTGACGCATGACGTTTTAGTTTTTGCCTTACACCGTGTCAGGAATTGTAAGGTTTGAGCCTAAGCTCGGTTATCAATAGTGATTTACAATTATTGTAAATCTAATTTGTCTAATCCTAATTTACCTAAATCCATTCCAAAGCTTAAT
>JALQYE010000384.1 GCA_023254245.1 Emticicia sp.
ACCATGCAAAATTGGCCATAAGCACCATCGCCACGATAAAATCCTGGTTTGCAACGCCAAAACTGATAACCGTATCCTTGCGACCAATCGTTATCGCCAGCCTGCGAAGTTGTCTGTTTGCTTGTGGCTGTTTCTACCCAACTCTCGGGCAAAAGTTGCTTGCCTTTCCATTTACCTTTTTGCAGATAAAATTGACCAAACTTTGCAATATCTTCGGTACTTACACGTAAGCCATAGCCTGCCGTATTCAGACCCTGCGGAGATTTCTCCCAGTCGTAGCCTGTGATATTTAACGGAGCAAACAAACGTGGTTGTAAATATTCTTCAAGTGTTTGCCCAGTTACTTTATGTAAAATTGCACCGAGCATATAGGTTGCCCCTGTATTGTACATAAAAAATGTACTTGGTTCATGTTCGACAGGTTTTTCGAGGAACGATTTTACCCAACTTTGCTCAGGTTTTGCACGAATATCGGGCATCGAATCGGTGTGATGCCCCGTATTCATTGTTAGCAAATGCTTGATTTTCATAGCCTTCAAATTTTCGCTGGGTGATATTGGTGTTTCGTCAGGGAAAAATTTAATTACTTGGTCTTCTACCGAAATTTTACCTTCGTTTACTAAAAAACCAATGGCCGAACTCGTAAAACTTTTTGAGAGAGAGTAAAGGGTATGTTTGTTTTCGGCCGCAAATGGTTTCCACCAACCTTCGGCTACTACATTTCCGTGTCGGAGTAGCATAAAACTGTGCCATTCGAGGCCAGATTCTTTAATAGCTTTCAAGAAGTTGCGAATTCCTTCGGAAGAAATTCCTTGAGATTCGGGGCTTTTTCGTGGTAGGCCTTGCTGAGTTTCGGCGAAAGAATAAAAAGAAGGTAAAATACTTAAACCAATAGAGCCAAGCCCCGTGGTTTTGATAAAATC
>JALQYE010000385.1 GCA_023254245.1 Emticicia sp.
GATTCTGAATTATATCAAAAACCCCTGCGAAATTGCTTCGTAGGGGTTTTGTTTTGTTAGATTCGTGCATTTTATACCACTCCTTCGGAGTTTTTTTACTATTAAATTGATTTTATACTATAATCTTTGCACCCCTTCGGGGTTTTTAGCCAATTTTTTACTCTGTAATATATCAAAACCCCTGCGAAATAGTTTCGTAAGGGTTTTGTTTTTGCGATTTCGATATGCCGTTAGGCATTAAATATCGGTAGCTTATAAATCAACTCCTAATATCGGCGTGCCGTAGGTACGCAACATCGATTTCTTCTCTACAGGACTTTTTTGTGAAAATTACACTTTTTTCTACCAATATTTAATCCCTACGGGATATTTCATATATTTGAAAACCTAAGTAATAATATTCTTAATTTTCTTAAAATTCATTAGAAATATGCCCGTTACCAACGAAACTTTGATAAAAGCTAATGAATTTTTAAAAATGTTAGCTATTTCAAAAGAACTGAATATAAACAATAAACAACTCAATATTTCACAGAAAGAAAACATTTCAAACCATCACGATTGGGCGAGAAATGAAATATTAACATGTTTAGAAAAAGGGAAATTAAGCTCAGTTGGTTTAAAATCGTTGATAGATGGTTTTCTGATACAGTGGAATGAAAGCGTTAGCGTTGAAACAGAATTATTTTGGCAAAGAATTGAAGAAAATAATCTGAGTTTTGACAGAAAAGAACCTTTACGCTTTGCCCTCGAAAAGGGCAGACTTTTTAATGTTCATCAAGGAATGGAGGCAAGAAGTAATTGGAATAGTCTCGTTGATTCTGGCTATTTATTGAGTAGATATAAACAAGATGAAATTGAAAAATTGTCTAAAATTATATCAAATGATGAAGAAAAAAGAGTTGAATTTTTAAAAAAA
>JALQYE010000386.1 GCA_023254245.1 Emticicia sp.
CCACAAAACTATAGTATAAAAATTCATCATCGAAGGCTACTCTTGCTGTCGTTTGTTGAATCGCAGTTGAGGTATCATAAGGAAATTGCTGACGAAATGCTGGCGTTTTTTCTGCAGTTGTCCATGTTTGTTCATCTAAAACTCCATCAATCTTTATTTTTTCCGAAGCTCGCTTAATATGAATGGTATATTTCTGTTCATTGACCGTCTGAGCAGATAATTGGAAGCCAAAAATAATAGGAATGAGCAGTAAGAAGTAAAGTTTTATTTTCATTTAGTTTAGGTGATGTAAGAACTAATAAAAGTAGCTGTTTTTCAAAGAATTAGCGTTTTTTTGAGAAGAAAGAATAAATTACATAGACCAAAAATGTATTTTGGGAGATTTGTTATGTACTCTGTTATTATTGTTGAATATTTTTTTAAGCGTAAATTTCAGACAATCCTCTAAGACTTTTTAGAAAATTAATTTAATTTGCATTTCAAAAGTGTAGATTTGACACTTATATTTGATGAAATTACAACAAAATCAAACTCTATGAGAAAAACCCTAACATTCATAACCTCTTTTTGCCTTGCCATAAGTGCTTTTGCACAGAAAACCACAAAAGTAGAAGTCGATGCCACTAAACCCTTAGTCACGATTCAGCCAACCATGTACGGTATTTTCTTTGAAGATATCAACTTTGCGGCCGATGGTGGTTTATATGCCGAGCTTATCAAAAATCGTTCGTTTGAATTTGAATATCCTTGGATGGCTTGGAAGCACCTGCCAGAAGCCGAAACTCGTTTTAATATTCAAAACGAATTGACAATTTATAATAACTCCAAAGGAAATCCCAATAACTTGATTTTTGCTATTGATGATTTCTACTGAAAGGCTAATACTACCTTTATTAAGTCGAGCTAAGGCCGA
>JALQYE010000387.1 GCA_023254245.1 Emticicia sp.
GTAAAATGTGTCCGGACATATATTTACGGTTCTTAGTCAATCATAATTCTATATCATACTATCTACCACAATACGAATGATTTTACTAGTTATCTTCTTTACCTTACTCAAAAAAATATCGATGGGTTAGAACGTCCTATTCCAGTCATGAAAAAAGAGGCTTGTATAAGCATAAACTTACCTAGCTCCGCATCGTGAAGGATGTTAGAACCATTGTTCAGAAACAAAAATATGCCTACGTTCCAACCCTTAGTTTATGAAGGGCTTTCTTGAGAAAAAAAGTAAAGAGAAAAACTTCAATGGCTTGCAGAGCCGTAACCAATCCAATGTTAAATAATCCAAGGATGAGAATCATCGAACCATACTGCGACTGATTGAAAAAAGCAAATAAAAGAGTGGGAATAGCAACAAGGGGCGTAAAGAGAATCAATATATTGAACCTCTCTAAAATATCTACTGTTATTTCCCTGGAAAATAGAATTAATCCTGCACAAGTCACGATAACCGCTGCGACAACTGGGCTTCCAAGTATTATCAAATCTGAACTAGGATCAATTTCAAAAACGAGAACCGTTCCCGTGGCTGCGATTGTAGCAATAGCCCAATGAAACTTCACTGAGGAATAGATTTCTTTCATAGGCTCATTATACCAGGCTCTAACTCTACGCTGGGTAACAAAAATAGAGGCTCTACTAAGCCTCTATTTTAACTGATCCGCATCGTGAAGGATGTTAGAACCAGGATTCAGAAGCAGAGATATTTGTACATTCCAAAAGTTTCTTAATCCGATGTAATCCGATAGATAGAGAATGTGGTCACACCATCTTTCTCGTCAGCTCCATAAAAGTAGAATGGTTTAGTGGGTTGCAGTTTTGGCTGGTAGAGATTTCCACCATTATCATCAACT
>JALQYE010000388.1 GCA_023254245.1 Emticicia sp.
TACCACTAATGACTTGATTTTTGAGTTTTCAATTCTGATAAAAGAGGATACGGAGAAAAAGGACCCACCCAAACTTTCGGGTGAGTTTGTTCAAGGCTCAAGTGATAAATTCGTTTACATTGGAATCGGAACTTATGCAGGTCAATTCGATTCTGCTTGGTCAAGGAGGCTCAAAGTACCTTTGACTGGGATTACATGGGAGCAAATAGAACAACTTTATAATAACCCTACTGCTATTTTAGAAACGTATGTGCCAGGTACTGGAAAAGATGGTAGTCCGAATTGTGCGACAGTAAAACCATTTGCTGGATGGTTAATTACGGAGTAAATACTGCTTCGTCTAACGCATACTCCCGCTTAAAAATTCAATCCATGATAAATATCATGTTTTAAACCTCACATTTTGGCTTGCTTTGTTAAATTTTTTAATCAAACATGACCAAAGTACAAGCACATACCTTTCATATTCCCGTTATGGGTTTGGGATTCACTATTGATACCCCATTAAAAGTTGCCCGTTTCGGTATTTCTTCAGTTATTTCTATCATCGAACACGAACTCATCGAAAAAATGAGAGCGTTCCATTGCCAAGAAAATAATGAAGTTTATGAGCCAATTACCGAAAAAGTTGAAGATTACAGAGCCAAAAGAATCACAGAATATCTGAATCTGTTAGACCGCTTAATCAATAAACAAGTAGAAAAACTACGTTTAGAGCCATTTACAGAAGGAACAGAAATCACCAAGTATTTTGAGCTTCTCCCCGATTCTTCTCCTATTAAGCAAACCTATATTGGCATGCTTCAATTGGAGGATAGTTCAGTAAAAAAACAACTACAAGACGAACTTCGCACAAAGATTGTAGCTGGCTCAATAGATGTAAATGTAATGTCGAAAGTTGA
>JALQYE010000389.1 GCA_023254245.1 Emticicia sp.
GAGCTCATGCTCTTAAACCAATGCTTACGGCAAGTGGGCGATTCGAGACTTTTGAAACAGGCGTTCGCTACCAATTTTATCATGCCATTGCATTGGTTTTGATAGGGATTTTATCGAAACATATTTCAAATAAAACTCTTACTTACAGTGGCTATTGTATTTTGGCGGGTGTATTGATTTTTAGCGGAGCTTTATATACAATATGTTTTACGGGCCTCAACGTATTTGGAGCAGTTGCTCCTATTGGTGGTACTTTGTTGGTTATTGGTTGGTTGCTACTATTTTGGTCGGTTACGAAGGATTGAGTTCAATAATTTTGAGAATTTAAAATTCATTGCCGTCTGGGCGACCCCGTCTGCTTTAGCTGACGGTTATTGGGAGAAACAAAACAACTTTGACTTTAGTCGAAACACCCATTTTGACTAAAGTCAAAGTTGTTTTATGAAGGCATCCGTCAGTTTTAACTGACGGCAATGAGAGTTTTTAAAAAGATTCCATTTATTACCCATATTCTAAGTATAATTTTATCTCTATTCTACATACTCAAAACTTGGTCCGACAGTAATACTGCTGCCTTCGGAAATTGGAATTTTCATTAATTCGAGAGCTTTGTATTTCAAATCATACATCAATGCAATTCCCTGCATCAATAATTGCGGGTTACCATTGCAGGCATCGTGAATATTATTTAGCAAAGCCATATAAGTTTTATTGAAATTATACAACTTCTGCCAAATTTCAGAGCTTTGAGGAAAATCTGCCATTTTAGGGTTTTCTTTCATGTTATAAACTGCGTCCCAATCTACTGTTATTGGTCTGCCTGTGGGTGGCTTTTGTGGACTATCTCTCGGGCGATATTTTTGTTCGTGGTAAATCTCATTGAAACGGAAATAATGAGCATA
>JALQYE010000038.1 GCA_023254245.1 Emticicia sp.
GTAGAAAATTTCAATTAAGCAATGAAAGGGGTAAAAAAAGAAAATCTACCATCAAAAACCTGCATTACTTGTGGACGACCATTTACGTGGCGAAAAAAATGGGAAAAAGTATGGGATGAAGTAAGGTATTGCAGTGATGCTTGCCGAAGAAACAAAAGTGGGTTAAAGTAGTTCGTCGGATGGGTTCCAGAAAAGTTTTTTGAAATCGACAACTTGGTCTTTTTCCACCTTGATTCCTTCACTTTCAAGCAATTCTTGCATTCGATTGCCACCAAAATGATGCTTTCCTGTAAGCACACCGTTTCGGTTAACAACCCGATGAGCAGGCACATCAAACTCCCCGTGCGAAGCATTCATAGCCCAGCCTACCATTCTGGCACCACCACCACCAAGATATTTAGCGATAGCTCCGTAACTTGTCACCCGACCCTTTGGTATAAGTCGAACAACATCATAGATATCATCAAATCTATTTTCAGCCATTTTTGATAAAAACTTGATTACATCAACGTCGGCAAGTGTGTCCGCTACGGGGCCTAAGCCTTGCCGACGTTATAACATTCAAAAATCCCTTTTAGGAGTTAGGGGTTTTACTAATTTCTTTCTCCAACTCGGCATACCAGGCTTCGCCGTATGCTCTGATGAGCGGCTCTTTCAAGAATTTATAAACAGGTACACCCAGTTTTTCACCTAACGAACAAGCATCACTACAAATTGACCAACGGTCATAGTTAAGTGCATGGTAGCTTTCATATTTAGTAATACGAATAGGGTAGAGATGACAAGAAATTGGTTTTTTCCAAGAAATCTTACCGTCAAGATAAGCCTGTTCGATGCCACATTTCAGAACCTTATTTTCGTCATAAATAGCATAGGCACATTCTCTATCTCCGATTGTTGTGGTCGAATAATCGCCTTCCCAATCTTTGATATACTTTCCTTGTTCTTCTATGGCCTTTATACCTTCGGCCGAGAGGTAGGGTTTTACTTGCTCATAGACTTCCTCCAAAATAGATAATTCTGCTTCTTCGAGTGGAGCCCCTAAATCTCCTTCTACACAACACGCTCCCTTACATTTCTCTAAATCACAGACAAACATTTTGTCGGCAACATCATCACTAATACAAGTATTATCTATTAAAATCATTATTTTTAACTGGTTATAATCAGTTCATATTAACTGAAAACTTTAAGGTTATCCTCATTCTATGGACTATCGACCATTGACAATGGACTATTTCTTAATTATCAGCTTTTGTCCAAGTTTTACATTTTGGTCGTTCATGCTGTTCCACTCTTGTATTTGTTTAGTTGTTACGCCATAACGCTTCGAAATACTATAAAGTGTTTCTCCCTTTTGTACAACATGAGATGTACTTGAAGTAACAGGTTTTGATGTTTTTGGTTCTACAACCGCGGCAGTAGTATTTCCTTTTGATTGTTTAACTATTAAATTTTGTCCTACTTTTACACGTTCGTTGGTTGTGATATTATTCCATTCAGCCAAGTCCTTTATCGAGATATTATACTGACGAGCAATGCTGTAAAGTGTTTGCCCAACATCAACTGTATGTACGCCCGAGCTCGATGCAGTAGTTGTTGGTGCTGGCGTTGTAGCAGTTTTTACAGTAGTTGGCGTCGGATTCACTGGTGTACTCTTTACCGCAGCTGGCGGTGTTGGGTCAACTGGTGATTTCTTGGTCTCGGTTGGAGTTACCTCATCTTTATCCGAAATCACAATTATATCATCCTCTTCTCTTACTGGTCGAGTAGGTTTCTTCGGACTTTCTTCAACGATTACGCTTTCAGGAATTGTAGGTTTAGTCGTTGGTTTGGTTGGTGTTTTAGTTGTTTCTGGCTGACGAGCATCTTTTACCAATACTTTTTCCTCTTTTCCATCATATTGCTCTTTCATTGGTACCTTCTCTAATTCTTCGCTGTCCTTGCCATTTAGGTACTCAATTGGTTGGTCTTTAGGCCTTTTTTTCTGTAAATAAACCACTCTACCTTTCTGGATTCTTTGCACAGTATTCATACGGTTGAGGCGAAGCAAATTCTTCATACGAATACCGTACATTTGCGAAATTTGCCACATTGTTTGCCCTGTCAAAACCACATGATGAGGCACTGGGCCTTTGCGGTCTTTTTTCTTTAAATAATAGATTTTACCTTCTTCAACTAAGTCTTTGTCTGTCATATCATTATAGCGAAGAAAATCTGCAATTTTCATTTTTCCGCTTCTTGCTAATGAAGCTACATCATCGCCTGGTTTTGCCAAAATACCCTTCTTACCATTAATTTCGTAAAAAATTGGTTCTTCTTCCGAAGCTGTCACTACCGTAACTCTTTTCAAAATCGGGAACGCTGCATCACTCGTTGCCAGTTCATTTTGACGATTGAGTTTTGACTGTACATCTTCTAAGTTTTCGGCAGGAACTAAGATTGCTACCGAATAATCTTTATCGGTCGGAATTGTACTTGTAAGCAACCACGAATTGTATTTTTTCAATTCGTTTACATCAATATTAACCATTGATGCAATATCATTTAGTGTTTTGCCTTTTGTTTTTTTATATTCAACGAAGGAAAAACGAGATTCTTTCAAACGATTAATTCTGTATTCAAAGGCAATGCGATGGGCAATTGCTTTAATTAGATAACGGTCTGTTTGTGCATCGAAGGTCACTTCATTGGCGTATGACCACTGTGAGGGAACAATCTTGCTTACGCCAGTTGCACCAAGCGAGTAAGAAAAAAGTGAAGAAATCCAGTTTTTATATATCAAATTATTACGTTTGATATACAGAGCAGCAGCTCTTGTAGAAGCATAAATGTTCTTACGTTCGTCTATGTCTTTATCAACTCGTAGACCAACTTCTTGTGCCGTTGTGGGCTTCATTTGCCAAAAACCAACGGCATTTGATGTAGAAATGGCATCGGGTAGAAGCGAACTTTCGGCCACAGCTACGTATTTAAAATCTTCGGGTACTTCTTCTTCTTCAAGGATATTCTCAATGATTGGAAAATACCATTGAATTCGCTCTAATTTATCGAGTAAATATTTGTTTTCGGGGGTAAGTAAAGAATTGACCTCTTTTTGAACAAGTTTTTGGGCATCTGCGTCGAGTTTTATGGTTATACCAGCAAACTCTAACTTTTTAGGGACTTCAGGAAGTATCGCCTGCTGGGCAAATACTCCTTGAATGCTTATAAGCAAAAGTAGTAAAGCAACGTTTTTTTTCATTTTATTGGGAAAAAATATGGGTTCTATTCTAATGGTTACTCGTTAGTGGTGAATCTGTTTACTGGATATTTGTTATTTGGAAACTTGTTATTAGAAACTGGAACTATTCACCAGTAACCAATCACAGCTTTCGTACTAAAATCAAGCCGTCTCTTATGGGTAATAATATATTTTCGGTGCGTGGGTCATCGTGTAACTTCTGGTTGAATGCTCTAATCGAAACCGTATCTTTATCTTTCTTACTTAGGTCGGCCACTTTTCCACTCCAGAGTACATTATCAGAAATAATATAACCTCCCTGACGGACTTTATCGAATACTAAATCATAATATTTATCATAATTGAGTTTATCGGCATCAATAAAAACCAAGTCGAATGTTTGTGTGAGCGTTGGGATGATTTCGGCTGCATTGCCAATTCTGAACTCAATTTTGTCTCTTAATGACGATTGGTTGAAAAAACTTCTCACGA
This sequence comes from Emticicia sp., assembly GCA_023254245.1. Classification (GTDB taxonomy): domain Bacteria; phylum Bacteroidota; class Bacteroidia; order Cytophagales; family Spirosomataceae; genus Emticicia. The sequence goes on from JALQYE010000038.1 coordinate 3,716, forward strand.
AATCTTCCAACTCTTCGTTTACATCAATGGTTAGTAATTTGCCATTTTCTTGTAGCCCTTCGGCCAAGCACAAAGCCGAATATCCAGTGTAAGTACCAATCTCAAGAATATTCATCGGACGAATCATGTGTGAAATCATTGAAAGGAAACGTCCTTGAAAATGACCTGATAACATGCGTGGTTGTAAGACTTTAGCGTGGGTTTCTCGGTTTAGTTTGCTGAGAATCTCGTCTTCAGCCGAGGTATGAGCCACACAATATTCATCAAGTTCGTTACTAATAAACTCCATTTTTTACTACACTGATTGATTTTTAGAAAAGCTAAATACCTATTAATTACAAAATTAGAACATTTTTTAGAAATCCTAACAAATTAGGTTATTTTTTTTGAAATAATCAAATTTATAATAAAAATCATATTTTCAATAAAAAATGAAAACTTCTTTATTGAAAAGATAACAAAAAGGAAGTCTTCGCTCAAAGCGAAGACTTCCTTGAAAATACATGCTCAATATTTTATACTTTGTTCGATTTTGCCCTTAGGCTGAAATCGGCTAAGACCAAAGCAGCCATCGCTTCGACGATTGGCACTGCACGGGGCAATACGCAAGGGTCGTGGCGTCCTTTACCCGAGACAATTACTTTCTCGCCTTCGGCGTTCACACTTTCTTGGTCTTGCATAATTGTTGCTACTGGCTTGAAAGCTACTTTAAAATAAATATCTTCACCATTAGAAATACCACCTTGGATACCGCCCGAAAGGTTGGTTTTGGTGTGTACCTTTCCATCTTCTCCGATATAAAATTCGTCGTTATGTTCTGAGCCGTATAACTCAATGCCTTCGAATCCGCTACCGTATTCAAAACCTTTCACGGCATTGATTCCAAGCATGGCTTTACCGAGTTCGGCATGAAGTTTATCAAAAACTGGTTCTCCCCAACCCACAGGCACACCTTTAATAACACAAGTAATGATTCCACCAATTGAATCGCCTTTTTTGCGAGTTTCATCGATGTAGTCAAACATTTTTTGTGCCATTTCTTCGTCAGGACAACGCACCGCATTATCATCTGTTTTTGCAAGGTCGAGTTCCCAGTATTGCTTGTTGAGCTTTAATTTACCAACTTGCGAAACGTAGGCTTGAATTGTAATATTATTGGTAGAAAGAAGCGTTTTTGCCAATGCACCAGCAGCTACACGTGCGGCCGTTTCACGAGCCGAACTACGTCCGCCACCACGATAATCACGGTTGCCGTATTTGGCTGTGTAGGTATAGTCGGCGTGCGAAGGACGAAATTGAGTAGCAATATGACTGTAATCTTTTGAGCGTTGGTCTTCGTTCGGGATTACCATTGCAATAGGCGTTCCTGTAGTTTTTCCTTCAAAAACTCCTGAAAGCACTTGAAACTCATCAGATTCTTTTCGTTGCGTAGTGATTCTTGATTGACCAGGCTTGCGTCTATCTAATTCGTTTTGAATGAAATTTTCATCGAATTCAACTCCTGCTGGACAGCCATCAACAATTACACCGATTGCCTTTCCGTGAGATTCTCCGAAAGTCGATATTTTAAAGATTTTTCCGTAAGTGCTACTCATGTATTAATTATCAATTATTAATTATCAATTGTACTTTTTAGTTATTAAAACAGCAAAACGAAACCTTCCAACGTTTGGTTTGCTCTACCTTATTCATTATTGGCTTTTTTCGTTCTACCCCAATTAAATAAATACAAACTTCCTGCTAACATGCATATTATCAGTAAGTTAGAAATGTTTTTCAGAACATCCTGATAATTGGTTTCGGTTCGGGAAGTATCAAGTTTATCTATACCTGCAAAAATATCATTCGAAGTATCGGTATCTTTATCGGCAATAGTTTTACCTAAAACCTTAATTTTTAGAGCTGATTTAAGGGTATCATATTGCCCCTTTTTGGTATTGAAAAACACCCAAAAGAAATATTTATCGAATTGATATTGACCAGAATCTTTGGGTAAAATCCGATATCGAAAGAGTTTTTCTCTGCTTGGTTGCCCATTGGGGCGATTTTCTTTGATTTCGGGTGGGTAAAAATCAAAAAAACTATCATTTGTTGGCGAAGTAACATTGACCGTAGAAAAATTTCCGTCGCCTACTATTTTGAATAAATAGCTAAAACTCTTTCCTGTATTGATTTTACGAGTTTCGATTTGCTCGACTAAACTAAAATTTCCAGCCGAAACTTTATCTTTGAGTGGATGCTCAGGTAAATCCAAAACCGAAATGGTCTGAGGAATATCCTTAAAAATGATACTTTCTTTGGTGTTTTTAATGGTTTGAACCATTCTTAACTCAACTGCAGGAATAGTAATGGGCTTACTATTAAGCGGAAAATAGTTTGCTTCAAAAAACTGGTAGGAAAGATATTTTTTGCCGTTAATATTTGTCGGAACTCCCTTCAAATCTGAAATCAAGATTCTTTGTTCTAAGCAGTCAGGAGATTTTATTTTTTTGGCAATGGCATCGACTTGGGTATTCAAATCATCTGCAAAATCCATTTTGAGTGTATTACTTTCGGCCACATAAAAGGCGAGAGAAACTCTGAAACCTTCACCCACATAAACTTTATTTTTGCTGACATTCATAGCCAAAAAAGCGTTACTTTTAGCTTTTTCTGGAGAAACTGCTTCGTTTTCATCTTCTGAATTATCATCGGGTGCATTTACTATGATAGTAAATGCTTCGTTTGAATATTCTTTGTTGTTGACTGTCAGTACGAAACTCGGAATCTTGAAATTTCCTTCTTTGGTTGGGGTGTAGGTTTGAGTAATGGTATAGCCAAGTGGATTTTTTGAGAATACTTTTTGTCTTGCTCCTTTTGAGAAGCTCGGTAGCTCAGGAAAAGCACTAATTATCGATTTGTCGGTGTTACGAATGATAACCTTAATCGTGAAGTTTTCTTCCAGTAAAATATTCTTTTTACCTAATTCAATTTTAACATCTTCTTGAGCCAAAGCAAAATTGGATACTAAAAAGAGTAAAAAAATATAGAAAATATGTAACTTTCGGCCATTCATTTTACAAAAATAACCACTATTCTCTTTGTTTGCTATGATTCGCCAGTTTTTTAAGAAAAAAGCTCATTTACTGTTCATTTTGCTATCGGCCAATACCATAAATGCCCAATGGACAAAGCAAGTGTCAGGAACAGATGCCTCATTTCGCTCGATTCATGCCATCAGCAAAAAAGTCGTGTGGGCAGGTGGGAGCAAAGGCACTGTTTTGCGAACAACCAATGCGGGAGCTACGTGGCAGGTTATAAAGGTCAGTGGTGCAGAGAAATTGGACTTTAGGGATATTTATGGAGTAAGCGAAAAAGTGGCTTATATCATGAGTGCGGGTTTGGCTGAAGAAGGAGCAGCGAAGGTTTTTAAAACAATTGATGGGGGCAATACTTGGAAAGTTGTTTTGGAATATAAAGACAAAGGAGCTTTTTTTGATTCAATGGATTTTTGGAATGAAAAAGAAGGGATTTTGATTGGCGACCCAATTGATGACAAACCTTTTATTTTACGAACACTCGATGCTGGAAATACTTGGCAACGAATTGATAAAGAAAAACTTCCAGCTGTATTTGATGGCGAAGCCTCTTTTGCATCAAGTGGGACTTGCGTAGCGACTCAACCAAATGGTAAAGCATGGCTTAATACTCAAAGTAGAATTTTCTTTACGCCTGACAAAGGTGAAACTTGGCAAGTGTATCAGACTCCGTTCAAAAAAGGACAAACTGCTGGAATTTTTGGATTGCATTTCTGGAGCGAAAATCAAGGAATTGCCGTGGGAGGTGACTATAAAAATGATAAAGAAAAAGTTGATAATATTGCCATTACGCACGATGCTGGCAAAACTTGGGAGTTTTTGCCAGCTGCAAAACCCGATGGCTTGAAGGAGTCAGGTTGGATGTTACCCAATAAAAATTTGCTATTGGTCGGAACCTCGGGTACGAGCCTACTCAGTGAGGGAGAACCCGCATGGAAAGCCATTGATACGGAATCTTTTCATGCAATTTCATGCTTCAAAGATGCCTGCTGGGCAATCGGTGGCAAAGGAAATTTAGCTAAATGGAAGTAGTGCTGAATTCTGACGGGGACGCTCGTGCGGTTGAGAGTTCTGAGTACAGAATTTAGCGTATTTTTTAAAATACGTAACAGTAACTCAGAACTCAACACTCAGAATTCAGAACTTTACTTGCTTCTTTCGTCGATTTTGAGTTGGATATAGTACGAAACTAATAAGCCCGCACCACCAAAAAACATAATCAAAGCAGGATAAAGTGCTTCGTTGTCTTGCTTGATGCTTGCAATCATGTTTGCAACAAAAATTCCGAGTCCAACCCCAACAAAAAGACAGCCCCAACGGAGTGCTGACGCTGGATTTACTTTTGCACTTTGTTTTTGAGGTAATGCTATACCTTTTTCAATCATTGCCATTCGTTCGTCGTTATCGAATTTTCTTAAAATAATCATTAATCCGACAAAGCCTAAAATGGCTGTAATAGGAATCGACATTGCTACAATAGCTGCTCTTGGGTCCATAATCTTGTATATGTTTATATGTATTGAAATTTTATTTTGCCAATAGGATGCAGGTTTCGGCACTGAGGTTACAGCTTGTTTTGATTAATAATTAAGAATTTAGAATCAATGATTATTTAAAGTATTGATTATAAGTGGTTTGTCTTTGAAATAGTTGGCCCAGATTTTCTTAAATAATTTTTTGTACAGAACTTAAAACTAATTTTTTAACGCCAAGTGTAACCTTTTCAAAACAATCTGCATCAAATTGGTTGTGAATGATAATCAGAAAGATATAAACCTACTCAATCGTATTCAGACTGGCGATAAATCGGCTTACGCAGCCTTGATTAATCGCCATAAAGACTATGCCTTTACGGTTGCGTACAGGATTCTGAATAACCGAGAAGATGCCGAAGAAGTAGCTCAAGATGCTTTTATGCAGGTTTTTGGGGCTTTGTCTTCCTTCAATTCTGAATCAAAATTCACTACTTGGTTTTATCGAATTGTTTTCAATGCGGCTTTGATGCAAAAACGTAAAAATAAAGTAGAGGCAGTTGATATTGAAAATTCATCAGAGGCATTTATGGTAAGTCATTCGAGCGATTCGGCCGATGATTTAAGAAAAAACGAAAGGAAAATAGTCATTCAAAGAGCCTTACAAAACCTTTCTGCCGATGATACTACCATGATAACTTTATTTTACTTAAAAGAATTATCGCTCGAAGAAATTGCCGAAGTAACGAATGTCAGTGCCGAAACGGCCAAAGTAAAAATTCATCGAGCCAGAAAACGGTTGGCTGATGAAATGAAAAAACTCTTGAAAAGCGAAGTGAAGAGTTTGTTATGAACGAAAATAACTACAAAATTTGTTTTGCACTAAAATGATAATTCAAATGCTAACTGACGAACAAATATTTGATATTTTGGATGGTTGTGCCTTAAAAGATATTTTGTCACAGCACCAAAATCTATTGTCTGAATCGGTGGAGTATAAGGCATACTTTGAAGAGTTAGAAGCAGTGCATTTCGATTTAGCCGATTTGAAAATTGAAAAGCCATCGCCCAAGTTTACCGAAAATCTTTTGGCAAATATTGCTTACGCTCCAACCAAAAAGAAATCATGGAGTAGCCAACTTACGTGTATATTCTTGACTGCGATGTCGGTATTTTTTGTAGTAACTCTTGGGCTGGCTTTGTTTTATTTCTCCAACTCAAATTCAGCGATTGAGATTCCGAGAGTAAATAACTTAGAAGTTGTCAATAATTTTTCGACAGATTTACTGGTCAAATTGATTCTTCTAATCAACTTGATAGTTCTATTGGTTATTTTTGATAAAAAAGTACTTAAACCATACTTTATGAATAGAAAGGTGCGTCTAAGTTAAATTCATCAAAAAGCTAAAACCATGTTTCTGAAAGCCCAACGATTCGTAAAATTGATGGGCTTTATCACGTCTTAGGTTGCTCGAAAGACTCATTTTGTAGCAACCTTTTTCTTTGGCATAATTCAGAGCATATTCCATCATTACTTTTCCAATGCCTTTTCCTTGCACAGCAGGTATAACTCCTACATCTTCAACCACAGCTGATGGCGTACCCTGATGAGCCATGTTTTCCATGATAAGTAAGGCGAAAGTTCCAACCAGTTGCTGCTCATACTCGGCCACAAATACTTTATAGTCAGGGTATTGTTGCTGTTTCAAGAATACTCTTTGGGCTTTTTCAACTGATAAAACCTTTCCATTATCAAGCGATTCTGCATAAATTTGCAGAATATCTTTCACGTCATCGAGTGTCGCTTGGCGAATTTTTACTTCCATCAGAATATTTTCAAACTTTTTAACAGAACACTAAGTTATACATTCTCAGTAAAATAAATAAAGTTGTGAGTAAAAGAAAAAGTGAAAATGGAGCTATCCTAAATCAAAGGTACGCTTCCGAAGACTATTATTATGAGAACGGATTTTTAGTTTTTACGAGTGCATACCACTTGAAGCGTGGTTATTGCTGTAAAAATGGGTGCCGACATTGTCCGTATGGGTACAAAAAAAACTAAACTATACTTTTTCCTTTCCAAAATAATGTGTAATTTTGCACTCCGTTTTAGGAAAGTATTCATTTTTTCATAGAAAATATTCAATAAGGCAATGGCAAAAGTTTGTCAAATCACTGGTAAAAAAACGCAAGTCGGTAATAACGTATCGCACGCTAACAATAAAACTAAGCGTAAGTTTTTCCCAAATTTAAAAACTAAAAGATTCTTTTTAGAATCAGAAGGTATCTGGGTTTCATTGAAAGTTTCGACTTCAGCACTTCGCACTATCAACAAAAAAGGCTTAGAAGCTACTATCGTTGATGCAGCTCGCAAAGGTACTTTAGCGTTATAATTCGCTGAAATTTACTGAAAGGTATTGATAAGAAGCATGGCTCGAAGGGTCATGCTTTTTTGTGTTAGTATCGGCTGTTTTCTGGAAAATTTCGTATATTTCAGAGTAAATCACAAAGAAAAATCCTTAATCGTCATTCCTAAATAAAAAATATGGTTCATATCAACGAAGCAACCGCTTATATTCAATCAATCATCGGTGACTTTAAGCCACAATTCGGTATTATACTCGGCACAGGACTTGGTAAACTAACTACCGAAATCGAAGTTGTTCACACAATCAATTACGAAGATATTCCTCATTTCCCTATTGCAACCGTCGAATTTCATACTGGAAAATTACTTTTTGGTAAACTCGAAGGTAAAAAGGTAGTTTGTATGCAAGGGCGTTTTCATTATTACGAAGGCTATACCATGCAACAAGTAACGTTTCCAGTGAGAGTGATGAAAATGCTTGGCATTGAGAGATTGTTTGTATCGAATGCTTCTGGCGGCATGAATCCGATGTTTCATGAAAGCGATTTAATGATTATCGAAGACCATATTGCGTTGTTTTTGCCCGAAAATCCATTAGTCGGTAAAAATATCATGGGCGACCGCTTTCCCGATATGAGTGAGCCGTATGATTTGGAGATGATTGAAAAAGCGAAGTTAATTGCTACTCAAAATGATATTGAGGGCGTACATACAGGTACGTACGTGAGCGTAACGGGCCCACAACTCGAAACCAAAGCTGAATATAGATTACTCAGAAATCTCGGAGCAGATGCCGTAGGAATGAGTACAGTGCCAGAGGTAATAGTGGCACGTCAGATGGGCTTACCAGTTTTCGGAATCTCGGTCATTACCGATATGTGTATTCCAGAAACACTCAAAAAAGCCGAAATTGAGAATATTTTAGCGGCAGCCTTCAAAGCCGAACCGAATATGACCTTGATAATTAAGAAGCTGATTGGAAGTTTGTAAAAAGCTTTTTTAGAGATTCAAAAAAACAAAAAATCCCTTTGAGTTTTTAGCTCAAAGGGATTTTACTTTTACGTCAAGTATTGATTATCAGAAACTGAAATTGATACGAGCGAACACAAATCGACCATTGAAGCCCATTTGTTGCACACGACGAGAATAAACAAAACGCCCCAAAGACATATTGCCCGAATGCTTGTGCACATCTTGATAAACATCAAAAATGTTATTGGCACCAATAGCAAGGTTGGCTGATTTATGAATTTGGTAATTCAGTGTTAAATCTGTGGTTGTTTTCGGTGTGAAAGTCTGGTCTAAGGTTTCTTTAGTTCCGTTATTGAAGGCATTAGCCACGAAGTTTGCTTCGGTAATGATGGTTGGGTCTAAATAAACTACTTCGCCGAAACGCACCATACGAACCATGGCTCCGAACTTACCAAATTTGTAGTTTAGTGTTCCTGTGATTTTATTACGAGGGCTGGCTACTTCAATACGGCTTTGGTCTTCACGATTAAAGTAATTCGCTAACTGGCCACTTTTGATTAACGTTTCAGATGCCTTAATTACAGGCTTGCCATCGCTTCCTTTGATTACCTCGTTATCAATGAATGCTCCTGCTAAAGTAAATTTAACACCATGTTTACCTATTTTGGTGCTATATGCTGCCACGGCTTCTAAACCTCTCGAACGAGTATCAATTGCATTCGTGAAAAAGTTAGCTGTATTGGCACCAACTGCCGTTAATTGAGCAGCAAGATTTGCATCACCATTAGCCGTAAAATTATTGGTTAAGATAATACGGTCTTTAATATCAATCTGATATGCATCAACGGTCAATTCTAATTTGCCCAGTTGAGCGGTTGCTCCTAAGCTGTAATTGGTAGAGGTTTCTGGTTTGAGCGTCGGAATTCCCAAAATACCAGCGGCTTTACTATTATTTGGTAATGTTGCACTTTCAACGGGTGTCTGAACGCCATTAATCGTAACAAATAAGGTATTGGTTTTTGAGTAATAACTTTGTTGTAGAGATGGAGCTCTAAAGCCAGTACTGATAGCACCACGAATAGCAATTTTATCGGTCAGTTTGTAGCGTGTTGCCAATTTGAAGTTTAGTGGCGTTTGAGTAAAATTAGAGTATTTTTCTAATCTCAAAGCTCCCGAAACTACCCATGCTTTTGTTACATCAAGCTCCAAGTCCGAATAGAATGCGTAGCTGTTTCGGCTATAAGTACCAGCGTCTTTCGGGAAGAAACCCGCAAAAACCTGCGAACCTAATGCGACACCAACTGCTTTTTCGTTGTAATTTTTCCAAGAAGCCTCTTCGCCCGCACGAGTGCCAAATTGGTCAACTTTAAATTCTGCTCCAAAAGCCAAGTTAAGGCCGCTCAAAACTGTTTCGTATTTACGGCTCAAATCAAAATTGGTAGTATTTTGTGAAAAAGAGTTTCCACCTGCATCGAACGTACGTTGAAAATTCGTTGTTCCGATAGCTTGGGTATAATTTACGGAATTATCAACGCCGTAATCGAAGATATTTTTACCATACACATTGCTTAAATCAAAGTTCCAGTTTTTTGCTATTTTTCCACGAATACCCGCAGCAAACGAAATATCAGTCACATCTGAGTTTATTTCGGGTAAAAAACCATTTGGATAAACACTAAAAACATTTGTTCTAACGATGTTATTGCTTAGACCAGTAGCACTAACGGCTGCGGCATTTAAGAGAGGTACTGAATTTGGATAGCGGAAGAAACCCGCTGCATTGCCTTTTTTATTATTCCATCCGCCAAAAGCATAGGCTTCGATATTATCATTTATTGGTAAGGCAGCGTTTACTACAATTCCTCCGCCTTTTACTTCCGAGTTACCGATTCTCATATCAAAATCATTACGAGTTAGTCCTTTACTGGCAATGATTTGGTCATCGGTTTGGCCAGCTACTGTCGGAAAAACTTGCCCTGTATAAGTTCCAGTTCGATTGGTTGCTCCACGAGATACAAATTCGCCCGTGATATTCAGAAAACCATTTTTTCCTAATTTTAGACCGTAGTTGAGTCCAATTTGAGCAGTTAGACCATCTTGAATATTTACACTTTTAGATTGACCATTTGAAAAATTAATGGCGTAATTTTTATCATAAGTAGTAATATTTTCACCCGTAGAAACATTTCCGCTTAAACCCATTTGCTTTTTCAACACGATATTAATAACACCCGCAATCGCATCGGAGCCATACTGAGCAGCAGCACCATCACGTAGGATTTCGATTTTCTCTACCGAAGTAGCTGGAATAGCATTCATGTCAGTTCCGACTGTCCCACGGTTTACTGTACCATTGACGTTTACCAAAGCCGATTGGTGTCTTCTTTTTCCGTTTACCAAAACCAAAACTTGGTCAGGCCCCAAACCACGCAATTGAGCGGGGTCAACGTGGTCAGTACCATCAGAAATTGCTTGGCGAGACGACTGGAACGATGGAGCAACAAAGGTCAGAATTTGGTTAATATCTACTTGTCCAACATTATTCGTTACTTGTGAAAGTGGAATCACATCGACTGGCACGGGCGTATCAATTTTAGTACGGCCGCTGCTACGAGTACCCGTAACCACTACTTCACTTAGTGTCGATAAGGCTTCTTCGAGCATTACATTAATAGTTGATTGATTATCAGTTATTTTTATTTCTTTGGTTGTGAAACCAATAAAACTAAAAACCAATACGTCGCCAGCATCAGCATTGAGCTTGAACGAACCATCCATTTCGGTGCTTGTGCCTCTTTTTGTACCTTTAATGTTGATACTAACCCCTGGGAGGGCGTCTCCTTTCGAATCGCTAACTTTCCCCGTAATTGGACTTTCCACTGTGTTTGAGGGAAGAGCAGCGGTATCAGTCAGACGATTTAAGATAATTTTATTTCCACTGACTTTGAAACTAATATTAAGTGGTTTTAGGAGTGTTTCAAGAACCGTCGAAAGTTTTTGTTGTTTCACATTCAGTGAAACAAATCGACTACTTTTAATGAGTTTTGAACTAAATATAAACTTTACGTTGGCTGTTTCTTCGATTTTACTCAAAGCATTTTCAAGATTCTGTTCTTTCAATTGTAGCGAAACTTCACGGTCGAGTATCTCTTGTGCATAACTCGTATGTGCATAGCTGAGTCCAGTGAAAAGCAGAGCCAAACAAAATTGTAGGAGGCTCAATTTCATAATTTTAGTGATTAATGAATTGGAGTTTGTAAAAAATCTCATAATTTTAAACGTTTTTGACGATTTGTGAATAAATGAAACAAAAACACTCCCGAGTTTTGAGGAATTTTGGGCGAGGGGTCGCATCAAGATTTTTGATTCGGGAAAATTCAATCGGTGATGTTGGTAGCATCACCGATTTTTTGGTTTTTAGATGAAATTAGGTTAAGTGTAAAAATTTGGTTTTTAGTTATAAAATTGATTTGGTTTAAAATTTTTAAGCAGTTATTCCCGTAAAACAACTGCTTTTGTTGGGTAGATTTAGTTTTTACATCCTTTACTATTGATAATAATCTGCCCATCAATGAGCTGATATTGTGCTTCGATGGCATTACAAACGAGTTCTAATTTACCGTAGAGCGGTTCATCAGATAATGAAGCCGTAACGGGGCATTCTTTCAAAAGTTCTTCATCAAACACTATCGAAATTCCGTAGGCTTTCTGAATCGTATTAAAAATTTCAGCCGCCGAAGCATCTCTAAATTCAAAATTATATTGAGGCATTTCGGTAAGCATTTCGGGTTGCTCTACTAATGTTTTTGAAAAGTTATTTTCTTCTTTATTAAAACTTATCTGCTGATTCGGAACAACCACAACGCCTTCTAATACTTTTGATTGAAGTACTTTTTTGTTGTTCTTGATTTCATCTAATCTATAAACCGATACTTTTCCTGTACGGACAATTACCTGAATGTCTTTTTGCTTTTTGAAAGATTTTATGGTAAAACTGGTGCCTAAAACCTTGGTTATAACCTCATTGGCATAGACAAAGAACGGTTTTTCTGGGTTTTTAGCTACTTCAAAAAATGCTTCTCCATCAAGAAATACCTCACGGCGGTCGCCATCAAATGTTGATGGAAAACTTAATCGGCTTCCTTTTTGCAATAAGATAGAGGAGCCATCAGCGAGCGTAATCAATAGCGGTTTATCTGATTTATTTTCTTTTTCGATTAACTCTACTGGGGCATTGGCCACTAATTCTTGATAAATACCTGATTTTATATCAGTTTTTTGGTAATACCACCAACTTAATCCTACCAAAATGATAACTGCGGCTGCCCATCTGATAAAAGATAAGTTTCGGTATAAAACACGTAATGGCTTATCATTTGATACCTGATTTAGCTCTTCACTCAAAGCTGAATATTTACTCTCAATTTGTTCGGATTTCCATTTGAGCGATAAACGGTCAAGTTCGCCAAAAGCTTCTTTAACTATTGCTATTCGTGCTTCGTTATCATCAGCCCACTCTTCCCATTCTAAAATATCGGCTTCGTCTTTTCTAAAATAAAAATTCAAAAAAGATTCATCAACCAGCAATTCTTCTATTGTTGGTTGTGCGTCATACCGAGTTAATTTCTTTTTCATGGTAAAATCAGAGCTTGTAATTTTCTTGTAATATTCTGTTCTATTAATACAGAGGAATATTATCAGAAAATCTTCCTGAATTTTTTAGAAATTTTTAAAAATTATGTTTTGGAGGGTTTTTAGTGCTATTGAAGCAAACTTCTTAGCTTTTTAATGCCTTCGTGTAAGGTTTTGTAGATACTATCGGTCTGGAGACCTGTTTTCTCAGAAATTTCTTTGAAGCTCATTTCTTCAAAATATTTCAAGGCGATAATTTCTTTTTGACGAGGAGTGAGTTTTTCAAGAGCTGTACGAAGTCGCACTTTAAGCGATTCATCGGCTTCTTGTTTGATTAAAATTTCTTCGTAAGACTGGGTCGAAAGAATAAAAGTTTCGGCATCTTCCCAATTTACTTTTTCAATACTATCTGCTTTTTGTAGTTCTTTGAAGATACGTTTTTTGAGTGAGCCTTTTAGGTAGGCTTCAAACGATTGAATTTGCGAGAGCTTGTGTCGGTATTTCCATAAATCGCTGAAAATCAACTGAATTGATTCTTCGGTGAGGTCACTATCCAAACTCCACTTAATACCAGCACGATAGAGTTTATTGTAGTAGGTGTTGAACAAATATCCAAGGGCTTTTTCATCGTCTTTGCGAAGTGCTTCTAAAAGTAACCCATCAAGATAATGTTCATTGTTATTCATAGGAAAAAATAAAATCCCCTTTTTGTTAAAAATGCTACAAAAAGGGGACTAATTGAATATATTTTAAGCAAATGCCAATTTTTTCATGTACTCTGCATCGGTTTCAACGGCTTTTAGTGGAGTAGTACCATCGAAACGTTCTTGTTCAACAATATAATATTGCATACCGTTGGCTTTGGCTGAACTCAGAATTTTAGGGAAGTCTATGCGGCCTGTACCAACAATAGTTGAGCCTCCAATTGGCCAGAAATCATCGGTTGGTTTTTCTTTTGCCTCAAGTTCCTTCATTTTATCTTCTTTGTAAAGGTCTTTGATATGGCAAAGACGGAAACGCTCTTTATATTTCGAGAACCACGCCTCTGGGTCTTCGCCAGCCTTTACTACCCAATATAAATCTAATTCAAAATCAACCAATTTAGGGTCGGTGCCTTCTAATAGAATTTGCTCAGGACAAGTGCCATCGGCAAATTTCTTAAATTCAAAATGATGATTATGATAACCCACTTTCAAACCAGCTTTAGCTGCCATTTCACCTTGACGGTTTAACCCTTCGGCTGCTTTTTTCCATTCGTCGGCAGTTTTCAAACTTCCCAAGAAAGGATTAATCAAATACTTCATGCCAATGCTTGCTGCATCATCTATTAATTTACCGAATTCTTTCTCGGTTTCTTTTTTCATGGTATAATCAGGGTTACAATGCGTACTGACGATTGTCATGCCAAGTTCGTCCATATAAGACTTGAAGTCTTTGGCTGTCATACCCCAAAACACGCCTTTATCTCCTTGAAAACTTTCGATTTGTTTGTAGCCATAGCTTGCCAAAGATTTCAAAACACCTTTTGGGTCTTTTGCCAAATCTTCTTTTACAGTCCATAACTGTAAGCCAAATTCCTTTACTGATGGTTCTGATATTATAGATGAGGTTGCGGTCGAATCTGAACTTTTTTCTTCGGTTTTTGAAGAAGGAGTACAAGACCATAATTCGCTGGCTATCAATGGGGTAGCTGCGATAAGCCCTGTCTGACGTAGGAAGTTTCTACGATTGACTTTCATGATAATTAGTGAGGTTAAGGGTTATAAGTTTATATCTATTTTTAAAACTTGAAGGTAAATATAATATTTAATCAGAGATATGATTTTATCAAGGCTCATTTTTTTCTTATTTTGTAATAAGATTTAAACGAGAAGCACGATTAACAAGATTTTTATATCTAACATATTAATTATTAGAGAATAGATTTGATTGTTTAATCTCAAAAAAACAATTTATGTACGCAAAAGTAATTTTACAAGCAGGGAAGGAAATAGCAGTAAAACGTCTGCACCCTTGGATTTTTTCGGGAGCAATTGCTAAAATTGAAGGTAATCCTACCGATGGGGATGTAGTGGAAGTTTTTGATAAAAAGAATACATATTTAGCAACTGGACACTATTATAAGGGTAGCATTGCGGTTAAGATTTTTTCGTATGAGGCCGTTGAAGTCAATGAGGAATTTTGGTTAAACAAACTTTCGGTGGCGTATAAAGTACGTCAGACTATCGTATTCCAAGGTGGGAGTGGGGCTGTAAATTGTTATCGATTAGTGCATGGTGAAGGTGATGGTTTCCCAGGCTTAATTCTTGATTTTTACAAAGGAGTCGTTGTTTTTCAGGCACATACAATTGGAATGTGGCGAGAAAAAGAGAAAATTGTGGCAGGATTAAAACAAATTTATGGCGAAAGTCTTCTGGCTATTTATGATAAAAGTGCTGAAACATTACCGTCGGAATTTGCCAAAAGTGTAAAGAACGATTATTTATTTAATTGCTCAAAAACTGAATTAGTACCTCATGAAGTTTCAGAAAATGATAATAAATTCTTGATTGACTGGTTTACTGGGCAAAAAACTGGCTTTTTTCTTGACCAACGAGATAATCGTGCGTTATTGGGGCAATATGCAAAGGGTAAGAAAGTATTAAATTCGTTTTGTTATTCGGGCGGATTTTCGATTTATGCTTTGAAAGCAGGAGCGGAGTTGGTTCATTCGGTTGATGTATCTAAAAAAGCTGTTGATTTAGTGAATCAGAATGTGGCTTTAAACTTTGGTGAAACCAATAAACATGAAGCATACGCCGAAGATGTAATGAATTACCTGAAGAGAAATGACCAAACCTATGATTTGATTATTCTCGACCCACCAGCCTATGCCAAAAACATTGCTAAACGCCATAATGCCGTACAAGGTTATAAACGATTAAATGTAGAAGGCATAAAAAGACTGGCCAAAGGTGGCATCTTGTTTACATTCTCTTGCTCACAAGTAGTTGACCGAGAATTATTTTACAATACCGTAATGTCGGCTGCTCTCGAGGTAGGTCGTCAAGTAAGGGTTTTACACCACCTTACACAAGGAGCAGACCACCCCGTAAATTTATTTCACCCCGAAGGTAGCTATCTGAAAGGTTTGGTACTTTATGTAGAATAATGGTGGAGCGAAGTTCCACTTCGCAAAATAATTATGAAATTCTGTAAGAAATAAAAAAGAGCCGTTGCTTGCAACGGCTCTACAATATATTTAAAATTACAATAGTTTATTTCCTAAACATCTTCAATAACTTCGCTACCGCTGTGCTGATTTCTTTGTCAGTATCCATCAAATCATTAACCGTCTGAATAGCATGGATAACTGTACTATGGTCACGGCCTCCGAAGTGATAACCAATTGATTTCAACGAAAGATTAGTTAATTCCTTTGCTAAATACATAGCCACTTGGCGAGGCAATACAATTTCACGCAAACGGCTCTTACCTTTCAAATCGGCCGTGCGAACTTTATAATATTCAGTAATTGCCTCAATAATTGTATCGACTGTTACTTCTCTTTCCGAATCTTTTACTAAATGGCGAAGCGTGGCTTTGGCCAATTCCAAGTCGATTTCTCGGCGAGTAAGTGAAGCCTGTGCCAATAACGAAATCATTACACCCTCTAACTCACGTACGTTGGTATCAATACTATGAGCCAAATACTCAATTACTTCGTAGGCTATCTGAATACCCTCGGCCTGTACTTTTTTCTGAATAATAGCGATACGTGTCTCTAAATCAGGTGTTTGTAAGTCAGCTGTTAAGCCCCATTTAAAGCGTGATAATAATCGGTCTTCTACACCTTCCAACTCTCTTGGTGGGCGGTCAGAAGTCATTACAATCTGGCGTCCCGATTGGTGGAGATGATTAAAAATATGAAAGAATGTCTCTTGTGTTTTTTCTTTTCCTGATAAAAACTGTACGTCATCAATAATCAGAATATCAATCTGCATATAGAAATTCATGAAATCTTGCAGACTATTATTTTTAATGGCATTGATAAATTGACTCGTAAATTTCTCGGACGAAACATAAAGGACAAATTTTCCGCCCGCTTTATTTTTCATAAAGTTTCCGATGGCCTGCACCAAGTGGGTTTTTCCAAGACCAACACCCCCATAAATCATCAAAGGGTTAAATGACGTAACTCCTGGTTTTGATGCAACCGCAAAACCCGCCGCTCTCGCCAAACGATTACAATCACCTTCCACAAAATTATCAAATGTATAGTTGGGGTTTAGGTAAGAATCAAGGCTAAGAGAATCCAAATCCTTCATCTGAAAAGGATTTTTTACAACATCTGCATTAGGGTTATCAGGCTTGGCATATTGCGGACTATGCACGGGTGGCATATTCACAGCAATTTGCGGCTCGTTTTTCTGACGATTTCCACTATCAACTACAATCGAATATTCAAGCATTCCATCACGACCGATGGCATAATCTAAAGATTTTCGTAGTAAATGCACATAGTTTTCCTCAAGCCATTCATAGAAAAATTGGCTTGGCACTTGTATAGTCAGTTTTTTCCCTTCTAATTTAGCGGGTACTATCGGCTCGAACCAAGTTTTATAGCTCTGTTCGGAGATACTTTCCCGTATCATTTTAAGGCAATTCTGCCACACTATGTCCACCTCACGTTGCAATGTTATATTGGAGTTTTTTGGGGTTTCTAAAACGGTCATTTTTTAGTCTGAATCAAAAGGGTTGCAAAGATAACAAAAAAATCGACCTAACCGAGTGGTGAATTTTGAGATTTTTAATCTATTTTCAAAGTATTTCACAAACTAAATTTTTCCAAATAATATTTGTCTGATAAAAGTACAAACATTACTTTTACATTCAACAGAGTACAACAAATATCATCTTAGAAAAATACAAATTCACTTATGGATACTTCACTCTTCTCCGAGTTTCCAAAAATTACGAAAAATGATTGGATTGCTCAAGTAACGAAAGATTTAAAAGGAAAAAACTTTGAAGAAACCCTTGTTTGGCAAACACTCGAAAATTTTGAAGTCCAACCTTATTATTCTGAAGAAGACCTTCAAAATTTACCGATTGCCAATATTCAGGCAGCTCAAAAAAATAAAAATTCAGCAAGTTGGCAAAATCGTGCTTACATAAAGTATAACACTGAAAAAGAAGATAATGTTTTAATTATCAATTATTTACAAAGAGGGGTTTCGTCAGTTGTAATTGATTTTGGAAATACGGATGTTAAGAAAGTAGATTGGGTAAAATTATTAAATAACGTAAAACTGAGTGATAATCCTGTATTTTTCAAGACTCCCTATCGAGAGCAAGCCTTAGAGCAACTAACAAAAATTGTTCATTATTTACCCAAAGGAGGTTTTCAGGTTGATGTATTGGCGGAGTTGTTTTTGAATGATGAACCAACATTGAGTAATTATACTTGGGAAAATACAAAACAAATACTCAGTAAAACGCTTCAGTTTTCACAATTTTCTGCTTTTACAGTAGAGTCTCATGTGTTTCATAATGCAGGTGCAAATACGGCACAAGAATTAGCCTTCACGCTCGCTTCAGCCGTTGAATATATTGATAAATTAACCGATTTAGGCTTAACTTCCGAGCAAGTGATTTCAAAGTTTGAATTCTCAGTTTCGATTGGTACAAATTATTTTATGGAAGTTGCCAAGCTAAGAGCTTTGAGGTATCTATGGAGCAAAGTCTTAGATGCTTATGGCTGTGTTTCACTTATCAAAGATTGTCAAATTCACTGTCAAACTTCAAGTTTCTATAATTCAACGCTTAGTCCATATACCAATATGTTACGAGCCACAACCGAAGCTATGTCGGCCGTTTTGGGTGGCTGTGATGCATTGACTATCACTGCTTATGATGCTGTTTTAAAAAATGAAATTAGTGCTGACTTTGGCGAACGTATAGCTCAGAATATGGCTATCTTGATGAAAGAAGAGGCTCATCTCGATAAGACCATTGACCCTTCGGCAGGTTCATATTATATCGAAAGCCTTACGTATCAACTGGCAACTGAAGCCTGGGGCCTGTTTCAGAAAGTTGAAAGTTTGGGCGGAATTTTGGCTGCATTTGAGAAAGGTTTTGTGCAAGAAGAAGTGGATAAATCTTACAAAGCAAATGTAAATCGTTTGAACGAAGGGAAAGTTATGGTTGGCGTAAATAAGTTTAGAGTTGAGCCAGAAAATACTTCGCCTAAAATAGAAAAAGTAAAGACCAGTAAATTAAAAAACAGAAGACTTTCAGAGGTTTTTGAGTAGTAACTAATATTTTTCGAGCGTCGGGTAAATCTTCGCCGATGTTTGTGCTATCAATTAAATTAGAATTATCTTGAAAATTCTTCTCGCTCCCGATAAATTTAGAGGTTCGTTAGAGGCACCGCAAGTTTGCGAAGCCATGGCCGAAGGCATTCGTATGGTTTCATCAGAAATCGAAGTGGTTAGTTTACCAATGGCAGATGGGGGCGAAGGCACACTCGATTTACTATTATGGTATTCGGGTGGAAAAAAGCAATTCGCCAAAGTTCAAGACCCACTCGGACGAACAATTGAAGCTGAATACGGCATTTCGGCCGATAGCAAGACTGCATTTATCGAAATGGCAACAGCTTCTGGCTTACGTTTATTAAAATCAGAAGAACGAAACCCTTTAAAAACCTCTACTTTTGGAACTGGAGAATTGATTAAAATAGTTGTTGAATCTGGCGTTGAAAATATAATTCTCGGAATTGGTGGAAGTGCTACAACTGATGCAGGAATAGGTATGGCAGCTGCTCTTGGTTGGCAATTTTTAGATGTAGATGGTAAAGAATTAAAGCCAATCGGAGAAAATCTTGTAAAAATTAAGGAGATAAAACAACCAACTTTGCCTCTTTACAAAACATCATTAAATATTAAGGTTGCGTGTGATGTAACCAATCCACTCTTTGGTGAAAGTGGAGCAGCTTACATTTATGGCCCACAAAAAGGGGCTGATAAAGAGGCTGTTGAGCTTTTAGATAAAGGTTTACAAAATATAGCTGAGGTTTTTAATAAGGATTTTGGTAAAGACTATGCTCAAATAGCAGGAACTGGGGCTGCAGGGGGCTTAGGTTTTGGTTTGATGTCTTTTGTGAATGCCGAATTAAAGGAAGGAGTAAAGTTATTAATGGATTTTTGTGATTTTGATAAAAATCTGAAAGATGTAAGCCTTATTATCACAGGAGAGGGTAAAATTGATAGCCAGACCCTTCAAGGAAAACTCATCAAAGGTATTACAGATAAAGCTACTCATATCAAAATTCCGATTGTTGCCATCTGTGGTACGCTCGATGTTTCGCCAAAAGAACTACAAGAAATAGGTATCAATTATGCTACTTCAATCCTAAATCGACCCATGAATTTAGAAGACGCCTTAAAATATGGTTACGAAGGTGTGCGAAATGCCACATTTTATTTGGTAAATTTGCTGCACAAATCTAATGATTGAATGATAGAGTTTTGAATGATTGAATAAAACTCTCGTTGTATAAATGTTTTTTTTAATATTCACTCATTTAAGTATTCATTCATTTCTATGAAAATAACAGGTTTTACCATAATTCGAAATGCCATTAAATACGATTATCCAGTAGTAGAGGCAATCACCTCTATTTTACCAGTGTGTGATGAATTTGTGGTTGCAGTTGGAAATTCAGAAGATGGAACTTTAGATTTGATAAAATCAATTAATTCAGATAAAATTCGCATCATCGAAACCATTTGGGATGATACCCTGCGTAAAGATGGTAGAGTGTTAGCCATCGAAACCGATAAGGCTTTGGCAGCCATAAATGACGATACAACTTGGGCATTTTACATTCAAAGTGATGAAGTTGTCCACGAAAAATATCATCAAACTATCAAAGATGCTATGCTGGCTTATCAAGATGATTTTTCGGTGGAAGGCCTACTTTTTAAATACACTCATTTTTATGGCTCTTATAAGTATGTAGCCGACTCCAGAAAATGGTATCGTAATGAAATTAGGGTCATTCGTCACACAAAGAAGGTTGTTTCTTATAGAGATGCACAAGGTTTCCGTAAGAATGATAATTCTAAACTGAAAGTTAAGCCAATCGAAGCATATATTTATCATTATGGATGGGTAAAGCCCCCTTCCATAATGACCGAAAAGGTGAGAGGACTATCTTATTTTTGGCATACCGACCAAGAGCTTGATGAACAACAACCCGCAAACGTTGAATTCGATTACTCAGGAATTGACTCATTGACACTTTTTGAAGGAACTCATCCCAAAGTTATTCAGCCACGTATTGAACGCATGAATTGGGCTTTTGATTTTAATATTCAGCAGAAAAAATATTCTCTCAAAAATCGAATTTTAATGAAATTTGAAAAGCTAACAGGCTGGCGAATAGGTGAGTACAAAAACTATATTAAAATTTAGCGATTAGTTATAGGTGTACTGGTTAATTAGTGTAATATAGACTAAATAATCAATTTCTCAGTTCACCAATAACACTAATCACAAGTACATGACATATGAAAGAGAAACAAAACTGGCTCGTATTCACTCAAATAGGACTCCAAATGGCATTAACGATTGGACTTGGTACATGGGCAGGCTATTGGATTGATGGCAAAATGGCCAACAAAAACCCAATCGCTACACTTATATTATCGCTTCTTTCTATTGGCATTTCATTATATAATGTAATCCGACAAATTCCTAAAAACTAAGTACTCACTAAATGACTCGAACGCTCATACTTACAATAATATTAATAATTGTATTTTTCTTAGCCAAATACCTTGGGTTCGAACATCTACTACACCCTAAGAAGTGGCTGATATTGGGTTTCTTTGTTGCCTTTTCTTTTCTCTTTCATCGTGTGATGGAGTTAGGTTTAAGAGAAAAACAGAAAAATTTTATACCCTTTTACCTATCAACGGTAGTTATGAGGTTAATTTTGTGTGTGATTTTTATTGGAGTTGAACTTTACTTAGGGCTTCAACAACAAGAATTATTCATAATTAACTTTTTTGTACTATATTTATTTTATACAGTGTTTGAGATTTGGAATTTAAGTCGTAACTTGCGGCAAAATTCAGGAAAGTGATGAATTCACTATTAATTGACCGAATAATTACAGAAAATATGTTGCGTAAGATTACAACAAAACTCCTACTCGTTCTTTCATTATCGCTATTTTCGATAAACTTCGCTTCCGCACAAGAAGGCCACGAAGCACACCACGAAAACCACGAAGCTACTGCTCACGAAGAAGAAAAATTTGACATTGGTCAGATGATTATGCACCACATTGCCGACTCACATGAGTGGGAGTTTGCACACGGTCTTACTCTTCCATTACCCGTTATTCTTTACACGAAACAATACGGTCTTGAAGTTTTCTCTTCAAAAAGATTTGCGGAAGGAAATGGTGTTTATAATGGATATATCAACAACCACGAGCATATTCACCGTTTAAATCCACAGGGTGGATTAGATGAAGAAGTTCATGTTTGGGATTTATCAATCACCAAGAATGTTGCTTCTATGTTAATCAGTGCGGTGATTTTGATTCTATTGATGTCAACAGTTGCGAAAAGTTTTGCTAAAAACCGTGGTAAAGCTCCAAAAGGAATTCAATCATTTATTGAGCCTATCATTTTCTTTATTCGTGATGAAGTTGTCATTCCGAATGTTGGTCCAAAATATGAGAAGTATTTACCTTATTTGCTTACATTATTCTTCTTTATATTAGTAAATAATCTTTTAGGTTTGATACCAGGTGGTGCTAACTTAACAGGTAACATTACTATTACTTTATTTTTGGCTGTTATTACATTCATCATCACGCACCTCAACGCAAACAAACATTATTGGTTACACTTAGTTAAACCAGAAGGTGTGCCAGTGGCCATGCTTCCATTGATGTGGGTTGTTGAGATTGCAGGTGTATTCATGAAGCCGATGTCACTTACAATTCGTCTTTTTGCAAACATTACCGCTGGTCACATTATCATTTTGAGTTTGCTTGGTTTAATTTTTATATTTAAAAGTTTTGCCGTAGGTGGAGTAGTAACATTGTTTACATTGTTTATGAATGCCATCGAGCTTTTAGTTGCGTTCTTACAAGCATTTATCTTTACATTACTTTCTTCAATGTATATTGGTAGTGCTATCGAAGAACATCACGAAGCTGACCACGGACATTGATTTTTTAGTGGTGGGAAACTACATTAATTGGCCAGTTTTCTAATAACCAGTAACTAATCATTATTTTGCATTTTTTTGTTTCACTTATATAAATTGTTTTATCATGTCTTTTTTACAAGTTCTTTTACAAGCTGCCGCTGATGGCGGACGTGGATTCGCAGTAATGGGTGCTGCAGTTGGTGCTGGTCTTGCTGCAATCGGTGCAGGTCTTGGTTTAGGTCGTATTGGTGGTAGTGCATTGGAAGGCGTTGCTCGTCAACCAGAAGCTGCTAACAAAATCCAAACTATGATGATTATCATCGCAGCCCTTGTAGAAGCCGTTGCGTTATTTGCAGCAGTAATTTGTTTGTTGATTTCTTTCAAATTAGCGTAAGAATCAACTCGGTGAATTATCACCGAAAACAACATTAAGTAATGATAACCTGCTCCGCTCGCATTAGGCGTCGGTGCAGGTTTCATCCTTTTCCCTTGACAATTTTGCTAAGAATCAAAACAAAATTTGAGTCTCTGTCAATAAATT
>JALQYE010000390.1 GCA_023254245.1 Emticicia sp.
CAACTGTCATGCTATCAATCTTCAATCCCAATTGCAAAAGATTCTGCAAATCTTCTTTGATTTCTTCATATTTTTCATCTTCACTAAAGCGAATCAATTGCGTATAATTACTGTGATGGTCTTGATAAGTTATCAAACAAAATTGCTTGAAATAAGTCCCATCCATTCGCATGTGTAAGGTGCGTTTATTTTGAATTTTCAGTAGTGGAGCCTGTGCTAAATATTCATAAAAAAGGCGTTGTAGGCTGGTCCTACTATACCCGCTTTCTCTGCTCAAACTCTGATAGGTTTGGCGTTCTAAAATCCATTTCTTAAACCATACAAAACGATTTTGAAGGCGAACATCTTTACGTTGTTCGCAGTACAAAATGCCACAATTTTTACACTTGTATCGCTGTTTCCCAGCTTGCTTGCCCCACTTGATACTGGTCTGGTAGCCACAAGCCCAGCATCGCTTTTTTTTCTATTTTCATGAAACAAAAAATGATTGATGAAACTAATTTCATCAATCATTCAAAATATACAATACAACTCCTTGATTATTAGTTAGTTACATTTAATAAGTGTACATTTTGCCAACTATTTTTGAGTATTATACCTCTAACGAAAAATGAGTTTTTTTAGCCATAACGTATGCCGACAGAATAAAAAAATGTAGCCCTGTTAATGAGCTACATTCTGTCGTTTACACGCCAAGTCTATTGCTAATTTGTTGGTCTCCACCAGAGCAAACTTCCTCTTCGACTCGGACGGGAATATAATTCCTTTTTTCAACTTTTCCACCAACTATTTTTGAGTACATTACCTAAAATAAAAAATCCCCTCTTTGGGGAGGGGATTCTACTGATAATCAATATTTTAACTATAGTTTACGTTTTCCTTT
>JALQYE010000391.1 GCA_023254245.1 Emticicia sp.
GAAGCGTAAAATCAACATCTGAAATATCTTTAAGTTTTCCGAAATCCATAATCGTAGCATAATTAAAGCCTCATACCTATTGTGTAAGCATGAGACTTTAGCATAAGTTTATTCAAGAAATTATTTTTCCTTTTGAGCTTGGCGAATAGTTTCGTGTAATTTATTCATATCTATTGTCTTTAAATATGAATTAGCCGCTCTTAGTTTATCGTCAACTACTTGATAACCAGTCTTTTGTATTGGAGATATTGGCTTATTTTTCATCTTATTTTTGAAATAATGAAATAATCATATTCTTGATTAAGTCGAAAGTGTTCTGGCTGTGAGTTTTCAAATCCACCTAAAACTATAAACTTTTTTTCAATATTGGGCATTTCTCGGCTGATAATTAGTCGATACAACCGTTGCCGTCTTTTATCACTACCCTGAAATATTAGAAAAACATCGGGATATTTACTCAAGAATTCTTCAATAATTTTGATAACTGTCGCTAAAACCATTACCATATCTTTATTTCGAGTTTCCGAAATATCAGAAATACTACCATCATCAAAAACATCAACTAAAGCTAAATTATAAAAGTTTTGATAATCTGAAGTAGTAAAAATTACTCGTTTAGAAACTTCTTTTTCTTGGCTAATACTTTTAAAGTTATAACGAATTTCTGAAATAGGTCGTTCAAAATCGTAATGCTTTTCTTCCATAATATATCTTTATTTTTGAAGAAATAAATCAATCCTCCAACCGATAAACCCTGCATTCGTGCTGTTGGCTGTAATGCCCAGTCGTAAAGAGTTGGTTAAGTGGATGATTAAACGTCTTTTCTCGCAAAAGATTTTCGTCGATACCATTATGTGGGTCGAAATTTACC
>JALQYE010000392.1 GCA_023254245.1 Emticicia sp.
AGCTTACAATGCTGGTCAGCGTATTTTTGGAGAAAACAAAATCCAAGAAATGACTGATAAATGGGAAGTCATGCCAAAAGACATTGAATGGCACATGATTGGTCACGTGCAAACCAATAAAGTCAAATACATGGCGCCTTATGTGAGTTTGATTCACGGTGTTGATAGTTTGAAATTACTGCAAGAAATCAACAAACAAGCCGCAAAAAATAATCGTGTGATTGATTGTTTGTTACAAGTTTACATTGCGGAAGAAGAAAGCAAATTTGGTCTTGATGAAGAAGAATTATATGAGATTTTGAATGAAATTCAGCATAATAAGGAAAACTATAAAAACATCAAAATCGTAGGTTTAATGGGAATGGCAACCTTCACAGAAAACCAAAACCAAATCGAAAAGGAATTCAAACATCTAAAAACGATTTTTGATAAATACAAAACACTGAACACTGAACACTGTCAACTGAACACTCTCTCAATGGGAATGTCGGGCGATTATCAACTCGCAATTTCATGTGGAAGCACGATGGTTCGAATTGGAAGTAGTATCTTTGGAACGAGAAATTATCAATAAGGCAATTTGTCAATGTGCCATTAACTGAAAACTGAGACTGAACACTGTAAACTATTTTGTACTGCATAATCGACATAGAAACCACTGGAGGACAATACAATGAAGAAGGTATTACCGAAATCGCCATTTATAAATTTGATGGTCATGAGGTTGTGGACCAATTCATCAGTTTGGTAAATCCTGAGAAGCCAATTCAACCCTTTGTGGTAAAATTGACTGGGATTAACAATGCAATGCTCAGAAGTGCTCCCAAATTCTATGAAGTCGCAAAAAGAATTATCGAAATTACCGAAGGAT
>JALQYE010000393.1 GCA_023254245.1 Emticicia sp.
TCAGTAATTGGTTGGCCTGCTTTGTTGTACACGTGCCAATTTGTGAAGGTTTTACCATCAAATAATTTTACCCACTTACCCTTCTTTTGTGCAAAACTGGTAGAAGTTACTAATAAAACAAAGGCAAGAATTTTTGAGATTGTTTTCATTGAAAAATGATTGAGGTTGATTAAATAATAAACTGCGAAACAAATTAAATAAAAGATAAGCGAAGAAGTGTGTGTAAAGAAGAAATATCGACAAAAAGGTAGATAGTATGGACAAAACTTTGGCAGATTTATTCTACTATAACTTTCAAAATAGGTAATACTTTAAAATTGGGGCCGAAGTTTATTCAACCCCAATTTTATCTGTTATCTGAACGACACTAATGATTTTAAATCCCTAAAACTCGGCGATTTACGGCTTCGTCAGCACCAGTAGCGGCAAAGTCATCGAATGCACGAGTAGCTACTTGGATAATGTGGTTTTGAATAAATGGAGCACCTTCGGCAGCACCTTGCTCCGATGATTTTACGCAACATTCCCACTCCAAAACAGCCCACGAATCGTAGTCATATTGTGATAATTTCGAGAAAATTCCTTTAAAGTCAACCTGACCATCACCCAATGAACGGAAACGACCAGCACGGTTGGCCCAACCTGCATAACCGCTATAAACACCTTGTTTTCCTGATGGGTTAAATTCGGCATCTTTTACGTGGAATGCCTTGATACGGTCGTGATAAAGGTCGATAAATGCCAAGTAGTCAAGGTGTTGTAGCACAAAGTGACTTGGGTCGTAGTTGATGCAAGCACGTGAATGTCCGCCCAAATAATCGACAAACATTTCAAAGGTTGTACCATCAAACAAGTCTTCACCAGGGTG
>JALQYE010000394.1 GCA_023254245.1 Emticicia sp.
CTGCTTCTTTAGCGGTGCTGTTAGCTTCGTCTTTGAACTCTTGCGCACCGTCTTCGGCTTTCTTAAAGCCGCCTTTCATACCGTCGCCGATATCGTCGCCGGACTTCTTAGCTGCCCTAGCTAGTTCCCTAAAGCTGCCTTCTAGCTTTTCGGTAGACTGTTCGCCTTCTTTAGCTACTACGTCGAGACTGTCGGCGACGTCGTCCAGCTGGTCTTCTACGTTCTTCGTGCCTTTGAGAAAGTCCCTAACGTCGGCTAGGAAGTTTATAGATATTCCTTTAGCCATTGGTCTTTTCTCCTTCTTCGACAGCTTCGCTAATAACCTGGACTACCGTCTGTACCCACATAGCTACAGAACGGCTAACAATTTCTTCGGCGACTCTGAACGCGAATTTTCCTTTACGGTTATTCGGCAGGAAGCCTGTCATAATTTTACGCCGGTAGGCGTATTGTGTGCTGCCACGACGCCCACGAATAAGCGCTTCCCTGGGCTTTGTACCGAATTCGGCAGCTGCCCAGTTTTCGCGTGGGTTGAGTGTGGAGCCTGGACGTACAGCTTTAGACGATTGAGCAGCCAGGACACTAACTCCCTGGGTTCCTACAGCGACGCGTTGGCCTTTCATAAGGGCCGTGTTTACTTTGCTGTAGGGCTGGGCGTTTATGCGTTCCTGGATACCTGTCGTCCAGTCTGGAAGTATCTTCTGGCGTGTGCGGGCGTACATTTCTGGGCGTAGCTTAGGCTCAACAGTTTTAAGCGCTAAGACTACAGCCTGGAGCTGTTTAGAGCCTTTTACAGATAGCACGACCGCACACGACTAGAAGACTAGACGGCTGGCGTGTAGGTGGGCTGTCCCTGTACTGGCAG
>JALQYE010000395.1 GCA_023254245.1 Emticicia sp.
AGAAAGTGTACGTTCTTCCTAAGCAATTAGATGAGAAAGTGGCTGCTTTCCACTTGGCTCACGTTGGTGCTAAATTAGATACTTTAGATGCTGAACAAGCGGCTTACATCGGCGTAACACCAGAAGGACCATTCAAGTCTGAAATGTATCGCTATTAATCGACCACCGTCCACACGGACGACAGTCGATAGTATTTTATACCCAAACGCTCATTTATTGAAAAATAGATGGGCGTTTTGATTTTATTTGCCGAGATTTTACTTCCTCCCAACATTATTCAAAAATTAAATTTTTCGTATAAAATTGTCGTTTTCAAATATTTGCCGTAATTTTGCTTGGCAAATAAGAAAACGAAATTATTTGCTATGTTAGATTCTTCAAAGTTGCTTTACGAAGCACTCACCTACGACGACGTTCTGCTCGTTCCAGCCTATTCAGAGGTACTTCCACGAGATACGCAAACTAAAACATTTTTAACAAAAAATATTCAGCTAAACATTCCTCTTATTTCGGCGGCAATGGATACCGTTACCGAATACGAAATGGCCGTAGCGATGGCACAAGAAGGTGGAATCGGCTTTATTCACAAAAATATGTCTATCCAGCAGCAAGCCGAGCAAGTTCGCAAGGTGAAGCGTTCGGAGAGTGGCATGATAATCGACCCGATTACGCTTCCTGAAACAGCAACTGTTGGAGATGCACTTCGTTTGATGAAAGAGTTTCGTATCGGAGGTATTCCAATCGTTGACGAAAATCAAAAGCTTAAAGGAATCATTACTAATCGTGATTTACGTTTTCAGCAAGATAACTCAAAGTCGATTACTGAAATCATGACCAAAGATAATCTAATCGTTGGACATG
>JALQYE010000396.1 GCA_023254245.1 Emticicia sp.
ACTATCGTCCGAAACTACGGTGCAAGTATCGGAATTAGTTATAATTTCTACAAAACCTTCTCACTCACAAGCAATGCCTCTTTTGCAAAACTGAAAAATGTAGCCAATAATGATGGTTTTGAAGAAGCATTTAATACGCCTCGTTGGATGGTAAATGTAGGGATTGGTAATACCAAACTGGCCAAAAACATTGGTTTTGGCGTAAATTATAAATATCAAGAAGGATTTTTGTGGCAGTCAGCACTGGCAACGGGAAACGTACCCGAAATTCATAATGTAGATGCTCAGTTTACCTATTATGTCCGAAAACAAGGCTTGCAATTCAAACTGGCTGGAACAAATATCCTGAACCGACCTTATGTGAGCTTTATTGCTGGCCCAACAGTTGGAGCATTTTATTATTTGACGATTACGGCAGATTTGGGGCGAAAATGATTATACCAATAGTAGTCAAGATTAACTTTTACAATCAGTTAATCTTAACTATTTTGTTATACCTAATTTTGATAAATCCGTTTTTTTAAGCATTTCATTTACTTCATTTAATTTTTTTTGTACGATTTGCTCGGCTGCTGTTTTCGCAACTATTTTCTTACTTGCTTTCATTTTTTTCCTATTAAGTAAAAATCCATTTCCTTATTTAGTTCAAAAATAGTGAGTTCATTGTCAACCACTCCCCAAATTTGAAAACTTTCCTGTAATAATTCTAATTCTCTACCAATGACGATTCTGTATAGTCTTTGTCTTCGGTCATCGCTTCCTCTAAAAACAACAAATCTATATTATGCGAATAAGGGGTTAAAAAAGCAGACGTAGAGCAAATTTCGTTAAGATGTTATGCAACTAACACTTATCTCT
>JALQYE010000397.1 GCA_023254245.1 Emticicia sp.
CTGTTTAAATTTTATTCAATAAATGTTTTATAGCAGAGATTTTGACAATCTCTTCGGCTGTTTCCATTAATAATTCGTAATTGCGACACATCCTTCGGTCATTATCAAACCAAGCAAAGGTTCTTTCAATAATCCATCTTTTAGGAATTGGCTCGAAAGACTTTTTTGGTTTGTCTGTCCGTAGGTTGATTTTAAGCAGATAGCCGAATTTCTTTTTTATTTCAGCTACCAAGTCTCCTCGATAACCGCCATCAGCCAATATAATTTTAACGCTACTCAGGAAACTCTTTAAAATTCTCATTAATAGTAAAGCAGCTTGACTATCATGAATATTAGCCACAGTTACCATTATAGCAATCAAAAAACCATTTTTATCTACCACTACATGCCGTTTAATACCTTTTATTTTCTTATTGCCATCAATCCCATTTAATGACCGATTATTACCCCATCGAATACTTTGACTATCAATTATTCCAAGACTGGGAGAGAAATTCTGGCCTTTTTGAAGGCGTACTTTTCCCCGTATTTTTTCTAACAAAACATCAAACTCTTCCAAATCTATCCATTTCTTGAAGTAATAATAAACTAATTGCCATTTAGGGAAGTCTTTCGGAAGCATCCGCCATTGACAGCCTGTCTTCATCAAGTATAAAATAGCATTCCAAATTGTTCGTAAACAATGTTTTCGTTTCCTGTTGTTATAGTTTAAAGCTTTTTTGATAAATTGCCACTGAGCATCTGATAAATCGGTTGAATACATCTCTTTTAGGTTTGGTCACTTCAAAGAAAGTATTTTATTCCCATTCTTTAGATGCTCTTATTATTTTTAATTACATATTTTTAAACAGGCTCT
>JALQYE010000398.1 GCA_023254245.1 Emticicia sp.
AGAAATTTATTCAAGCTGACTACACAGATTCTGCTGCCTTAAAACAAATGGCTAATTTGTGTGCTGCTGTAAGTACTGAGTTTGAGAATGTCCCTGCACAAGCACTTGATGAATTAGAGTCTTTGGGGGTATTTGTAGCTCCGCGAAGCAGTTGTGTTTCTTTGGCACAAAATCGCATAGCAGAAAAGAATTTCTTGGCAACTTGGAAGTCTGAGACCAATATTGGCCCAGCCCCTCATTGTGTCATTGAGCATGATGCTGATATTGCTCATGTTCCAACAGATTTACTACCCGGAATTTTGAAAACAGCGCGCATGGGCTATGACGGTAAAGGCCAAATTACTGTGCATTCAATTGAGCAATTATCGGATGCTTGGGCCGAGTTAGGTAAGGTTCCTTGTGTATTAGAAAAGCGGATGGAATTGGATTTTGAAGTTTCTGCTTTGGTAGTCCGAGGTCATGATGATGCAGTAGTCGCTTATCCAGTTTCGCAAAACGTTCATCGCGATGGAATTTTGCATACCTCTACAGTGCCCGCACCTTCTTTGAAGCCAGCGCAAGAGAAGAAAATTATTGATGCGGCTAAGGCATTGATTCGGAAAATTGAATACGTTGGTGTTTTGTGTGTCGAATTCTTTGTTTTGAAGAACGGCGATATTGTTGCCAATGAGATCGCTCCGAGACCACATAACTCTGGGCACTATACGATGGATGCTTGTGTCAGTAGTCAGTTTGAACAACAGGTCAGAGCAATGGCACGACTGCCTTTGGGTGATACCCGTCAATTAGCTCCCGTTTCGATGTTAAATCTCTTGGGCGATCTTTGGTTCAATGGCAATGAAGA
>JALQYE010000399.1 GCA_023254245.1 Emticicia sp.
TTCTTGCGTTCGCCAATTTGCTGACGCCACATAGCATAATAAAGCCCTTTTTCAACCAAAAGTTCTTCGTGTTTGCCCACTTCAATGATTTTTCCTTGTTCCAAAACAAAGATTCTATCGGCGTGCATCACGGTGCTTAGTCGGTGAGCAATCATAACGGTAATGTAGTCGCCTTGAGCGGTTACGTCTTTTACCGTATTCGTAATCTCTTCTTCAGTCAATGAATCTAAAGCTGACGTTGCTTCATCAAAAACAAAGATTTTTGGGTTTCTCAATAAGGCTCTCGCAATTGATAAACGTTGTTTTTCTCCGCCCGAAATCTTAATTCCCCCTTCACCAATTACGGTATCAACGCCATTATCGGCTCTTGCCAAAAGATTCTGACACGATGCTTTCTGCAAAGCGTCCATAATTTCTTCGTCAGTCGCACGAGGTTGAGCAAAGAGCAAATTTTCTTTAATTGTTCCCGAAAATAATTGCGTGTCTTGTGTTACAAAACCAATTTGCGAGCGTAATTCTTCAATATTGATTTCATCAGATGGAAGTCCATTATAGAATACTTTTCCTTCCGATGGATTATAAAGCCCAACCAAGAGTTTTACCAACGTGGTTTTTCCTGAGCCAGAAGGCCCCACAAATGCTACCGTTTGGCCTTTTTTTACTTCAAAGCTCACATCTTCCAATGCTTTTCCTGCGGCAGTTAGGTGTTTGAAACTTACGTCTTCAAAACGAAGGTTTTCAACCATGCCGAGCTTAGTCGGGAACTCGGGTGTTACTTCAATCGGGTTATTGAGTAATTTCTCAAAATTATTCAATGATGCCTCGGCTTCACGATAAGCTATT
>JALQYE010000039.1 GCA_023254245.1 Emticicia sp.
TCGCTGCTCCTGTTTTAATCGGCACTACCAGTACTACTGGTACTCTCACTTGTACGATTCCGCAAAGTACGCTTGGAAGTGCAAAATACCTCATTCGGGTTACATCTTCAAATCAGGTAGTTGTCAGTAATCCAGCCATGAGTCAAGTTACGATTTATCCACTGAGCTATAATTTAGTGAGTCCAAATAATAACATAACTGGAACTAACACTAAGAAAGCAGTTAATACCATAAGTGCCAGTAACAAAGTTTCGTCGCCAGCTAATGTAACTTATCAAGCTGGTAAGAGTATTATGCTCAGTCCAGGTTTTGAATCAGGAGCTGTTTTTAAAGCAGAAATACAGGGGTGTAATAATTAAATATAGGAGTCGAGTGTATCCTCGACTTCCTTTATTTATTTGAAACCGATAAAACAATAAAAGCGAGCCAATTTTCTGTTGGCTCGCTTTTATTGTTTTGTATGCCCAAGGCTTTTAAGAAACAGATGACTTTTTATTATCAGCTCCTTTTTTATTGAAAAACTTTTTCTTCCCTGTTGGTTTTCTGTAAGGTTTTCGCGACTGAGATGCTTTGTATTCGGGTGCTTTTCCGAGTCCTAACCCTTCAGTAATATTTTGTTTTTCTACTTCTCTTTCAAGTAATTTTTCGATATTAGCTATGCGATATTGGTCTTTTTCGTTGATAAATGTGATGGCTGTTCCTGTAGTTTCGGCTCGTGCAGTTCGACCAATTCGATGGATATAATCTTCGGCATCACGTGGTACATCAATATTTATTACCAAATTCAAATTATTAATATCAATCCCTCTCGAAAGAACGTCAGTAGCCACCAAAATCTTAAATTGTTTATTCTTAAAACCTCTTAAAGATTCCTCCCGGTCTTCTTGTGAATTATCCGATGAAATACCTTTTGCTTCAAATTTATGTCGATTAAGCATCCGAACAACCTTATCAATCATGGCCTTTTGCGATGTAAAAATAATAACCGATTCGGCTACTGTATTTTTCATCAGATGAATCAATAACGGAAGTTTTTGTTCGTCAGAAGCCAAATAAAATTGTTGGTCAATTCCCACCGCAGGTTTTGAAACCGCCAAACGAATTTCTTCTGGATTTTTAAGGATTTTATCGGCAAAGTCTCTGATTTTCTTGGGCATTGTTGCCGAAAACATCAAATTCTGACGATTCTGGGGTAAATGCTTCAACACAAAAAGTATATCATCCGAAAAACCCATATCGAGCATCTTGTCGGCCTCGTCTAAAATCAAGCACTTTAAATTATCAAATTTTACTTCGCCCGAATTCATGTGAGCCATTAAACGCCCAGGCGTAGCAATAATAATATCAGCACCTTTTACTAAGGCTTTACGTTGTTGGTCCCAATCCTCCCCTTTGCCTCCGCCGTAAATCGCAATACTGGTTGCTTTTATAAAATAACTGAATCCTTCTATCTGCTCATCTATTTGCTTGGCAAGCTCACGGGTTGGCACCAAAATAAGAGCAGAAGTATGGTTGCTGGGTTCTCGACTAATTTTATCTAAAATAGGAATCAAATAGGCGGCGGTTTTACCCGTACCCGTCTGTGCCGAAGCTATCAAATCTTTACCTGAAAGAATAATCGGAATGGCTTGTTGCTGTATTGGAGTAGCTTGTAAATAATTCATGGCGTCTACTCCAGTTAGGACATCATCATGAAGGTTAAGTTCGGTAAATTGCAATTTGTTTTAAATTAAATAAGACTTATGAAAGCTTTAATATCTACAAATATAACATTTAGTAGCTTATTAGCAATAAATAAGCCGTGATTGTTTGATTTCAACAAAATTTCAAGATTCTTTATTCTAAACTTCTCAAAATATAGCCTTTTTGTTGTAAAAGTTTCAGTACCCCTTTCTCGCCACCTAAATGCCCCGCTCCTACCGCAAAAAAAGTTGGTTTTTGTTTGATATTTTTTTCAATAATGGGTATCCAATTCTGGTTTCTTTTATCAAGCATTTCATCTTCGATGCCTTTCATACCTACCATTTTTTCTGAAATCATTTTGGTCAATGCTTCAATATCTTGTTTTTTATATAAATCTAACATTTGGTCGTAGGTTTCATTACCCTTTTCGGCCTCATTGACTATCTCCATTAACCAATCAATTTGCTGCTGGATAGGTGCATTATTCAATAAAGCCATTTGCTCTTCGATTGTTTCAAGTCCCAAAATTTCTTTATTCTCGTTTTTGGCTTCTTTCACAAAATGTTCTTCATACGATTTCGGAATTGGGCACCCAGCTGATTTCATCAAGGCAATACTCATATAAAACATTGGTTTTGCCGTACCGAAGGCAGCAACATCCATTCCAATATTTTTCTTGAAATATTCATTAAACAACTTATAATCAGACTCATTCATTAAATCTTTTAGTTTTTTACCATCGGCCGACATCATCAGTTTTTGGGTTTTGAACATCATCTGTGGGTCGTCCATATCGATTTCTAAGAAAACTTGCTGAGTATTTTTAAACTTTTCAGCCGTATTTTTAGGTAGAAAAAACTTATCAGGACAAATTAGATGGATTGTTCCGTAAAGGTAAGATGGTTGCGAAAGTCCATTGCCAGAAATCTCCCAAAGCAATCCCTTTGAGGTTTGTTGAGCATTTATTTGAAAAATACTCAACATAAAAACGCATAAGGTAATAAGTTTTTTATTCATGTTGAAATAAACTGAAATAGGGCTTTTATATGGGCAAAATTTTAAATTATTATGGTTTGTCTTACGATTAAAGATTGCTTGACTTTATAAAGTTATGCCATAACACAATAACAACAAAAAAGGCCAGTGAATTTTCATTCATCTGGCCTAAAATATTCAAGGGTATGTGTTTTTAATGAGATACGTTTTTCGTTTTCTTTTCTAACTCTATAACCATTGGAACCAACACGTGGTCTTCGATGATGGCGTGTTTGCGAAGTTCGAGTTCAAATAATTCAACTTGATTCAAGAATACTTTATAAGGTAATGGGGTAGCTTCATCATTCGAATATTTCTTTATGATTTCGCTGACTTCTTTCAATTCATCTTCAATAGGCGAATGGCTTGAAATAAACTTTTCTATCGAAAATGCTGGGTCAAGTTCTAAACTTTCGGCACACACTGGTTTTACTTTTGAGGCAATAATTACTCGGCGTATGTATGGAAATAATTGTTTTTCCTCCATACGAATGTGGTCAACCAATTTATTTTTATAATCATTGAAGAAAATAGCCAAACTCGCCAAAAGCTGATGACTTTGGCCATATTTACTGAAAATATGCAATAAAGACTGCTCTATTTCGGGCAATTTCTTACTTAAATAATATTGGTGAGTAGCTTGTAGATAATCCAGAATATCCTCTACCGAAAACTTCTGCATTTTCTCGAAAGGAAAATCTTCATCGTCGTTATACAAATCTAAAATCAATGCAATCAATTCAGGGTTCATCTCAAGATGAGTAATTGATTTTGTTTTGGGTGTGGTATCTAATCGCTCCGTGATGAGTTGAAGCATTTTAGAATTATCAATGAGGTCGTTTACGGTAGTCATATTTTTAGATTCTTAGCATCTGAATAAACAAAACTATCAAAGCCTGTTTTCTAAAAATATGATGAAGGTCATAAAAACAAAAAGCATACCGAGATTAGCTCTCGGTATGCTTTTCCAGTTTAGACTATAAAGCTAAGAATTAGTTGGCTTTGAATTCGCCAGAAGCACGAAGTTCAACTTCTTCTGCTACAACTGCACTTGGCATTGCACCTACACCGAAGTCAGTACGTTTTACTGTACCTGTAGCTTTGAAACCTACTAATTTTTTACCATCACGGGCTGCACCTGTTCCAACCAATGTAAGGTCTAATGTAACTGGTTTCGTTACTCCCTTCATAGTTAAGTTACCAGTCAATTTATATTTTTTTGGACCAGCAGCAGTAATACCTGTGCTTTTGAAAGTCAATGTTGGAAACTTAGCTGTATCAAACATATCTTCTTTTTGAAGGTGACCGTCACGCATTTCTTGGTTAGTTGTCACTTGTTTCATATCAGCAGTTAATTCAAAAACTGCATCAGAGAAATCTTCTTTTGAAGACGTGATTGTTGCATCGAAGCTCTTGAATACACCGTCAACTTCCGACATCATTAAGTGAGTAACAGTGAAAGTCATTTTGGCGTGAGCTTTGTCAAGAGACCATTTTTGTGCAAAAGATGCAACTGATGCTAATAAAGCAATAGCAAGTACTGTGATTTTTTTCATTTTACTGTGTTCTTTTGGTTAATACTATGAATAATTAGACTAAATACTCAGGCAAATGTAATAACATATAATGTTCTTACAAACTATTTTAACGGCGTTAACAATCCATTAACTAAATAGACTAAGGGTAGTTAAGAAAGTGTATCTTTGAATAATCGAAGGGTACGCTCCCA
This sequence comes from Emticicia sp., assembly GCA_023254245.1. GTDB lineage: Bacteria > Bacteroidota > Bacteroidia > Cytophagales > Spirosomataceae > Emticicia. The sequence goes on from JALQYE010000039.1 coordinate 4,448, forward strand.
TGCCAATTTTGCCACTTCAGCATTGTAGCGAGTCGGAGCCGTATCGTTATTAAACGCATGATTGGCACCTTCATAAATATAAATTTCGTGTTTTGTACCAGCAGCTTTTAGGGCAGTTTCGTAAGCAGGAATTCCCGCATTTACTCGCTCGTCGAGTCCACCATAGTGTAGCATTAACGATGCCTTAATTTTTGGTACATCAACAGCATCGGCCTGACGGCCGTAATAAGCAACAGCGGCATTGAGTTTTGGCGAGCTGACAGCCAATTGGTTGGCTAAACCACCTCCCCAACAAAATCCGACACAAGCTGTTTTGTCATTCGACTCTTTGAGCGAACGTAGATAATCAAAGCCTTTCAAAAAATTATTGACATTTTTCGGTCCATCAAGTTTGGCAAATAAGCTGCGTGCTTCGTCTTCGTTGGCAGGTGTTCCGCCGAATGGCGAAAGGGCATCAACACCAAGAGCAATATAACCCGCTTTTGCCACTCGACGAGTAACGTCTCTAATATGAGGATTCAAACCTCGGTTTTCGTGAATGACTAACACCGCCCCTATTTTACCAGAAATTTTCTTTGGTTTAGCCAAATACGCTTTCATGATTGAACCATCGCCCTCGTAGGTAATATCTTCGGTTGTAATATCTTCATCATCTTCGGCAATTGTCATGGCATTGGCATAATTTACTTCTAAAAGAGGTAAAATAGCAATGGCTGCGGCAGTACCACCCGTGAGTTTGGCCAACCGTGCCATAAAATCACTTCGAGTAAGCGGCTTGTGCGTGTACTCATCGAAAAGGTTGATAATTTCTTGATTCATAGTCTTAATAGAGTTGATTATTTGATAAAAATACTAATTATTGAGAAATTATATTGGTATTCATTCAGAATTTCAATACGCTTTTTTACAATACGAATAAAACTCAATTAACGTTGACTCTCGTTAGGGCTTTGAATAAAAAAAGAAGGGGCTTGTTGAATATCACAAGCCTTCTAATTTTTCAACCTAATCAAAATAAAAATCTTTTATATTTTTGAGACTTAAAAAAATGGCTTAGGAAAAGATGCCCTAAAACCATTCTAACATCCCTTTATTTATTTAATTATTGTTATTGTCACCACCCGACTTCACATCATCATTCTTCACTTTCGATTGTTTGGCTTGTGTAAACTTCATTTTACCAATTTTATAGCTAAATGTTAGCTTAATGTTTTGGTTATAAAGATTATTTACCATTACTTGATTAAACTGTGGTGTTGAGAGGGTGCTTCTCATGGTCATACCAAAGAAGTTTTCTGCGGCTAAACCAAGGCTACCCTTTTTGTTAGCAAATTCTTTTCTTGCACCGATTGAGTACATACCCATACCGCCTTGTGTTCCTTGAAGTTGTACACGATTGCCTCTGAAACCACCGAATGCTTGAATAGCCCAACCTTTTTGAAGTGTGATGGATGACTGCAAACGACCACCTATAACAATACCCGAATTACTGATTGTTGAAGAAATACCATTCAAACCTGTTTGTTGTCCTTCTAAGTAATTGTAATAAAGGTCAAGTCCACCATTCAACGTCCATTTTGGCGTGATAAAGAAGTTACCGAAGATATTTGTTCCGAAAGTTTGCTCTTTACCAATATTTTGGAAGGTTGTAATGATTGCTCCAACTACGCTATCAGATGGCATTGAGATACGTGTGATAGAATTGTTAGTTTGACGACCGAACAACGACACATTTAAGTAGGTTTTCTTGATGTTTGTACTTAAACTAAACTCAAGGTTATTAGAAACTTCAGGTCTTAAGCTTGGATTACCAATCGAAATACTTTGTGGGTTTGACGCATTGTAGTTCGGATTTAATTGTTGTAAACCTGGACGTTGAATACGGTTATTGTAAGCCAATTTCAACGTTGAAGCTTTACCTACACTTTTTGAAATATTTACACTCGGTACGAGGTTGCCATAGGCAGGAATCGAAATTGTTCCTTTTTGGTCGTTAGCAGTAATGGTTGTGTACTCATAGCGGCTACCCACTTTGAAGGTATATTTATTTTTCGTTGAATACGTATAAGACAAATAACCCGCTGCAATATTTTGGCTATAGTTCAACAAACCTGCTGGATTACGAGCATCCGACGAAAACGAACCTGTTGGATTAGCAATTAGGTATTCATAATCACTGTTTACTTGGCGAATCACGGTTTTCAAACCTACCTCAAACATCTGATTTTTTTGAATTGGCGTTTGGTAATCTGTTTGTAAAGTAACTTCGTTGTTGAAGTTTTTATTCAAGTTTTTCTGACGACTCACCAATTCCTGTGAAGTACTCAATAAATCAGTGAAGAAGTTATTAGTTAATTTATTTTGGCTAAATTGTCCAGAAACTGACCATTCTTGCGATGGCTTGAACGTACGGATATAATCAAGGTTGATATCAACCGAGTTTGATAAATCTTTACTCGTTACATCACGGTATGATGTAGAATTTAATACACTATTTGTGTACTGATTGATTGTAAAATCTTGTGAGCGACTAAAATTACGTGTCCCGAAAGCAACCGAAGCCGTAAGCGATTGGTTTTTAGCTAAATCATAGTCAAAGCCTAAATTATATCTTCCGAAAAGGCCATTATCAAAAGCATCAGCCGTTTGGTTTGTTAGCGTAGGGATACCATTTCTCAACGTTGTTTGGTCTAACGATGTAGCTGATTTATTATAAAATACACGACCAAATCCACCGAGTGTTACACCCAATTTACCTTGACGGTAATTACCATTTAAACTCAAGTTTGACCCACGAATACCCACACCCGAATCAACATTGAGCGTTAAGCCTTGTAAAGTAGATTTTTTCAAGATGATATTGATGATACCACCCGAACCTTCGGCATCGTATTTAGCCGATGGCGAAGTAATTACCTCAACCGTTTTAATCAAATCAGCAGGAATCATTTTCAAGGCATCAGCAATGCTACTCGCAACGATTGTAGAGGGTTTATTGTTAATCAAAACTTTAAGATTTGATGTACCACGTAACGAAACATTACCATCTAAATCAACTGACAACATCGGAACTTTACGTAAAATATCGGCGGCATCACCACCTTTCGATGTCAAATCTTTTTCAGCGTTATACACCAATCTATCAACTTTTTCTTCAATCATTGATTTCTCAGCCGTAACAGTTACTTCTTCTAATTGTTTTACGCTTTGAGCGAGTTTAATTACGCCCAAGTCATTGTCTTTGCCTTTTTCAACCTTTACTTCAATGGTTTTATCTTTGAAACCAATGAATGTAATAACCAAGTTGTATTCACCTGCAGCCACACGACTCATCGAAAACTTACCTTTTTCGTCAGCGATTGTTCCGTCAACTACTTTCTTGGTATCTTTTGTATAAAGGGCAACGTTGGCAAACTCCACCGCAGTTGATACGCTTTCGTCAACCACAAAACCAAAAACTTTTGAGTTTCCTTTGGGAGCATTTCCTTCTAAATTAAAAGAGGGAGCCTGTTGTGTATTCTGTGGACGACCATTGCCATCGCCACCTCTTTGTCCACCACCCATTCCACCAGGGCCACCTGGACCAAACTGAGCAGATGCCAAGGTTGTGGCAGCTATAATAAGTGTGAGTATTGATGCTAACTTTTTCATTGCAATTTTATTTAATATTTTGAATTTCGGTTCTAAAAACTGTGAGAGCTGTTGACCTCGTTGAATTATGCAACAAAACAAATAGTAATTTTTGAAACAATTTTCAGTATTAGATAAGTACGGTGTTCAACTCGACAACTCGGCCGATAACTCGACAAGGCCGAAGTGCAGAATATATAAGCCCAAATGTCGAGAAAGAAGGCCGATTTGTAGAAAAAGAGTCTAAAAGCCACCCAAAATGCCGCAGAATAGTTGCATTTACGATTCTTTTTAGAGAAACTTTGATATTATTTATGAAGCCGTCATACATCTGGCAATCGTTTAATTAGAAAACAATGCAGAATTTCATTAAAAAAATTGGACTACCGACCAATCGAATATTGTTATTACACCTATCCTTTTGGGCGTTATATTTTTCATTTTTTTTCTATCAAATAACTTTTAGTCGCCACGGAGAAGAGCCTAATTATGAGCGAGCTTTCTACGATGCCTCGACCCAAATATTCTTCATGGCTCTAATCAGCTATATCAATTACTTTATTTGTTTGCCTCGCTTCTTGGTTCATAAAAATTTCGGTCAATATTTAATCGAGTTTATGATTCCATTCACTATCATTATTACGTGTCATATTTTCTTAAAAAGATATATTTATCTTGAAATCAAGGAAGCAAAGGGATTTCTGTATTCTACTAAGTTTATCAGCCAACACGTAATTGCAGCCATTTTCATTGCCATTTTTATTGGAATGTTACGCTTCGCCAAAGATTGGTTTGAGTTAGAAGCCAAGAAAAGTGAAATAGAAAACGAGAAGTTAACGGCCGAGTTGCGTTTCCTGAAAGCTCAGGTGAATCCGCACTTTTTGTTTAATACACTCAATAATCTGTATTATTTGGCCATGATTAATTCGCCAAATACAACCGAAGTAATTGAGAAACTCTCGCAAATGATGCGGTATATGCTCTATGATTCCAACCACCCAAAGGTTTCAATGACCAAAGAAATTGAGTACATGAAAAATTACATCAGCCTCGAAAAACTTCGACTGGATAATCAAGTGCCTATTACGTTTGATATTACGGGCAACCCCGATGAAGTACAAATCGTACCGCTGATTTTCATTACATTTCTCGAAAATGCCTTCAAACATGGCGTAAGCAATAGTATGACTGATGCCTATGTAAATATTTCGATTGATATAAATGGCCAACAATGCACTTATTGTGTAGAAAATAGTAAATTGCCACCCAACCTCGAAACAACCAACGAAAAATCGGGAATTGGGCTACAAAACGTCAATCGTCGCTTAGAGCTAAGCTACCCAAATAATTATGAGCTAATTGTCAATGAAGATGATAAAGATTATATTGTAGTTTTAAAATTGAATTTGGCTTAATCATTAACAATTAACGATTACTAATTAATGTTAACCTGTATCATCATCGAAGACGAACCACTGGCACGTAACCTGATGGAAGCTTACGTAAAGAAAGTGCCACATTTGAATCTCCTCAAATCGTTTTCGAGCTCGTTGGCTGCCTTAGATTTTCTGCGTGAAAATACCGTCGATATTTTGTTTTCAGATATTCAAATGCCCGAGATTACGGGAATTACGCTCTTAAAAATCTTACAAAAAAAGCCATTGGTTATCCTGACTACGGCTTACTCTGAGTATGCCTTAGAAGGTTATGAACTGGAAGTTTTTGATTACTTACTAAAACCCATTAGTCTCGAACGTTTTCTGAAAGCCGTAGAAAAAGCCACCATTCGCCTAACGGCTGCTCAACCCAATGCCCAACCAGTTGTTCAGGAAAGAATCGTCCAGGAAGTAATCGTAAATTCAGAAAACAATCAAGGATTTATCTTTGTGAAAGACGGCACCAAGCTCGTCAAAATTCGCCTCAACGAAATTCAATACATCGAAGGGCTAAAAGACTATGTCTGTATTCATACTAAAGACAAAGATTCTACACTCAAAAAGATAGTGACGCTTCAAACTATGAAAAGTTTAGAAAATCAACTATCTGAAAACCAGTTTATTAGAGTTCATAATTCTTACATTATTGCCTTCGATGCCATTGATGCCATCGACAAAGAAAAAGTACAAATAGGGAAAAATTTTATTCCGATAAGCGATACTTACCGCAAGGCTTTCAAAGAGTTTATTGAGAAAAAACAGGTGGGTTAATTACCAGTAGGATTCGTAACAACCGAATCAGGTTTAAACCTCCGTGAAAGCGAATCAGGCTTTTGCCATTGTTGAAGGGTAGCATAAAAAACCTCGTCAGTGGCTTGCATCGTCTCTACCAAATATTTGACTTTATCGGTCTGAATAAAATCAGGGTTCTTTCTGATTGCCTCCAAATTTTCGTTTTCGGTTTGTACATTCCATACTGCCACTCTAAAACCCTTATCGTGGGCTTCGGTGAGCTGCTCGGCCGAAATATCATCGTTCGAAATCGTTATGCCGTATAAATTTAGTTCGGTAGCAGTTTCTAAGCCCTCTTCAAAGGTTTGTGGATAAATGAAAAGTTTAAACCTCTCGTTTTTAGAGGCTAAAATTGTCAAGAAATTTTTATCATTCGATTCTATCAAAAGCTTTCGTTGAATATTATATTTTTGAGCAATCTTCACGATAGCATTGGCAAAAGTGCTTAAATAAGCATCATTTGTAGGGTCGGCGTTATAAAGTTTGCAATCGAATGTAAATCTATAAGGCGAAAAATCATCTATATTGGAGAAAATCTGCTCCAACGAAACAATCGCATAAGTTTTGTAGGGCATTTCATCGTAGAATCCTTCTTTAAGTTCGGCAAAAGTATAGTCACTTATAGAGCCTGTCAGATTAGTTTTTTCGGTCAAATCTGAGTCATGAAAAGCCACTAAAACACTATCTTTGGTCATTTGCACATCAATTTCGCTACCATCAGTACCCCAGTTTAAACAACTCATAATCGACTCGTAGGTATCAATTGGGTACATTGAAGAAATGCCCATTCCGCCATGCCCCAAGACTGTGATATAATTACGATTAAGGTTAGCAATCTCAAAGATTTCGGTTTCTTGTTCACACGAAAAAAGCAAACACAGTGCAAAAAGTACAAAGATTTTTTTCATAAAATTTCATTAAAAACCATACCCTATTGATAACCCAAACCATGAGTTATAAACTTTGTTAGATGAAATAATAGGTGAATAGTTTAGACGAAATATGACGCCCCGTTCGGATTTCTGATACCGATAGCCCGTCGTAAGATTAGAATTGAGCATTGTTTTGCGTTCAATCGCAAAAGTGCTGCTATTTGTCTGAGTCACATTAGAGATAGTTTGGCCGAAGCCAATCTCAATGTGATGTGTTTTGCCATACATGGCGTTAATGGATACTGGAATAATAATGTCGGGATTAAATGTATTGTTAAAATCTTTGAGATGAAACGTACTTATTCCCATACGAACATCAACTTTTAAATTGGGCGGAAGTTTTTGTTTTTGCTGAAAAATTATTCGCTCATAGTTTAATGAACCGTAGCCGCCAGCCCCGAAGACTTCGAGATAAATCAAATTTCGAATAGATTTTTGCGAGACTATCTGCGAAAACGATTTAACATGAACTCCGATTAACCAAACTATGAGCAAATAACACTTACTTTTATTCATCTAAAATGCCAATTTAAAGCTCTCCCCCCCCTTTCACTAAATTACTTAAACTTGGCACTAAGCGTAATAATATTGGCAACCATACCATTACTACGGTTATAATGACCATAGCGTAGTTCGGCAGTATTCCAGTGTTTAATTCCCAAAACGCCATCTGGTGGGGCAATTCTGATGCCTGCCCCCCAAAAAGCACTTCTAAAATCCGAAATATCGAAGTCAGAAGTATAGTAGGTTTCGGTAAGTTTATGACTATTAATTGGTGCAAAATAGTTAACAGCAATTTGACTATTAAAGCGGTAATGTGGTGTAACCGATACAAACGAAGTAATTTTAATCGGAACTTCAACACTGACAGTATGGGCTTTCATACCCCAGTTGTCTTGGTAATAACGATAAAACGAACGAATAATAAATCTATCACCCAAGAAATAGCTTGCTCGCAAACCAACGGGTAGTTTTGCACGAGTTCCTGGCAGTTTTTCAACTTTCAATGTACCGTCAGTAAAATAAACTCGGTGATAAGGCGTGCTCAAAAGCCCTTCTTGGTACGAAGGTTCAACAACTGCCATTACCTGTAAACGTTTATTGATAATCTGCGAAACTCCAATAGATAAATTATAAGAGTTTCGGCGTTTATAGTCGATATTTTGGTCACCTTCAGCACCCGAACCGTAACCATCTGGGCGTACTTCGTAAGGCAAAATTACCGACCAAGTATCAAAAAATGCCCCGAGTTTCACACTTACTTCGGTATTATTATCTTTTGAAGACTTCGAGAAACTCAAGTTTCCTCCGTGCGATTTATAGTCCCATTCGGTCGAATACGAGAAACTTGCCCCTACGGTAGTATGTTTTTTATCATCTTTTCTACTCCAAGAAAGCGTTGGATAAAAGTGGGTATCGGTCATTGAAGCCGACGATACTGAGCGAGGGTCAATCATATCCGAAGAAGCTGATGAATAATAATCAATAGCAGCTTCGCCAATAATTGAATGTTTACGACCTTTTTTATCAGTAAATGACAATTTTAAATCTATCGAATTGGCGAAGTCAATCAGTTTTTCGGTTCCAATTCCGCCCGTTACAGCCGAATGATTACCATCTTGATTGTAATATGCCGAAACAAAATTCACTTCGTCGAGCTTCAACGTGCGAAAACCACTTTCAGCTTCGGGTTTTGAAGTCAATTTATACTCTTTGCTCGATGTGGGCATTGAGCTTTTGTTGGTAGTTTCGGCCCTTTTATTTTTAAATATAAATTTGGTTTCGTCGTATTGCCCATAAGCACCGCTTAAAATACCTACGTATAAACCAATTGCTAATGTTACTTTTTTCATAGGGGAAAAGTTTTTAATAGTCGAGAAGGATTCAATTAGATTCGACTATTTCAATTTTTGCTCATTATAAGTAGTGAAAAATAACTTCAAACAGCTTATAATTATTTTTATCAATTATTTGTACGAAGTAGAACTTCGTACCACAATATTAGTTACAACCGCAACCGCCACCACTTTTGCCACCATTGGCACCCGAGGCACCTTCACGGTAGAGATAAAAGCTTGTTTCAAACTTTTCGGCTTTTCTGGCAGCAAGTTCCATCTCGGAATCATTGATGCGATTTTTTTGGTACTCTTTCACAGCCACACACGAAGCCATTGAGCTAAGCAAACAAGCTAAAAGAGCAAAAACTTTGATTGATTTCATCTTTATGAAACGTTAATGTTATTGGATGTATATATATTATTGTCGTCGTCGATGATGATACAAGCAATCTGCTGCATTTGGTTGATAAGCCCCAAACCTGCATCAACTCCTAAAACAGTGATGGGTGTGGCCATTGCATCGGCTAATTCGGCATTGGGGCAAATAATAGTCACACTTTTAATTCCTGACACTGGAAATCCAGTTTTGGGGTCAATCGTATGCGAATATTTTTTTCCATCAATGACCACATACTTTTCGTAGTTTCCAGAAGTTGCTACGGCAACTCCGCTAATGTTAAGATACGAAAATGCTTTATTTTGGGTATTGGGGTCGGCAATGGCAATCGTCCAAGGTTTGCCGTTGGGTTGGTTGCCCCACGTTGTTAAATCACCAGCAGCATTTACAATTCCGCTTTTTACTCCGTTTTTAATCAATAATTGTTTGGCTCTTTCGGCGGCGTATCCTTTCCCGATTCCACCAAAACCAATTCTCATGCCTTTTTCTTTCAAGAAAACTGTAAGTTTTTGAGCATCTAAAACGACATTCCGATAATTGATTAATCTGACCGATTCTTTGGCCGTTTCAGCATCAGGAAGCGAAGTCATTTCTTTATCAAAATTCCAGAAACGCTTGTCGATTGAACCATAAGTAATATCAAAAGCTCCCTCAGTAAGAGCAGAAATACGAAGCGAACGCTGAATAATATCAAACACCTCTTTATCAACTTTTGTAGGCATAATGCCCGCATTTTCGTTGATTTGGTTGGTCTGACTATCCTCACTGAAGGTTGTCAGAAGTTTTTCGATTCTTCTTACTTCAGCAATGGCTGCATCAATTTGTTGTTCAGCCCATTGAGCATCATTATCTACTACCGTAATAGTAAAACGATTACCCATTAAGCGAAGCGTCTTATGATGAACCTTATTTGCGAGCATTGATAAGCGACTGTATTTCTTGAATAAAAGTTTCGGTTGTGATACCTGCTGGGTAGCCGTCCCATTCTTTTATTACTTTTCCATCGGCTCCAACTAAGACTGTTAGCGGAAATTTTCCTTCTTGGTTATACTTTTCGGCGAGAGCCTCGTTCATGGCAGTTTGTTTTTTATCCAGCTGATTTTTCTTTAATCTCGGAAAATCAGCACGAACTAAAGCCAAATTTGCAGTTGCGAAGTTTAAAAATTCGGGAGAATCGAGAATATCTCGTTTAAGTTTGATACACGGCCCACACCAATCTGAACCTGAAAAATTAATCACAATACATTTATGATTTTGAATAGCATCAGATTTTGCTTTGTCGAAATCGTTTCCCCATTGTGGAGCCCCTTCAAACAAAAAGAATAACAGGAAAATGCTTAAGAATTTCATTTTTTAGTTTAGTTAAAATAGTTCGCTGTAATTTTCTTAATACACAACCAATGTTTTACCATCTGTTGCTACTTTATAAACAGTAAGTCCTGCTCTTCCGTTGCTATTCAGCCCTGCACCTGTCAATGAGAATCTCGCTCCGTGAGCCGTGCAATACCATTCATTGTTGTAGTAAATCACTTGTTTTTTAGGTTCATGCGAACACGTCACGGTAGCTGCTATGTATGTATTAGCTTTTGAAAGTGCCACAACAATATTACTAACTACCATATATCCTCCTACTGTTTTTAACTTAGCATAGGTAGTAGAAGTAAGGTCAATTTTAAGTTTTGTACTCGTAATTTTATTAAGTTCTTCGGTAGTTATAACACCTGACACATTTGAGGTAGTAGTGGTAGTACCCGTAGTTGTACCCGTCGTAGTACCCGTAGTCGTGCCCGTCGTCGTGCCTGTTGTGGTAGTTCCAGTTGTTCCCGTGGTGTTCGTACCAGTCGTTGAGCCATCTGGTGCTACTGTCAGAGCATTTACGTATTTATCATCTTCTCTTACACAAGAGGTAAGCAAAGCCATTAAAGCACCTCCACTAAAACCCAATGATTTCAAAAACTCGTATCGTGTCATAATTATTGATAATTGATAAATAATGGTTTATATTCTTGATTACGCACCCTCTTATAAAAAGGTGGGGTAATTTTTACTTTTTTATTGATACTTACTTTAAAGACGAACCTTAAGCACAAAAGGTTGATTGAAAATTCTATTTCTTTTTACCTTCATCCAAGAATTTTACAAAATTTTCTACGCTCGAATACCCAATTGGATTAACGATTGTTTTGCCTGTAACATCAACAACGGCATAATATGGTTGAGCATTATTATTGAATCTTGTAATTTCCAAATCCATATTTTTATCACCAACCGTTGTTTTTATTTCATCATCATACGTTGATGTATAATGTTTTTCTTTGGGCAGTTCTTTTTTATCATCGACGTAAAGCGATGCTATTACGTAATCATTTTTGAGTCGCTCCAATACTCCTGGTTTTACCCACACGTTTTCTTCCATTTTACGGCAATTTGCACAAGCATAGCCTGTAAAATCGAGTAAGAGTGGTTTGTTTACTTCTTTGGCATAAGCTAAGGCATCATCATAGTCAATGAAGCCAGATAAACCATGTGGCATCGGGCGAAGTTTTTCAGACGGCACCCCAACTAACTCAGATTTATTATCTTGCGGAGGCAAAATACCCGAAAGCAATTCGAGCGGTTTATCTTGCACAACTCCAGGAATGAGATAAAACGTAAAGATGAAAAATAACGCACTAAAAACTATTCTCGACCAATGATAGGTTTTCACTTTAGTATCTTTCGGTAATCTAATAAAGCCTGCAATATAAAATGCAGTCAGCCCGAAAATAATTATCCAAACGATTAAGAATGTATTACGATGCAGTAAATTAAAGTGATACGCTTGGTCGATATTACTTAAGAATTTAAGTGCCAAAGCAAATTCGGCAAAACCCATTACTGCTTTCATTTCATTCATCCAACCGCCTGATTTAGGCATACTTTTAAGCCATTGCGGAAACATCGCCAAAAGGGTAAAGACTAAGCCAAACGGAAGTCCGAAGGCCAACATTCCCCATAATGGTCGCCATACTTCGCCTTGTGCTGCCAAAATCAATAACGAACCCACAAATGGAGCAGTACACGAAAACGACACCACAACCAAAGTCAGAGCCATAAAAAAGATACCCAACCAACCACCACTTTCCGACATTCCATCGATACGATTGACAAATTGATGTGGTAATACTATTTCAAATGCCCCCAAAAGTGACACTCCGAAAACAATAAAAATAACAAAGAAAATAAGATTCGGCAACCAATGAGTACTAATAAAATTGAGAAAAGGTGCTCCAAAAGCCATTGTAACGAAACCAATCAAGGCAAAAACAAACATGATTGAAAACCCATAAAACATAGCTTTACGAGAACCATCCGATTGCTTCGTAAAAAAACTTACCGTCATGGGCATAATCGGGTATATACAAGGCATAAAAAGATTGGCCACTCCTGCCAAAAACGCCACAGAAAGAAAACCGAGCAATGATTGTTGTTCGTGCATGAAAAAATAGGTTTGATTATACTTCAATTAGCTATACGTAAACCCGCTGCAATGCGTGGGGTAGTAAAGAGGAAAAGTTTATCAATAGACAACAGAAGGTTTTGATTGCTATAAATTGTAGATTAATGTATCAATCAACAGGTTAACTGCCAGTTTTATTGTTGAGCAAAAGATTAAATCCTTTTAATTGAGATAGACGAATTAATACGAAATAGGGTTGCAAAGAATATCGAAAGTTAACTATCTGTAAACATTTAAAACAATGATTGTAATAAAAAAACTTCCTGACATAACATCAGGAAGTTTCTACCAAACCACAAAATATAGTAACTTTTACAATTAAATCAACCGTGTTTAGGACCTTTTTTAGGTTTATGGCCAAGTGAATCTGCCTTTGGTGGTTTTACTCCAAGCGAATCTTTTGGTGGTTTATGTCCTAATGAATCATGTGGCATACCTTTGGGGCCTTTATGCCCTAACGAATCACCATGGGGCTTGTGTTTCTTTGTAGAATCAGCAGTAGCAGCTGAGGCCGCATCAGCCGACATTGAATCTGGACTAATATTATCTCTATTACATGCCACAAAATAGGTGCTTCCAAGAGCAAAAAACGATAAAACAACTAATTTCTTCATTATAATTAGTATTAAATAAATAGTAAATGATTTTGTTTAGAGCGAAGCTTCTGTCGGAGTAATTACATCTTAAAAGACGTTGTTTCGTCTAAAAATGGTTGCATTAAACACTCATTAAAATTTATTTTCGTGTTTTGGCTTCTTTGGTTTTCTATTAACTGCATAATCAAAAATACCCAATTTCAGACCAATATTTGCCGAAAACCCCTTATAATCAGTATTCAAGCCACTATTATCAAAAGCAAAGCGGTAATTAGCTCCAACAAACATTTTTGCAAAACGAGAAAGATTTGCTTCAGCTACAACTCCAGGCTGAATAAGGCGATAGCTCGGGTTTGAAAAATCTCTGTCTCGTTTAGGAAAATTACCATCGGTATTAGGGTCTGGCATTGCATTCGGGTCAAAAGTTCCTCTGTCACCTCTAAAATCATCGTGGTCGAAATCTCCAAAACGGAATCCATTACCTGCCATTCCAACAACCAACGGAAACGAAACATGAACCGCTGCATCAGGTTTTACGGTATATTCAAATTTAAGACCTCCAAACATTCCATCAACAGCAGTCGATTGATTTCTGAAACTGCTATAACCCATCATTCCAACCGCAAATTTTTTATTAAATTGCAACATAAATGAGCCTCCCGCCAACGACGTAAATACGCCACCAACTTGTCCGAACTGATATTCGGGAGCGATATAAACGCCCAAATAATTCAACTTAGTTCTGCCTTTATTTTTCTTAAAAATCGTTTGAATTGATGACTTGGTAGAGTCTTGTCCGAATACAGTAGCGGTGCTAAAGCCCATCAATAGTGCCGATAAAATCATCAACTTTGCAAAACGTGTCATAGGTATTAATATTAAAATGTAAAAATGAGTAATTGTATATCTTTACGTGAAGGCTATTAAAAGCGTGGGGTAAAAAAAGTTTTTTTTGAAAAAATATTATTTTTTTGTTTCCACCCCACCCTTTTTGATTAGGCTACGTACTACTTTTACAAGGATAATTTTCAAATGAATAATACATGAACGAATAAAAAATAAGTCATTCATTATCAATATTTTAACTTATTTACAAATAGTTTAAACCAATAACCATTGTTTTTCAAGAAAAATACATTTTCGGAAGATAATCTCGATAGCGTAATAAAAGCTTGCATCAGTAATAATAGTCAGGCTCAACGTACGCTCATAAAGCTGCATTTGAGTTTTGCTAAAAGTATCTGTGCAAGGTATTCGAGCAATGAGCAGGAGGTCGAGGAAATGGTGAATGATGGTTTCTTGAAAATTTTTAATAATCTACCTAAATACGACTCGGCTCAACCTTTCAAAGCGTGGGTTCGTACAATCATGGTTAATACTGCCATTGATTATTACAGAAGCAACAAGAAATACCAACTCCATATTGCAGTCGATGAAATAGAAATAACCGACTTCGACGATGACGTGATTAGTCAGCTTTCGGTTGAAGAAATCATGGGGCTTGTCCGTAAGCTTTCACCGATGTATCGCATGGTTTTCATGCTTTATGTAGTGGAAGGCTATAAACATAAAGAAATTGCGGAGCGTCTCGGCATTCAAGAGGGCACATCGAAGTCAAACCTTCAAGATGCCCGTATAAAGTTACAGGAAATGATACATATTCATTATCCTCATTTATTTGATATTTACGCAGTGCGAAAAAATAAACTCAATGAAAACTGACAAATTTGACGAAGCTTTTCGACGCAAAGTTGAGAACTTTCATCCACCTTTCAGTGAAGACGAAATAGACCGAGTTCAAGGGTATGTCAATCAACACATTCATTTGAATCTTTGGCAACGCTTTGGGCATATCTTTACCTATTCGGTTGGTACGCTCATGATTCTAACTTTACTAACAACAACTATTTTTCAATCGAATGAGAATAAATCTTTACTAAATAAAATCTCAGAATTAAATCAAAAATTAAAGCAACAATCGACTCGAACCTCGGTAAAAGGTACTAACTCGCCCGTTGTTATCGAAAAAATCGACACGGTTTACGTTGTCAAGCACATAAAACATGAAGTTCAGGTTGATGACTACCAAGAAAGCATAGCGACTCAACCACAAGAAAACAGTATTGTAGATACTCCGATTGAGAATGGCAATAACCTTGCAGAAAATACAGCTATTGTTACAATTAAAAATTCCGAAAAATTAATCTCAAATCTAAGTAAAGAGGATACCGACAAAGATAATTTTAGTAATAATGGTAATAAAAATACGAGTAATGATATCACCAATAAAAAGAAAAGATTTGAGCCTACTGCCCAACAAAATGGTTTTGTAAGTAATAAATCAAGTTCAACTTATGGTAGTAAATCTGCTCCTAAATACTATGCAGAAAACAAAGAATTGATAATTTCACAAAATACCGATAATCAAACTTCTTCAAATCAATCAGCTTTGAATGAGGTAAATTTAAAAGCCTTATCTCTAAAAGATTTAAAAAGTAAAGGTTATAACCCACTGGGTTTATCTCCAGGTATCAGTTTCACTGACCGCCAACTTAAAACCGCTCATTGGGTAAATACAAGTCAGAAAAAAACTGGCTTCAGAATGCCACAAATCAGTTTACCGTCACTGAAATACCGAGTAGGTTTAGGTAATAATATTGATAATGGACAAATCGGAACAAGTCTTTTGAGCGAAGTATTATTTAGCAAACGCTGGAGCATGACGACTGGCTTCAATGTGAGTTTCTTAGGCTTTGAGCGTTTTGGAGATGAAGATGATTTCAAACGTAGAACCGAACGAGATTTCCGTGAACAACATGACTTAGATTTGCCACTTAATTCGCCAATTAAAGATATTGAGGCACATCAGGTGTTGTTCAGAGTTCCGCTTTACCTCAATTATCGTTTACCACTGAGAAAAGATTACACCATACTCTTCTCAACAGGTACAGATTTTGATATTAGTCTTCGTCAAATTACTTCATTTTCGCACCGTGATTTCATCAAAGAGAATCAACAAGAAGACTTCACCGAAAGCATCAAAGTAACTCCATTTAATAACTGGATACTATCGGTAGGCATCGAAAAACGCTGGAAACGATTCTCGGTTCAATTAAGTCCGTATGCCTCATACCAACTTAAACCACTGTCTTACCGAAACGATGACTGGCTATTTGGAGTGAAGCTAAATGGCTTTTATAGAATTAAGTAAAATGAAGAATAACGAAAATAATCAACCTTGTTTCTTAGAATTATTGATATAATCATAATCTTTTTATCAATAAAATGTCAAGAAAGTATTAAAATTCAAGAATTTGATTTTTCTTTACATAAAAATTCTGTCAACACATTTTACGATGAAAAACTTAAAGATAAATAGTTATTTACTTTTGTTTGGCTGCTTATTCTTTGCAGCTCTGCAAGCCAATGCTCAATACTATGGCGGTGGATATGGGGGTGGATACGGCGGATATGGCCGAGGCTACAATAGTGCTTTCAACAATCCAAGCTTCGATAACGGTAAACCCAAACCTCCACCAGACCCTGACGAAGTAGCAAAAGAAGAAACTCGTATAATGGTCAAGAAATTGAAACTGAATGAAGAACAAGAAATTGTTATTTCATCACTCAATGAAGATTATGCATACCAACGCAAAGACTTATACGAACTAATTAAAAAAGAGTTTGGTAGTAGCCAGCCAACACCTGCTCAAATAGATAATGCCAAAGAAAAAATGGCAGCTTTAGAAGCAAAAAAAGAAAAAGAACTCGAAAAAATCCTGACACCTGAACAGTTTAAAACTTACCAGGAAATGAAAGAGAAAAGCCAAAAGAAAGGGAAAGGTGGCAAAAAAAGCTAATAATTTTAATCTCCCAAAACTCGGAATACCTAATAAAAGCCTTATTTTTGTTTAAAAATAAGGCTTTTATATGCACGACCATCACCAAGAAGAACATCTCGGAAGTTCAGAATTTATTACAGACATCGTTATCGGAATGTCCGATGGACTTACCGTTCCGTTTGCATTAGCGGCGGGTTTGAGCGGAGCCGTTTCTACGAATGATATTGTCGTAACGGCTGGTATTGCCGAAATTGTAGCTGGCTCAATAGCAATGGGGTTAGGTGGTTATTTGGCTGGGCGTACTGAAATCGAACACTATGATTCTGAGTTAAAACGTGAATACGACGAAGTAGAAAGAGTACCCGAGCGAGAAAAACAAGAAGTAAAAGAAGTTTTTGCAGAATATGGCCTCAGTCCGCATCTACAAGATGAAATTGCCGAAGAACTTTCTAAAGACAAGGAAAAGTGGGTAAATTTTATGATGAAATTTGAGTTGGGCCTCGAAAAACCAGACCAAAATCGTGCAACTAAAAGTGCCATTACAATCGGTGTAGCTTACATTATCGGAGGGCTTATTCCACTTTCACCCTATTTTTTCACTAACAATCCAATCAGTGGTTTGCAATATTCCTGCATCGCTACCCTCGTATGTTTGTTTGTTTTTGGCTATTTCAAAAGCAAGGTTACAGGACAGCCCCCTCTTTTTGGTGCATTAAAAGTAACTACTATTGGAGCAGTTGCGGCAGCAGCAGCTTTCTTTGTAGCAAAATTACTTGAATAAAATATCTATGCGATTAAAAGCGTTTATAGAATTGTTTTATAAACCATTTGTGATAAATATCCTTTTTTACATAAAAGCACCTTATAAAAGCCAAATCTTCATCTTTTGGTTTTTATTTTTTGCGTTTGGTAATACCAAAGCCCAAACTGTTGATACGGTATTTATCAGCTACCCTGATAGCCTTAGGCCACGCCTCAGTTATGCAATCAACTGGGACGCACGCAGTTCGATAATCAAAGAAAAACGAGTAAATATTTGGGGGGTAAATACGGGCATAATCGTTGGCCGTAAACGCAATCAGATTACAGTTGGCTACTATTGGCTAAATTTCAACTCTTATTTACGTTTGCTTGATTTACGAAAATCAGCTGCCAAAAGAGTAAATCTGGATTACTACACCAAAACCGACCTTTACTTTTTTAGTTTGATGTACTGGAAAAACTTTGTCAATAATAAACGATGGCGAGTAAGTGTGCCCGTTGAAATAGGCATCGGTGCTACTAAGAACGAAAACGTTGGTTTACTGAACGAAATCCAAATTTGGAAACGCAAAGACTATTTCATGCCCATTCAGGCTGGCCTATATGTAGGCTGGAAAGCAACACGCTGGGCGGGCTTATCAGTACAAGGCGGATATCGCTATGCTCTACACAAAAAAAACTTTCCTGACTCGTACAATGGCTTATATTACAGTGTTGGAGCCAATGTGCAACTTGCATTTTTAACAGATATTTATGCGTGGGTTTTCAGAAATAAAAAACCAACAAATATCATAAATTAAGAAAAAATTAAAAGAAAATTAAAATCTACAAAAATAAAGGAGAGAGTTTTAGAAAAGCCTCTTAAAATTCTTACTTTTGTCGCATAAAGAACAAGAATCCTTAAACAAGGGAATTAAAGATTGCATTTTTTTGCAACTTTTAGCATGAGAAAAATATTTTTAAGGTTTTACACAATAAAATTTATTTTTTTTTGTTGTTTTTGCTCAATATTCTTTATATGTTTGTCATATCGAAATTAAAAAAAACAAAAAAATACTTGTATCAACATATATTTTTGTTTTATCTTTGAATCATAATTAAAAACGCAAATATTTTCGCACTTAGGTGCAACTTTTTGCAAAGAAATTTCGTCTTATATACAGAATTAAAATATTAAAGATAAAAGTTGTGTGGATTTAGTAGCGGGAAAGGCTGGAGTTATTTACTCCAGTCCTTTTTTTTTGTCTATGTTTCAGTTTTTTTAGATTTGATGCAACCTTATCAAAAAAAATCAAGTCTTATTGATAGAAATACATTATAGCATTATATAGTTTTTTCATAAAAGTTGTGTGGATTCAATTAAAAAAAGGCTGGCCGATTTGAGCCAGTCTTTTTTATTTAAAAATCGCCGTAATTGACCTGCAAACAAGGTAAACCCAGCTCCAAACGCCATAAATCTACAACTTGGTTTCGGTCGTCAAGCACAAACTTTATAAAGTACTGGCCTTTTACATGAGCTTCATATAATTCTTTTTTAACAACCGAATCTTTGCGGGCATCACCCGTGGCTCGCATATAAAGTGCGTCATATGAAATTCGATTATAAGCCAACCAATTTGTTGTTGGGCGACGAGCAGCTTCATCTCGACCCGACATGAGTATAATTTTTACGCCCATCATAGCATAATTTTTTACGATTTCGGCAATTGGTTCGTTCAATAAATCGGTTTCGCAACGCACCGAATCAAATGGGCTTCTATCATGGATAATTGCCAAAGTACCGTCAAGGTCGCATAAAATTGCAGGTGGCAAAGTATCATCTTGCAGCTGATAATGCGGCCCTCGTTTACTTAAATCTATCTCTTTTTTGTTAGTATTTGTCGGTAACTTCTCTTTAGCGATGTGGTCATTATACATTCTCATAATTACGTCTCGCCCTACTTTTTTTTCACGCACTTCATCCCGAGCCAGACATTCTTCGAGCGGGGTATCCATTGTCTTTATTTCAATGTTTACTTCTTGCCCTGTATCTTTCTTGTATTTTCCAACCACTTGCTGTATACGCTCAATGGGTCTGGCCGATAAATTGGTATCATCAATCACTACGTGCTTACCTTCTTTTAGTGCTTCAAGGAGCATCATATCTCGCACTCGCTCCACAAACTTTTCGTTGGCTACAGTATGATGAGAATTATCAAGCATGGCACGCAGCTCATCTTTGTTGAGTCGTTTCCATGCTCCTTTGTTTTCGTCGATTAGGTTTCGTGCAAATGTTGATTTTCCGCTGGCTGGTAGGCCTCTTAGTATTAGTATTGTTTTCATAATTCAATTTTATTGGCAAACGGCTTTTCAAATTTTGGCCGAACTATTTTCCAAATAATATGGTCATACGCTCGATTTTCCATCATTTTAAACAAAACCGCAGGATATTTGCAAGTTTGGTAATAAAGAGCCGTTTCTTTTTTGGTGGCTAAAACCTTAAATTCTGACTTGGCTTCGGCTTCAATTTGGGCAAAATTGCTCAATAATTTTGCGTGCGTTGCTTTTACCCAATCATAAAATTCGTCGGGTACTCGCTCCAAAATTGGCAATAATTCTTGTCCTTCTTTCAGATATTCCCAAATATTTATCGTCGAAACCCTCGTAATGATGTGGTGAATACGTACATACTCTGCAAATTTCACTTTTAGCCGATACCCGCTCTTAAATTTTACCACAAACCCTTCACGGTTATCTCCCTCTAAAGCCTTCAATGCTTGTAAATCATTCAAGCCATCGTATCGTTTTACGATTTCAAAATATTCATTTGGTAGAGACAAGGCATGCCTTGTCTCTACGGTTGGTAACGATATTTCAGCACCTGTTTTTGTATCAATTACGGCCAAAAGCACCAATTTCCGTGCATCGCCATAATCAATCACAATTCGGTTTTCGGGGTAAATGATTTCAAACAAATAGGTTTTGGTTGGGTCTATATATTTGATTGCATCGGCATATTTTGTGTGCAATAATTCAGTGGCAACGATTGCTTGCTCGCTTGTAAACGAACCACGGGTAGCTATCGCAGGTTTACCATCAGCCCAATATAAAATACCGAGCGAACCATCCATTTTTTCGTAAACCTCAAAGGGTTCGTCAGGTAAAATCAAGTTTTCTGTTTCGTCCAAATTAAAGAACTTATGAAAGGGACGAGCCACAACTTCGTACAAAGCATTCATTATCAAGCCTCTACAAGCCAGCGTCCAATCGTTCCAAAGGCGGTCATATTGAGCTTTGGGCGAATAATTATAAATATACAAATCAGCAGTTGGATGCTTTTGTACATTGATATAATCGTCGGCGATGAGTTGTTTTAAGTCTTGGATATTCATTTTGTTTTAATTTGATGCTACAAAATAAAAACAGTACTACGCAATATATTTGCGTAGATAAAAATATTTTCTACCTTTATAAAAAATCATTACTGTCCGCTTTAGCTGACGGAAAATAATAGGAAGAAAACAAATTGGACTTTAGTGAAAATATATACTTTTATATTATGGCCAAAATTGAATTCATTTCCTTGCGTCGGCAATGAATAATGTGTTTTTCCAAAATCAATTTCTAAAAAATGCCTGCCAACCGCAACGCCCTTATTCGCTATAAAGTCATTGATAGCTGTCTGCAACGCCGCAACCGCAAATGGACACTCGAAGATTTAATTGAGCAGGTTTCGGAAGCACTCTACGAATACGAAGGTATGGATAAAGGCATTAGTAAACGCACCATTCAGGCTGATATTCAGATAATGCGGAGCGATAAACTGGGCTACTTCGCACCTATTGTAGTGCTTGACAAAAAATATTATACCTACGAAGACCCCAATTACAGTATCACGAATATACCGATTTCGGATGCTGATTTAGGTAGAATGAACGAAGCAGTTGAGCTTTTGAAGCAGTTTAAGGGCTTTTCGCATTTTCAGCAACTCAATGAGGTAGTTCAGAAACTCGAAGACCACGTTTATTCTGTAGCAAACAAGAAACATTCTATCATTGATTTCGAGAAAAACGATAATCTGCGTGGGCTTTCACACCTTGATTTGCTTTATAATTCGGTGGTTCATCAGAAAACAGTACAGATGACCTACCAATCATTTAAGGCTCGGGCAGCCAGTGTATTTTTGTTTCATGTGTGGTGGTTGAAGGAATTTAAAAATAGATGGTTTGCGGTTGGGGTAAGAAACGGGCAAAAAACTGTAACGCATTTGGCACTCGACCGTATATTGGAAGTAAGTATCGAAGAAAAAATAACTTACCGAGAAAACACCGAGCTCGACCCAGAATTATACTACCGAGACACTATCGGCGTAACGGTTTCAGAAAATATGCGTGCCGAAAAAGTGCAAATTTGGGTCAATCTCGAACATGCCCCTTACGTAGAAACAAAGCCTTTGCATCATTCACAAACTGTGATAGAAAGGCGTGATGATGGCATCATCATTCAAATTCAAGTACAGTTGAATTTTGAATTGGAGAAAGAAATACTTGGTTTTGGTGAAGGAATGAAAGTTATTTCTCCCGAAAAACTCAAAAAAAGGATTTTTGCTCGAATGAGTAAGGGTTTACAGAATTATGAATTGTAGTACAATTTTCCAAATTGCTTATCGTGTGACAATTTAGAAAATTGTGCTACTACGTTAATTTAACTTCACCGCCCAAGCTCGCTCAAATACTTCGCCTACGGGCAAGATATTTATTCCTTCTTTTTGGGTTAATTCTTGCGAATGTCTGACTGCATCGGCAAT
>JALQYE010000003.1:0-28448 GCA_023254245.1 Emticicia sp.
ATACCTTAAAGCCAGAACTGGCTACCATTTCGAGTCAAATTGCGTTGATTGATACAACGCATGCTTCAACCGCCGAAAAAGAGAAAATAGCTAAAGTAAATAAAAGCATAAAATTCTTAAATTCAGTAGCCGATAGTGGTAAAGTTGAGAAAACCAATGCTCTCGATATACGTAAGGCTTTATTGACAATTAGTAGTAATACTAAAAAATTAGTAGAAGACGACGAAATTGTATTGAGCGATAACAGCAAAGCAATTCTAAAAAACCTTGCAACTAAAGAAGAAAAAGGTATTCGTCGTTTCACAGACCACGCTCCAATGTGGGTTATCTTAATGATTTCTTTATCATTGGGTCTTGGTACGATGATTGGCTGGAAACGTATCGTAGTAACGGTTGGTGAAAAAATTGGTAAATCTCACCTTACGTATGCACAAGGTGCTTCAGCCGAACTCGTTGCTGCCACTACAATCGGTTTGGCTTCATTCTTCAAACTTCCAGTAAGTACTACTCACGCATTATCTTCGGGTATTGCAGGTACGATGGTAGCCAGTAAAGGTATTAAAAACTTACAGGCAGGCACAATCAAAAATATCCTTTTAGCTTGGGTATTAACTTTGCCTGTGGCCATTATTCTTTCGGCTTCATTATTCGTATTCTTCCGTTGGTTATTGTAATCAAGAGAGTATTACACACAATGTAAAAAAAAATAAATAGTTATCAGAGATATTGCCAAAAGCGGTAGCTCTGATAATTCGTTTAATTGATAGGGTTTATCGAAAACACTATCAATTAAACATACTAACTTATTTTATAGTACGGACCTCACATCTCGTATTTACACAAACACCAATATGAAATTCTTCCAAAAATCACTCTCACGGAGAGTGCTGACGCTTGCTATACTCTTGTGTGGCGTGTTTTCGGTTAGCTATGCCCAACAAAAAGGTTCGTTAATGGAGTTTGATACTTCAATGGTTAAAAAGCTTTTACTTACAATCAAAAAGTATGAATATGTAGGTATTAGTGGGTATATGCAACCGCAGTTTCAGATTAGTCAATCAGAAGGGGCAAAATCGTTTAATGGTGGCGATTTTGCAGCAAATGTAAATAATCGTTTTATCCTCCGTCGTGGTCGTATTAGGTTTGATTATGCTCGATTTGATAAAAATAATATGCCACAAATAAACTTTGTATTTCAGTTTGATGGGACAGAAAGAGGAGTTGTAATTAGAGATTTTTGGGGACGCATCTACGAAAATAAACTGAATATGTTTTCTCTCACAACAGGGATGTTTGCTCGACCGTTTGGTTTTGAAATAAATTATTCCTCAAGCGACCGAGAGGCCCCCGAACGTGGAAGGATGTCGCAGATTTTAATGAAAACCGAGCGTGATATAGGAGCAATGGTAACACTTGATAGTAGGGTTGTTAAGAATTTTATAAAAAATATTAAGTTTGATATAGGTGTGTTCAACGGTCAGGGCTTGTCTGGTACAGCCGACTTTGATAGTCATAAAGATGTCATTTCTCGTCTTTCATTAAAACCCTCTAAAATCTCTCCAAAACTCATTATCAGTGGAAGTGTTTCGGGCTTATTTGGTGGTATGGAACAATTTACGAAGTATATCTACAAAATGTCGGGCAATCAATCTTTTGTAGTTGATTCTTCAGCTTCGAATTTAGGTAAAATTGCACCACGAAAATACTATGGTGCTGATGTGCAAATAAAAATTCCAAACCGAGTAGGGCAGACCGAATTTAGAGCGGAGTATATCAGAGGCACGCAGACCGCGACTCAAAGTTCAAGCGAAACCCCAGGCGTTATTCCAACGCTAAATGGCAAAAATGCTCCGTTGTACATTCGTAATTTTGATGGGGCATATTTTTACTTCTTACAGCATTTAGGAAGTAAGAAACACCAATTTGTAGCCAAATATGATTGGTATGACCCCAATAAGAAAGTAAAAGGCACAGAAATAGGTAAGACATTTACGGCAGCCGATATTCGATTCAATACCTTAGGTTTGGGCTATGTTGTGTACCCGAACGATAACCTGAAAGTGACGTTTTGGTACGAAATGCCCAAAAACGAAAAAACAAGTTTAACCGATTATTCGACCGATGTGAAAGATAATAACTTTACTTGTCGAGTACAATATCGTTTTTAATTGTACTTAACATCAATTAAAAAAAATCCTGCTGAAATTTCAACAGGATTTTTTTATGTTCAAAACTTTGTTCTTTTATAAAAAATAAAATACTTTTTCCTAAATTTGTACAATATTCAGTATGCAAGCATACTAAAAAAGTATTGAATACTTTAGAGTTTGGTTTGCTTATTTCAGTGTTTCTTGCATTTACAATTCATCATTAAACATTTATCATTATTTAGATGGAAACCTACGGTAAAATTCTAACTATTGCCAGCCCACTATTTTTATTATTAGTGCTTATCGAAAAGGCGTATGGCCATTTTGCTCGAAAAGATTCATTTAAGGCAATGGATATGATTTCGAGCCTGACTTCGGGTTATACTAATTCGGTGAAAGATGTTTTAGGCCTAAGTGTCTCGATTCTTTCTTATGAATGGATGGTAAGACACTGGACAGTCTATAAAATTGAATCAACGATTTGGGTGTATATCATTGCTTTCGTTTCGCTCGATTTGACTGGCTATTTGGTTCACCGAATGGCACATTCTATCAATTTTTTTTGGAATAAACACGCCATTCATCACAGCTCCGAAGAATTTAATCTGGCTTGTGCTTTACGCCAAAGTATTTCGTCGTTTGTGAGTTTATTTACTATTTTCTTACTGCCTGCCGCATTATTAGGGGTAGAACCTAAAGTAATAGCTATTGTGGCACCACTGCACCTTTTTGCACAGTTTTGGTATCATACGGTGTATATTGGCAAGATGGGAATCCTCGAAAAAATCATCGTTACGCCTTCGCACCACCGAGTGCATCACGCCATTAATCCCGAATATTTGGATAAAAACCACGGACAAATTTTTATTATTTGGGATAAACTTTTTGGTACTTTTCAAGAAGAATTACCCAATGTTCCACCTGTTTATGGCATTACTCGCCCCGCCAGCACGTGGAATCCGATAAAGATAAATTTCCAGCACCTCTGGTTTCTAATCAAAGATGCTTATCATACTAATAGTTTGAAAGATAAATTCCGTATTTGGTTCATGCCAACGGGCTGGCGACCAGCCGATGTTGAGGCTCGTTTTCCTGATAAAAAAATTGAAGACCCTTATAATTTCGAGAAATACGCCCCAAAAATATCTAAACCAATGCTGGTTTGGATATGGTTTCAGTTTTTGTTTACCTTCGGGACGTTGTATTACTTCTTTGGTAATATTGCCAAATTTGGCGTACCAAATATGTTTATTTACGGCGGATTTATCTATCTAACAATTTTTGCTTACACCGAGTTGATGGATAGAAACCCCTACGCAATTGCTTGGGAATTGCTCAAAAATATCATTGGCTTTGCTTTGATATACCAAATGGGCGATTGGTTCGGTAGTAGTGCCAAATATCCTTGGGCTTCGGCCGTAATGATGGCTTACTTTGTACTTTCAACCGCTGTAACGTTTTATTTTGTATGGTTTGAAATTCGAGAAGAAAGTAAGGAAATAACGCTGGCGTAGAAATTTGCTAAGAGAAGTCAGATATAAAGAGCGGCACATCACAAAGATGTGCCGCTCTTGTTTTAATGCCCAAACAGGGTCTGATGCCCATATTCGTATCCTTGTTTAATAATTTCCTTCACATCTTTAGTCGTAAAATCAGTCAATTCAATATGCAATGGCTCTTTTGGGCGAATAACCGTCAGCTTGATTTTCTTTGTCAGATGAAACGGCCCAATATTGCCATAATTTTGGGCGTAATTTTCGGCCCATTCAATATCACTATTTTCAAATTGATTGACCGTAATGTCTTTGATTCGTTCAATCAGACTAAAAAAACTACGATAATTAAAATGTTCAAGCGGTCGGTTTTTTGGGTGAGTAGCCACACAATAAATTTCGGTTGCTCCATCTTCAATGGCTTTGCGTAGTGGCACAACTTCTCGTAAACCTCCATCCATGTACGCTTGGCGGTGGTCGCCACCAATCTGAATCGCTGGCATAATAAAGGGCAACGAACTACTGGCACGTAGATAATCCAAAAAATGTTGCTCAAGCGGGTCGGTGTAGTGCATTTCGCCCGTATTGATATTGACTGCCCCAACTTTTAGTTTGATGGGGCTTTTCCGCATAGTTGTTACATTCAAATATTTTTTTAGTTTTTCGTGCAAAGGATTTGTGTCAATCAAGCCATCAAAACGACTCAAAAGTGTATCAATTCCCAACGAAAACTTCGATTTTAATACCCCAATATCAGAAGGCTGTGTAATATTTTCGAGCCAAAATTGAAGTAGTTTTTTATTGACCAAATCCCAGTCGATTTTACCTTTTTCGAGGTGTTGTTTACCCGCTTCATTGACCATGAAAGAGCCATTTAAAGCTCCCGCCGAAATACCATAAATCATTTCGGGTTTGAAACCCGTATCCAAAATTGCATGAATAACGCCAACTTGCCAAGCTCCTTTGAGCGAGCCGCCACCTAAAACTAATGCCCTCATTTATAAAAGTATTTTTTTACCACGCCAATAATACGACGAAAATAACTAATTTTGAAAAAAAGTTTAGCAAATACACTACCCAAAAAGTAAACCTTATTGTCGGACAGTGTGTTTACTATTGAAATGAGCGTTTTTACTCAGGAAATATCGAAAATTAGTTGTTAAAATTGATATAATTCAAGAAAAATTTGAACAAAAGCATTAAAAATAATATATTTTTCTTTAATCTGCTCAATAAGTCAGAAATCAATCGTAAAATTGCACACGCAGGGCAAAACAACATTTTGCTCACCTCTTCATGTCGTTAGATATTAACCAAATACAAGCCCCAATCGAACAAGATTTGGAGATTTTCGAGAAGAAATTCCGCCAGTCAATGAAGACCGACGTGATGCTGCTCGACCAAATCATGAAATATATTATTCATCGGAAAGGTAAGCAAATTCGTCCGATGTTTGTGTTTCTGACTGCTGGAACTATCGGCCAAATCAACGAAGCTACGTATCGGGGTGCCGCCCTTATCGAACTCTTACACACGGCTACGCTCGTACATGATGATGTGGTAGATGATTCGAACTACCGCCGTGGTTTTTTCTCAATTAAAGCACTTTGGAAAAATAAAATCGCTGTTTTGGTGGGCGATTATCTGCTTTCTCGTGGTTTGCTTTTGAGCGTCGATAACGGTGATTATGATTTACTGAAAATTGTATCGACGGCTGTAAAAGAATTAAGTGAAGGCGAGCTATTACAAATTGAAAAAGCCCGCAAACTGGATATTACCGAAGATGTTTACTACGAAGTAATTCGCCAAAAAACTGCTTCCTTGATTGCTTCGTGTTGTGCAGTTGGAGCGGCTTCGGTTGGTGCAAACGCCGAAGTAGTGTCCAAAGCCAAACTTTTGGGAGAAAAAATCGGCATGGCGTTTCAGATTAAAGATGACCTCTTTGATTATGGCGATGCCGAAATCGGTAAACCAACGGGCATTGATATAAAAGAAAAGAAAATGACATTGCCGCTGATTTATGCGTTGAATCATGCGTCGTGGTCTGATAAACGAAATATTATAAATTTAGTAAAAAATCACTCCGAAAACCCTAAAAAAGTCGCAGAAGTGATTGATTTTGTTAAAAAATCAGGTGGGATTCAATATACTACCGAAGTAATGAAACGCTTCGTAAAAGAAGCCAACGATATCCTCTTTACATTTCCCGACTCTGCTTTCCGTCAATCATTACACGATTTAGTATTGTTTTCTATTGAACGCACTAAATAACTTGTAAATTTAAAATAAACTATTTGTTTTGATTGTTCTAAATACCTTGTTTAAATTAAATATATTATATATATAAGTTTATTTGTAAATTCGATTAATTTTGAATATATTAATTTAATTAAACATATTGTATAAGTAATTTTATTTGTATAAATTATATTATTTGAAATAAATGTACATATAGAAATTTCAATAAAAAATGAAAACAATATTTAAAGCTTTGATAATGAGTCTATTAGTAAATAGCGTAATAGCTCAAACGACTGAAGAAAAGATTAATAAAACCCAAATATTAGATTATATTTCTAAACTTCCAACTAATATAAAGGTGACGATGGCACTTGAAAATATAGACGGAAAACCTTACTTTGAATACAGGACTGATGTAAAAGTGCCATCAGCAAGTGTAATAAAGGTGCCGATTCTGATGTCGTTGATGGAAAAAGTACAAGCCAACGAAATTAGTTTATCGAAAGTCCATCGTTTGATGAATGCTGAAAAGGCGGGTGGTTCGGGTGTTTTGATGAATGCTTCGGAAGGTAAAAAGTTGACAATCAGAGAGATTGCCCAAGAGATGATTCGTACGAGCGATAATACGGCTACCAATATTCTGATTCGTGAAATCGGAATGGAGACGATTAACCAAAATCTTACGAAATGGGGAGCTACAAAAACACAGCTTAATCGTGTGATGATGGATATAGAAGCTGTGAAACAAGGACGTGAAAATTATATCAATGTGCTGGAAATCAATGCTTTGTTGCGGATGATTTATGACAAAAGAGTTGCGACACCCACACTGTGCGATGAAATGATAAGTATGCTAAAAAACTGCGAAGATAAAACTACGATTCCGAGTCAGCTTCCGCAAGAATTAGAGATTGCTCATAAAACTGGTACACTCGCTTATGTTAGGGGTGATGCAGCTCTTGTTTTCACGCCCCAGCCTTTTGTACTCTCAATCTTTGTTGAAGGTTTCGATAAGGAAGCAACTGCCGAAAAAATAATCGGTGATTTAGCTAAGATTTGTTGGGAAGGGTTGAAGTGAGGTATCAGTGCGGAGCTATTGATATAAGAAAAAGCTAAGATTTCACTATATTTGAAGCTTATATATTAAAGTATATAAAGGAGAAACCTGAAAAGCCTCATAAAATGAGTAGGGACGGATTGCCGAAAACGTATAGAGTAGGCTCATCTAATCTATTATAAAGTTATGAAAAAGAGTATTTATTTGTTTGTGTTTGTTCTTTGCTTAGCGTTAAATGGTCAACTTTTTGCTCAGGGTTGGGAACAAGTTGGGCGTGAAGGCGACTGGAAAAATACGGCTGGAATTATTTCGATGAATGGTTATTTGTATAGCCTTGAGCATAACGGTACGCTTTACCGAACTGATAAAACGGGACGCTATGAGCAACTTGGAAAAGCTGGAAGTTTTGCTAATGTTGATTTTGGGGTAGCACTTGATGGTGAAATTTGGACGATTGAAAACGGAAACTTGTACCGAAACGATGCCCGCACATTGGCTTGGATTCAGATTGGAAAATCGGGCGATTGGAAAAATACAGCGGCCGCTGCAGCAATGGATGGTAAATTATATACGATTGAAACGGATGGTACGCTCTATGAAACTTCAAAAGATGGTTCGTGGCGTCTGATAGGAAATAAGGGAGAGTTTAAGGATGTAAGCATGCTCCAAGCAATGGATAGTTATTTATGGACGATTGAGAATGGTACTTTATACCGAACAAGTATCAAAGCCATGCGATGGGAGCAGATTAGTAAAGAAGGTGATTTTGCCGAAACGATTGCTATGGTGGCTGAAGGTGGTTTTTTGTGGAGTGTCGAGCAGGATGGTACACTATTTAAAAATGATAAAAACGGTAATTATCAACAAGTTGGAGAGAAAGGATTACTCAAAGATGTCAATATGATTGCAGCAATGGGAGGAAGACTTTATGTAGTTGAAAATGGTACGCTTTATAGAACTACCAATTAAGAATCTATTGCTACTTACGTAAAATGCCCGCTACGAAATAGTGGGCATTTTTTATGGAATATAACAAACGTCGCTTAGAGGATTTGCCGAGTAGGGCAAAAGAATGTTGTTCGCCCTCCTACTTTTGTAATAGAAATTTGCTCGCCACAATCGGGGCATTTTCCTATTAATTCGTTCTTCTGGATTCCCCAACCTCGTGCATGAATGAGAAAGTTCGTCGGAAAATCATCATAGTTTGCTTGGCAATCAATGGCTGTTTGAATAACTAACTTGATGGCTTTGTGAATCTCAACTATCTCATTACCTGAGAGTTGGCTTGAAATTCGTTCGGGGTGGATTTTTGCTTGAAACAATACATCATCGACAATCCAATTACCAATTCCTGCCACCGTCGATTGGTCGAGTAGCACTGATTTGATGGGAGCGTTTTTCTTCTTTAGGGTTTTGCTCAATTCTTCGACTGAAATTTCAAGGGCATCTTTATTTATTTTCTTGCGGGTAAGATATCCATCAATATTTTCTACGATACCTATTCGTTCAAACTTTCTCGGACATAAAAATCCGAGTTTAAAGCCATTGGCAAAACGAAATACGATGCGAGCAAAACGTGGAGTATCTTCTTCGTCTCGGAAGTAGGCTAAATCGCCTGTCATACCAAAATGAAAGTGTAGCCAATAGGGAGCATCGAGTTGAGCAAAGAGGTTTTTACCGATACGTTTGGTGCCAATAAATTGCTTATTTCGTAGCTTTTCTACCAAAACGTCGTAGTCAGTCGTGAGAAGTTTGGTATCTTGTACATACACATCAACGATGGGTTGATACAAACTTGTTTCTTCAAAATATCGGCGGTAGGTTTCTACCTCTGGTAATTCGGGCATGAGGTTTTGCTTATTGTGTTTCTAATTTAACCCTTTTGCTGGGTTTTTGTTTGTTAAAGTTTTGTATGGAAATAGATTTCTCAATTATCTTTCCTAATTTGTATCCCATTCAATCTTAAAACAAAAAATGGCTAACCTCAATACAAAACTTAACAAAACTAACACCTACGATGCTATTGTGATAGGCTCAGGCATGAGCGGTGGTTGGGCTGCAAAAGAGCTTTCGGAGAAGGGACTAAAAACTTTGGTACTCGAAAAAGGCCGAATGGTAAACCACGTAGAAGATTACCCAACGATGATGCTCGACCACTGGGAACTCGAACACCGTGGAGCTTTGACCGATGAAGACCGCAAACGCCACCATATTCAAATCAGAAGTGGCTTTGTGGGCGAAGCTGCCAAGCATTTCTTTACGAATGATTTGGATAATCCTTACCAAGAAATTAAGCCTTTTGACTGGATTCGTGGAAATCACGTAGGTGGTCGTTCGATTACTTGGGGCAAGCATACGTACCGTTGGAGTAACTATGATTTTGAAGCCAACGCTCGTGAAGGAATAGCCATCGACTGGCCGATTCGCTACAAAGATATTGCTCCGTGGTATTCTTATGTTGAGAAATTTGTAGGAGTAAGTGGCGAAAAACTGGGTTTAGACCACTTACCCGATGGCGAGTTTTTACCGCCAATTCCGCTCAATTGTTTGGAAGACCATTTCAAACAACAACTCAAAAATAAATTCAAAAATCGTATTGTAACCCCTGGGCGTGTGGCTCACCTTACGCAGCCAACTGAAGTTCATTTGGCTTTGGGAAGAGGTAAATGTCAGAATCGAAACCGTTGTTCGAGAGGCTGTCCGTATGGGGCATATTTTAGTAGTAATGCCGCTACTTTACCCGCAGCCAATAATACTGGCAATTTTGTAATCAGACCCAATTCGATTGTTAAGGAAATTATCTTTGATGAAGCTACCCAACGAGCAACGGGCGTGCGAGTGATTGACTCCGAAACCAACGAAGTACATGAGTTTAAGGCAAAAATTATCTTTTCGTGTGCTTCAACTTTGGCTTCTACACAAGTGTTGCTCAACTCAAAATCAAGCCGTTTTCCGAACGGAATGGGTAATGATAGTGGTGAATTAGGCCATAATCTCATGGACCACCATTACCATGTGGGAGCAATGGGAGATTTTGATGGCCTCGAAGACCAATACTACAAAGGACGTAAACCTGCTGGGCTTTTTATTCCGAAGTATGTAAATATTGATGAGGCATCGAAGAATCCGAATTTCTTGCGTGGCTATGATTATCAAGGTGCAGGTGCTGGTCGAGCAGGCTGGGGCAGAGGTGCTGACGAACACGCCATTGGAGCTGACTTCAAGGAGTCGCTTTACAAACCTGGTGGTTGGAGTATGGGACTTATGGGTTTTGGTGAAGTGCTTCCTTACCATGAAAACAAAGTAACTTTACACGAATCGAAAGTTGATAAATGGGGAATTCCGCAGTTGGTTTTTGATGCTGAAATTAAAGACAACGAACTCAAAATGCGTGAGCAAATCATGGCTGATGCGGCCGAAATGCTTGAAGTATCGGGCTTTAAGAATATCCGAACCTTTGATAATGCGGGTGGCTTGGGCAATGGCGTTCATGAAATGGGAACAGCCCGCATGGGTAAAGACCCAAAAACATCGGTTTTGAATGAAAATAACCAAATTCATGCGGTGAAAAATGTTTTTGTAACCGATGGTGCTTGCATGACCTCTTCCAATTGTGTGAATCCATCTATTACATACATGGCTCTTACAGCACGTGCGGCCAATTTTGCAGTTTCAGAATTGAATAAGAAGAATTTATAAGTTAATGATAAATGATTACATCGCCCTACCCCCTTCAAAGGGGAAATTTCTACACGAGAACAGAAAACTCCCCCTCTGAAGGGGGCAGGGGGATGTCTTTTCAGCGAAAAAGTAATTTAAAAATAAAAAGATGATACCATGAATCGTAGAGAATATATAAAAAATACGGCGTTGGCATTGGGTTTGGGAGTTTCGGGAGTGGCCTTTTCCGAAATCTTCATTGCTTGTGCCAAAGATGCGAAATTAGATTGGAAACCAGTTTTCCTATCGACTAACCAAGCCGCCACAATTGCCGAAATTGCCGAAACAATTTTACCTAAAACTAAAACCCCTGGGGCAAAAGAACTGGGTGTACCTCAGTTTATAGATAAAATGGTCAATGATACCATGGATGCTAAAGGAAAAGAACAATTTGTAAAAGACCTCGATGCTTTTGATGAGGTTTGTAAAGATAAATACGGCAAAAACTTTGTAGAACTTGAGCCAGTCAAGCGAGAGGCTTATTTACTTGAACTCGAAAAAGAAAATCCACGCTCAGGTATGAATTTGTGGGGAATCAATCTCGAACCCGATGCTCCGAAACCAACCTTTTATAAGACCGTAAAGAGTTTGACGCTCTTTGGTTTTTATACTTCCGAAAGTATCGGTAAAAATGTGTTGGTCTACGACCCTATTCCAGGTGAATATATGGCTTGTATGCCACTTAAAGGCCAGAATGCTTGGAATGAATAAAGACAAGGCTTACAGCATTAGGTTGTAGAAAATTTTTTAAAGGTAAAAAACGGGTGTCAGAGCAGAGTCGAAGACCCAGTTTTTTACCTTTCATCATTTTATAGTAGCTACTTAATCAATTTTTAGCGGTTTTTAGTAGATGTTTTCTTTACTTTTACTGAAATACACTTTTAAAACATAAAAATATATTACCTATGCAAAAAACTCTGATGGTACTGTCTTTTGGTTTACTCATGGCAAGCTGTACCAAAAAGGCTGTCGTTAGCTCCCCACAATCTTCCAATGGTTCGTCGTATCAATATTCGGTTGATTTAACAAAAGTTGATAATGATAAATTAGAGGTTACTTTGATTAACCCCAAAATTGATACCGACGAAATTACGTTTCGTTTGCCAAAGACTGTACCAGGTACGTATTCGACCGATGATTATGGTCGTTACTTATCAGATTTCAAAGCCTTCGACTCGAAAGGTAATCAACTTACAGCTAATAAGTTAGATGTAAATAGTTACACCATTAAAGATGCTAAGAAACTCCACAAAATCAGTTATAAAATTGATGATACGTGGGATTCGCCCGAAATAAAAGGTACAAAGATTTTTGAACCAACGGGTTCGGATATTGTAGCTAACAAAGAATATTCAATCAACACGCATTGTTTCTTTGGTTATTTTGATGGCATGAAGCAAGTGCCGTATCAAGTAACTTTCACCAAGCCTAATGGTTTTTATGGTGCTACCTCGATGGTGGCAAAAAGTAGTACAGCTACGACCGATGTATTCGAGATGAATAATTACATGGATTTGGTAGATGCTCCAATTCTGTACACACAACCCGATACTACAGTTTTGAAAATTGGTGGTGCCGATATTTTGGTTTCGGTATATTCGCCAAATAAAATGGCTAATTCAAAAGAAATTGCAGCCAATATAAATACTTTATTGAACGCTCAAAAAGAATATTTAGGTGGAAAATTGCCAATCAAAAAATATGCTTTCTTGATTGTATTATCAGATAGCAAAACCATGACAAGTTTTGGGGCTTTAGAGCATTCGTATTCTTCTTTTTATTATTTGCCAGAAGGTACATCGGAAGCACTTTCGCAAACCGTAAAGGATGTAGCTTCACATGAGTTTTTCCATATCGTTACGCCACTAAATATTCACTCTGAAGAAATCGGTAATTTCGATTACAATAACCCTAAAATGTCGAAACATCTTTGGATGTATGAAGGTTTGACCGAATACGCAGCAGGACACATGCAGGCAAAATATGAGTTGATTACGCTTTCAAAATACTTAGACATGCTTCGTCAGAAAATTACGACCATGAAAAGCATGAAAGATAATCTGCCATTTACTGAAATGAGTGCCAACGTATTAGATAAATACAAAAACCAGTACATAAATGTCTATAACAAAGGGGCGTTGATTGGTTTGTGTTTGGATATTAAACTTCGCCAGCTTTCGGAGGGGAAATATGGTACACAAAATTTGATGCAAGATTTATCGAAGACCTACGGCAAGACCGTTTCGTTTAAAGATGATGAATTATTCGATAAAATTACGACGTTGACCTATCCAGAAATTCGTCAGTTTTTTGCTACGTATGTAGAGGGAAAAGAACCACTACCGTTAACAGACATTTTACAAAGTGTAGGTATTGAATATACCGCAGAAGCAACCGTGAAGCAAGCAAGTCTGGGTGGAATTGCTATCGGGTTTAACCAATCAACGAATCGTCTGAAAGTGGCAAATATCGATAAAGTGAACGATTTTGGTAAAGCAATGGGCTATAAAGCCAACGATGAATTAGTCTCAATTAATGGTCAGGCAATGGAGATGATGAGTATTCAAGCTATTATGAATGAATATAGTGCTAATACAAAAGAAGGAGAAACCGTAACGGTAGAAGTAGCTCGCAAAAATGCTGAAGGTAAAGAAGAAATCATAAAACTTTCGGCACCTGCAATTTTAGTAGAAACCAAACAAAAAAATGTATTACGATTGACCGAAAACCCAACAGCTGAACAATTAAAGTTGAGAAATTTCTGGTTGAAGCCATAATTTGGATTTAATCAATACATAATAAAAGCCGAGACTATGGAAGAAAATTTTATGGTCTCGGCTTTTGTAATTAAAATAGCACATCTTGAATTTCTTCGGTTCGTTCAAAAATTGCTTTAGCAAACGGACAAAGCGGAAGAATCTTGAAACCATTAGCACGAGCATATCCAACACCTGCCATAACAAGCTTTTTACCCACGCCTTTGCCTTCAAACTCAGAGAAAACTTCCGTGTGGTCAATGATAAATTTATTTTCACCTGCCCAAACGTAAGTCATTTCGCCTGCGACTGTATTATTTTCGATGGCTTTGAATATGCCATTCTTTGTGCCATTTTCTTGTGTGATTTCCATTTTTTCGTTTTTTTGTAAAAATGCGAAGTTTAGTTCTCAATTACAAAACTTTATAGATTTGATAAATACTTTGAATATATCCAAATCATCTATTTATTTTTTGATAATAGCATTTTATAAATTTTGTGTTTTTTTATTTCTCAAAACAAAATTTGTCAATCTTAGAAAAGTTATATATATTATAGCTTCAAGACTATTGTTTTTTATTCAAAAATGCCTAATAAATAAGTATTTACATATCTTTTTATTAATAAAAATGTAGTTTCTGATGGTAGACTTTAGGTTGCTGTCTAAAAAAAATACAAACTTTCTTGTAAATGCTTGTTTCCTAAAAATATTGGCAGTACTTTTGCACTTGTAATTAAAAAAGGCACATCCGTTATCGGGCCTCTGCGTCAATAAAATCGTTTTGAAGTTTCTCTTCATTCAATTTCCTTTCAGGGCAGCAACGGATGGTTCTCATCGTTCGCTTTATCATTTTTTTCGGCTATCGGGGCAAACCACGGTTTTGCGTGAGGACGACAGTGTACGTTCCGACTAAAACATTTTATCCTTAATGGAACAAGTAAAATTTTCTGACCTCCCAGTTTCAGAGTACATCCTTCGTGCAGTTGAAGAAATGGGTTTTGAGTATTCAACACCTATTCAATCACAAGGTATTCCAGTTGTAATGCGTGGTGGTGATTTCATCGGACAGGCTCAGACAGGTACAGGTAAAACAGCGGCATTTGGTATCCCTGCAATCGAAGCAGTTGATGTTGATAGCAAAAGCACACAAGTATTAGTAATGTGTCCAACTCGTGAGTTGGCTCTCCAAGTAAAAGAACAAATCCAGAAATTAGCTAAGTACAAAAGAGGCCTCAACGTGGCTGCCATTTATGGCGGAGAATCGTATGAGCGTCAGTTTTTGGCTTTGAAAAAAGGTTCACAAATTGTGGTCGGAACACCTGGCCGTATCATGGACCACATCGACCGCAAGACCTTAATATTGAGCGATATTAAGTTGGCTATTTTAGATGAAGCTGACGAAATGCTTAATATGGGTTTCAGAGAAGACATCGAAAAAATCTTGTCTTTTGCCCCAGAAGAGCGTCAA
Source organism: Emticicia sp. (assembly GCA_023254245.1). GTDB lineage: Bacteria > Bacteroidota > Bacteroidia > Cytophagales > Spirosomataceae > Emticicia. The sequence continues at coordinate 14,887 of JALQYE010000003.1, forward strand.
ACAGTGTTATTCTCGGCAACAATGTCGCCCGAAATCCTTTCAATTGCGAAGCGTTTCCAGAAAAATCCTGAAATCGTTCGTACATTGAAAACAGAGGTTTCAAACGCAAACATCGAGCAATTTTATTTCTCGGTTCGTCGTGAGGCGAAAATGGAAGTAATGACTCGTTTGATTGATGTACATAACTTGAAATTGATGTTGGTATTTGCCAACACAAAATCGAAAGTTGACGAAATCGTAAGTGATTTACAGATTCGTGGCTATGCTGCCGAAGGTCTTCACGGAGATATGCGTCAGCAAGTACGTACGCAAGTAATGAGTAAATTCCGTGCGGGTACAACTACAATTTTGGTGGCAACCGACGTAGCTGCTCGTGGTATTGACGTATCGGGTGTTGATGCTGTATTCAACTACGATGTACCGCAAGATTTAGAATATTACGTTCACCGTATTGGTCGTACGGGCCGTGCTGGAAAGACTGGAAAAGCATTTATGTTTATTTCGGCTCGTGAAAGAGGTGCTTTACGTGGAATCGAAAACTATACGAAAGCCAAAATCGAACAAGGAGTTATCCCGACTTATGCTGAGTTAGTAAAAACTCGTCACCAAAGATTTGTTGACCAAGTAAAAGAAACTCTTACAGCAGGTGTTGATACTACTTACGATGGAATTATTGCACAATTGAGCGAAGAAGGTTATTCTGATGCACAAATCATGGCTGCTTTGATTAAAATGCAAGTAGGTGAAGTGAAGAGCGAATTTGCTGACCATCAATTATCTGATACTTTCCGTGAGCCAAGAGGTGGTGACAGAGATGCAAGATTTGGCGGAAATAGCCGTGACTCAAGAGCTCCATACGGACGTAGAGAAGGTGGCCGTGATGGCGGACGTGACGGAGGATTCCAACAACGTGAGCGTCGTTTCGAACCAAGAGAACGTCGTCAAGAAGGTGGACGTGGCTCAGGTAATGCCGACATGGTACGTTTGTTTTTGAGCTTAGGCCGCAAAGATAACGTTGCTCCAAATCATATCGTAGGTGCAATCACTTCAGAAACTCGTATTGCGGGTCGTGCGATTGGACAAATTGATATTTACGACAAATTTAGTTTTGTTGAAGTACCGCAAGCAGATGTAAAGCGTGTATTAGAAGGAATGCAAGGCAAAACTATCAACGCTCGCCAAGTGAGCATGGAAGTTGCTAAGTAATATTAACTGTGGTGCGAACTTTTAGTTCGCCGACTGATAAATAAAAAAGCGAAGTGGAAGTTTTTCGAGACTTTTGCTTCGCTTTTTTGATACACCTATGAATAGATGTATCCCAACGTTCAGAATATTTAGCTATTTTTGATTAGAAAGAATCATTTTTCGAAATGCTGCTACAATTTCAATGGCATCTGGGTTATCTATTCTAATAGTTAAAGACGTGAAGTATGTTTCTCCTTTATTGTCATTACCCATTTGCATATCAACTTTAAAGAAGAATACCCCTTTATACAAACCACTGATTGAATTTTCTAAACCGTGCTGATGCTCGATTATCGGCAGTTTCACAAGCATAAATAACTATTCTATCGTGCTGCTGGAAGAAGTCAGTGAAAATATCAGCAATAGTATTAGGTATACGTTTATCTAAAGGAGGATTGACTTTATTCGGATTCTCAATCGGTATTATAGAAAATTCAAATGTTTTCTCTTTGAATGAATGATTTTCTTCAAAAATGTAGCCACTGGGTTTGAATGTCACTTCGTAGATAATATCATACTGAGTTTGGAATAGATAAGAGTTAAACTTACCACCTACAAATTCAAAATCATATTTAGGCAATGACAGGAGTCCCTCTTTCTGCATTTCTTTTCTTTAATTTAGCAATTGCTTCTTTTATTGAAGGGTCATTTTCATAAGCCCACAAAACCTCTTTTTGAGTTTGACGCTTACTTTCAAGTATCATTTTAGCAAGCTTAACTCCTTCATTTTCAACTATTTCTTTTTCGTGAGTTTTCATCGTCCTTATTATTTAAAGTACAAATCTATAACAAATGTTAGACCTAAAAAATTGCAATTATTATTTTCGTTACATTTAAACTTTAGAGAAGAAACAGAAACATAGCAGACATCTTCCAAATAAGATGTCTGCTATGTTTCTGAAAATTACTTCACATATTTCTCTTTCACAGTCATTTCCCAATCACCCAAACTGCCGTAAAGAACCATTGAACCAAAACGAAATTTATCAATGATTTCAGTATCTTCCGAAACCGACTCATAAAACTCTTTATCGACGGGTAACTCAAATTCTATGGCATTTACAGCATCTTTGATGTGCTTTTTGATGCTCAACGAAAGATGAGACTGCTTCAGCCGAAGTTTGAGCATATACTTCGGGCCTTTGGCATTTACGCCCTCTTTAAGTGCTTTTACTTGAGCTGCTAAGGCCGCATTTTCTTTTTTGAGATTTTCGAGTTCTTCATTATTCCCGCAAGAAACAAGGAAAAATACAGAAAGAATTGTGACAATTGTTTTCATTGTGTTGATTATTTGATATTGAATTAAACTAAATCCCAACCTTTGCGAGGCTCTCTTGAAAGCAGAGCGTTGGCATCGGCATCATGACGGAATTTTTCTTTTTTAGGATTCCAATGTAATTCTCGACCCAGACGATACGAAATCAAACCTAAGTGCATAGGCATTGTCATTTTTCGAGCATATTCAAGGTTTGATTGTGGTTGCGTACGGTTCTTAACGGCCGTTACGAAGTTTTGTTGATGTCCCGCCGAACGTATGATTGTTTTCGGAATTTCGGAAATATCCGTCATGGTTACGCCATTAATGGTGATTTCTCGACTGCTATAATCACAAAGTAACGTGCCTTTTTCGCCCTCAAAATATGCTCCGATACCACGCTTTTCTGCTCCTGGTACATTTGGTGGAGTGGAAGTCCAGTAGAGTTTGAGGTCTTCAAAATCATACTCAATATCAATCCATTTCGGGGCATCGCCCGTTCCTTCGGGAGCTTCACCTTTGGCACTGATGCGAGTGAGATTTTTCGGGTCAACTGCCCACCAAACCACATCGGCAATATGGCACCAAAAGTCTTGAAAAACTCCACCCGAGTAATCAAGAAAATAACGGTAAGTAAAATGACATCGCTCAGGTGTGTACTGCGAGTAAGGAGCTGGCCCGAGCCACATATCCCAGTTGAGATTGGCTGGTGGCGTTTGGTAATTAGATGGCCCCAAAACTGGCGGGAAACCCGTTTTCCATAATCGTACGGTTTTTACTTTACCGATTGCTCCTGACTGAATGATTTCGGCCACTCGGTGGTAATTTTCCCCTGCGTGTATCTGCGTGCCAAGCTGAAAAATTCGGTCGTGTTTTTTCATGGCTTTCAGCATTTGTTGTCCTTCTCGCACATTATATGAAAGAGGTTTCTCGCCATAAACGTCTTTTCCTGCTTGAAATGCCATAATTGCTACCTGCGAATGCCAGTGGTCGGGCGTGGCACAGGTAATGGCGTCAACATCTTTGCGTTCGAGCAAATACCTAAAATCTTCGTAGGTTTGAGCTTTATTATCAGGGTGTATTTCTTGAAGCACTTTTTGGGCTTTGGCCAAATGATTTTTGTCTAAATCGCATAAGCCAACCACTTCAACTTCGGGCAGATTCGCAAACCATTTAAGGTGTTGTGTGCCCATACCGTTGATACCGATGTGAGCGACTCGAAGGCGGTCGCTGGGGGCTACTTTTCGAGCAAAAGTTGGAGTAAAAGCCAAGCCCAGAGCAGCAAGGCTGGTTTGCCGCATAAAATCACGGCGATTAATAGAAGTTTGCATTGAGTGAAGGTATTTTTAGGCGTTGAATATTATTAGGCAAGTTAGAAATAATCGTGAGATTTTGGTAAATCTGAGAGCTAAAAATACAATATTTTGATTTAACCCGTATAAATACCTGTTTTTGAATTCGAGCATTTGTACGTATGAATAGTGTGCGATAGATTTGCTATTTTGTGCTTCGTAAATTTAATCAAAACGCATTTAAAACCATGAATACTATCACAGAATATAAGTTAAATTGGCCTTCTCCGAATAAAATGTCCACTCATGAGCTGGTTTGCGATGCTTCGGGCATTTATGTTACAGGACAAAATATGAATTGTTTAGCAAAAGTAACTTACGATGGACTCATAACTTTTCATCCATTTGAAGGAAACCCTGGGCCGCATGGCTTATTGATTGACGTAAAAGGCCGACTTTGGGTGTCGTTTGAATTTGAAGGTAGAGTGGTATGTTTGGATAAAGATTTCAACATCGTGCAGTCGGTTGATGTACGGATGTACACTCAAGGAGCAAAAACGCCGATAAATCCTGCACCGCACGGAATCGGACTTGATGCCGACGGCGAAACGATTTGGTTTACAGGAAAACGAACAAGCACATTGGGAAAGATAAACCCTAATAACGAAACGGTTGAGCATTTTGAGCTTCCACAATTGGCCGCTATGCCGATTTTTCTTTCGGCTGGACCCGATAACAATATTTGGGGAACTCAATTATTGGGAAATAAAATTTACAACGCTTCCAAAGATGGTGTTGTGACAGAATTTCCAATTCCAACTGTCAATAGTCGTCCGATTGCTATCATACCAGACCCAGCAGGAGATTTTATGTGGTTTACGGAAGAGGCAGGAAATAAAATTGGACGAGTTGGTATGGACGGAAAAATCACCGAATTTAGTGTGCCGATGGTGCAGAAAAATGTGATTTTGGGTTCGCTTTCGTTTGATAATGAAGGGCATATTTGGGTTCAATGCTATGTAAAGCATGATGCACCGATGAGTATGGACAATCATGATATGAGCGGAATGCAGATGCAACAGTCAGTAGCAGAAAATGATTACGTGGTGAAGTTTGATAAGTCTATCCGCCAATCGCCTAATGGAGATATTGCTGGAATACCGATTTTTTGGTATAAAACCCCTTCGCAAAGCACTATGATGCATCGCATACGCATGGGGAATGACGGCAATTTATGGTTTACTGAAATGGATACTGATACACTGGGAAAAATAACTCTAAAGTGATTAAAAAATCTCCATTTACTACAAAAACAAATGGGGATTTTTTAGAAAACAATCGGTTTAAACTGAATATCAACTCGTCGGTTTCGTTCTCGGCCTTCCCACGTATTGTTATCGTAAGTGGGAGCATCAAAGGCAAAATCTTTAAACTTTATTTTCTCTTGCGGAATATCCATGGCTTTGAGGAGGTCAATTACCGACGCACTTCGCATTCGGCTGAGGTATTCGTTAAATTCACGTCCGCCAATATTATCGGTGTGACTCATGAGATTGATTTCGTAGTATTCGAGGTGCTTGATATTCTTCACAAAATCGTATAATTCTTGGGCTTGCTGCCTACTGATAGACGCACTACCTCCACCAAAATAAATACTTCTTACCATTTCTTTTACTTCCTGACCAAAGGTAGCATTGAAAGAAAAAAGCAGTAAAACCAAGAGCGTCTTCATACGATTGTAGTTTTGAATAAGTGCTATACCCAATTTATATCAAAATAGGTTAATTGTTTACTATTTTGGTTGCTTCGAATGGTACGTATTTTTTTGGCTAAGAATAATTTATCGGAGAAGGTATCTTTTGAGCGTTTAGTTGTATTTATTTTTGATAGGCATAATGCCCGATAATTTTATAATTGAATAAGCAATCTTCAATCACCTGACCTGAACCAATATTATGCACAATCAGATTCCGTTGGCCATCCGTCGATTTTTTATTGATAACGATGCCAATGTGCGTGAGATTGCCTTCTAAATTCCAGCAAACAATATCGCCAGCTTGATAATCTTTCGAGTTGGTAGAGATAGCTTTCACCGTGCCGAATCTCGAAAAGAAAGTCATGAGGTTCGGTACACGTCGGTGGTCGATGTTTTTATCGGTTTGTTTTAACTTCCATTTTTGTGGGTATTTCTTGAAATTGACTCGCATATCTTCGTGAACTTCCTTTTGCAAATCAATGCCAAGTCTTCGGTAAGCTCTCACGACTACATCGGTGCAAACACCTTTATCGCTTGGCACATCACCATTGGGGTACTTTATCACAAAATAGGTTGGGTCATAGACTACTTTTTGCTTCGTAAGTTCAACGGCTGCATCAGAAAGTTTTGTCGAAAAACTTGATTGCCCATAAAGCACCTGCGAAAAGCATAAAAGCAACCATAGTTTTGTTTTCATGAGGAAGTTATAAGGTTTTAAGGAAGACTATCTTTGTTATTCTTCGTAGTAATACCCAAAAATTATTCCCATTTCGTCTTCGGTGGTAAGTCCGAATTGTACGATTTTATCAGATGTATTATTGTAAGTAATTCTTGAGGTAAGTCCTTCACCTTTTTTGAGCGAAATATAAGGCGAATAATTGATTTTCTCGGGGTGTTCCCAGTTGGTTGAGGTATAAACTACTTCGCCGTTTCTGGCACCGCCTTTGATTAAAATCTCAAATTTTTCCCCGTATTTGTGTGTATGCGAGAAGAGCATAACCACTTTTACGTTTTTATCGAACGTAAAATCTTTGGTCACTACGCTACGAGTCTTTGCAGGAAGCGAGAGACTTGTATTGCCGAAATCAATTACCTTTAATACATTCTTAACGTTTTCTTTTTTAGTAGTAAAGAGATTGATATTTACCTCGCCCGATAGTGCTTTCGTACCTTTATTATAGTAATGCGAGTTCATATCAAACGTGCTATTGGCAGGTACTTCAACGGCAGTTCCTTCGGGAAATGTATAGTCAGAATTAGCTTCGCTTCCCCCGAAATTGAATACATGATTGCCCATTTGAGCAAACGTCACAATATTATATGAGCCGTCAGAATTGCGTAAATCACGTACTTGATTGAGTGGGGCGAGATTCACATTATTTCTGAAACCATATAAAATAAAGTGGTGGCTTCCTGGACGCATACTTATTTGTACCCGATTTACATAGACAGTTTCGGTATTACCCAGCGGTTTTCTGACAAAAAACTCCCGCTCAAAGTTAGGGGCAACCTCAAATTTTTCTAAACCCATCTGAAAACCTGTACCCGCTGCTGGAACGGGTAAACTGGTAAATGTAGCGGTGCTTGGGGTTGTATCGTCGAGCAGCGAAGCATCGGCAACACTGCCAGTTTCGGGAGCTCCAGCTTCTATCCACCGTCTCACAAATTCGATTTGACCTACCGATAATAAATCTCCACCGAGTGGCATGATTGCCCCATAGCTTTTGCCATTATGGTGGTTTGTATCGTAGAAAAGTTTATGATACAACAAACTTTCGAGCGATTTGAAGGCTTTTACACGTTTCAGCCCATCGGCCTTTGCTCCAATATTGGTCGGGTCAATGCCAAAAAGGTTTTTGTATGCTTGTCCTTTAGCCAAAACTAATTTGTGTTGAGCATAAGTACCGTCAGACTCGGAAGCATGGCAACCCGTAATGGCACAGCTTTTTGTCAGAATTTTTTCTTGAAGCAAATCGAAACTGGCAGAGTTGACTGAAATCTGCTCTTTTTGCGTGCAAGAATTCATCAGCGTTGCGGTCAGCACTACGGCAGCAGATAGCGTTGATAAAAGTGTATATTTCATAGAAAATGGTTAGTAGAATCTTATGTTTAAACGAAATTAGAACTAAAATGTTACTTTTTGACCAAAAACTTGATGAAAGGTTTAGTTTTAATTGATAGTTGTGAATGGATAATGGAAAATTTGGCTGGATTCAATGGGATGTATGAGATACTTAATTAAACATTAATCATTTATTAAGTTTCTCTCGCTGCCCAACATACAGCCCCACAATCACTAACGCAGTACCGAGAAAAGTATGGTAAGTAATGGGTTCATCAAGCAGAAAATAGGAGTACGTGAACCCAAAAATTGGACATAAAAACAAGAAAAATGAAGCTTTGATGGCATCAACTTTAAGTAAATAGAGCCACAAGTTCACCGAAATGATAGAAACAGGGACAATTAGCCAAAATTCTGATAATAAGAAGGTTAAGTCGTAATTGTTTGGTTTACTGTGCATCAGAAATGTGAGCGGCAACATCAGCAAACCACCCAAGAAAACTTGCCAACCATTAATGGCCGTACGTGAAAGTTTCCAATCAATATTTGAGTAGTAAATAGTACCGATAGAGTAGGAGAGCATACACAAAAACATATACAGCAAACCCAATGGCGTGGCAAAACTATTTTGAATGAGCGGATAACACGCCAATCCTACGCCAATCATGCCCAAAAGTACGGCCAACCACTCCGAAGATTTTACTTTTCTACCCAACCAAACAGCCGATAAGATACTGATAAACAGAGGGTTGGTGGCTGTTGAAAGGCTACCGATTCCTGCCGCTACTTCGCTCACGCCCAATACAAAAAAGCTCAGGTAGAGCGTTACGTTCAATAAACCAAAAATCGTTAGTTCTTTCCATTCTTTGCCTTGCGGAAGTCGGTCTTCTTGAATGAAAAAAGAATAAGCAAGCATACAAACACCAGCTACCAAAAAACGAACTTGAAAAAGTACCAAAGGTTCAACCGACCGCAAACCGATTTTGGCTGCTGCCGATGCCGACGCCCATAATGCCGCAAAAAGAATTCCGAGTAGTATAGTTTTTAGATTCAAAACTTATGATTTTTGACCGACCAAAGATAAGGCATTTTGGGTGGTTTGTTGCACAACTTCATTGAAATCTATTGCTTTGATTTCGGCAATTCGGCGAGCAACGAGTTCGATATACACCACTTCGTTTCGTTTGCCACGATACGGAACTGGAGCAAGATAAGGCGAGTCGGTTTCGAGAACGATGTGTTGCAAATCAACATGCGGTAAAATTGTGTCCATTCCGCCATTTTTGAAGGTAGCCACTCCGCCAATTCCCAACAAAAAGTTGATTTCGATAATTTTCTGAGCTTCCTCTAAATTTCCCGAAAAACAATGAAAAATACCTCGTAAATCAGCCCAACCAAATTGCTTGATTAGCTCGATACATCGCAAGATAGCATTATGTTCGTTGTTTTTCGAGTTGCGAGAATGAATACAAATCGGTAAATTATATTTCTTAGCCAGTGTTAGTTGACGCAAAAAAACTTCTTCTTGCTGAGCCACAAAAGTCAAATCCCAGTAGAAATCAAGGCCAATTTCGCCAATCATGATAAACTTTCGGCGTTCGAGCCATTGCTCTACTGCGGCCAATTCTTCTTCAAAATTCTCTTTCACATAACACGGATGCACGCCCATCATGGCATGACATACGTTGGGGTATTGTTGTTCGAGAGCCAACATCCCGTCAATCGTTTCGTGGTCGCAGTTGGGCATCCAGATTTGTTTTACTCCTGCCGCAAATGCACGTTCGAGCATGGCATTGCGGTCTTCATCAAATTGCTCATCGTAAATGTGAGCGTGGGTTTCTATCATTATTCTTTGGTTTTTTGCTTCAAAATATCCAAATATTCAATCACTTGGTTGATTTGTTCGGTACTTAATTTTTCTTTCCAACTCGGCATTTTACCTTTTCCGTTGGCAATGATTTCATAGTTTTCGGTGGCGGTCAATACGCTTATTTGTAGATTCTTCGCTCCTAAAAGTCGTTTTGTACCATCTTTCCCGTGGCATTTTGCACAGTTTTTCTCGAAAATCTCTTTGCCAGTTGATTCTTCACTCGTGTTATTAAAGCCTACGGCAGATATACCCATGGCAATCGAAATGATAATTGTTTTCATGTTAAATTTTTGGTTTTTGTCTGAACACAAATCATTTACGTTGGTTTTATTAATGAAGATTCCAGAATGTCGAAAACTTATGGTTTCAAATTCTTCAACAAAATTACGATTGAAAAATCAAAAACCTTAACTTTGGGAATAAAACCCTTGATGAATGAAAGTTTCGGTAGTAATTATTACGCTCAATAATGTTCGCACAATCAAACAAGTGTTGGAGTCGATAAAAGGCTGGGCTGATGAAATTGTGGTAGTAGATAGTGGCAGTACCGACGAAACCGTGAGCATTGCCAATGAGTTTGGATGCAAGACCCAATACCGAAAATTTGATGGTTTTGGTACACAAAAACGCTATGCCGTTGACCAAGCACAAAACGATTGGATTTTTATTGTTGACTCTGACGAAGTTGTGAGCGAAGAGCTGAAAAAAGAAATTGATGCTGCTCTACAAAGTTCTGAATATCAAGGATATATGGTGCCCAATACGCTCGTTTTTCTGGGTGGAATCATGCGTTATGGGCGTGAATATAAAATGCCACATCTGCGACTTTTCAATAAAAAATACGGTAATTATAATGACCGAGAAGTACACGAAGATGTGGTTTTGAATGGGAAGATAGCCATGCTAAAAAATCATGTATTGCATTATAGCTACGCCGATTTGGCTGAGGTTTTTCAGAAAATGAATAATTACTCGTCTCGTGGGGCAAACGAACTCTATAAAAAAAGTAAAAAGGCATCGTTACTCAAAGTTGTTACCAAATTTCCCGTAACGTTCTTTACCGAATATTTTATCAGACTAAATTTTTTGAATGGGTATCGTGGTTTCGTTTGGGCTTTTACGCAGAGCGTTTATGCCACCATGAAATATTTGAAATTGAGGGAATTATCAATGGTTAATGGTAAATTGTAGATTATTTTTCATTCACATTTGATATTCACCATTAAACATTTACTATTATTTTAATGACCCGAATCGGACTTATATCAGACACTCACGGATTTCTTGACGAGACAGTTTTTGAACATTTCAAAGATTGTGACGAAATATGGCACGCGGGCGATATTGGTTCGCTCGAAATCATTGATAAACTGGAAGTTTTCAAGCCAACTCGCTTTGTTTTTGGGAACATCGACGAAAAAGAGATTCAGTGGCGAGTACCTGAAAATCAGAGTTTTACGATTGAAGGGCTTGATATTTGGATGACTCATATTGGTGGAAGTCCGCCCAATTATAATCCAGCCGTGAAGAAAGAATTTAAGATAAAAATACCTGATATTTTTGTTTGTGGGCATTCGCATATATTGAAAGCTATGCGTGACCCTAAACAAAACAACATGATTTACCTAAATCCAGGAGCAGCGGGCAAACATGGCTGGCATAAGATGAAAACTTTGCTTAGATTTACGTTGGACACAGGAAAAATGTCTAACTTGGAGGTTATAGAATTAGGCTTACGAGGAAAATAACCCTTTGCCCTCAACGTTATGAAAAACTATCAGAAACACATAGTTACTATCTTATTTTTTCTGTTTGCGTTTTCAGCATCTGCACAACTGACGCAAGGAAAACGAATTGAATTCGACCGTCGAAATGACATTGACGAAGAACACCTGTTGATACCACTTAAAGAAAATGGTGTTTTGTTGATGCAGTCAAGAGTTGAGCCTTACCACCGAAAATCAACCTTCGATTTTTATAAATACGATAGCACACTCACACAAATCTGGAAAACAACTTTTTTGCCTGACCCCGAATTTGATTTAATGAAAACCTTCCGAAATCAACAGTTTATGTATGTCTTGTTTAAGAAAACCGATAAAATTGATATTGGAGTGTTGCGGATAGATGTAGAAACTGGCGATAAGTCTTATGCTGAAGGCAATTTACTTACCAATATGGATATTGAGCACTTTGTGGTTTTGCAAAGTAAGGCTTTTATTGGTGGAAAATACAACGACCGCCCCGTGGTTGTGATGTTTAGCTTTTTTGATTATACCTCAAAGGTTTTACCCGAAGTTCATAGTAATAATCTCGCTATCAATGAATTAGATGTTGATGAACACGGTAATTTTCTATATTTAATGCTAAAAAATGACCGAAATTGTCAGTTTATTGTTAAGAAATATTCTTATGAAGGAAAATTGATTAAGAGTTTTTCGTTGGGGAATCGAGATACTACACCCATATCAGGCGAAGTACTGAATATTGATAAAGAACACCCGATTCTGATGGGAAATTATGCTGATGGTTGCTCGCTTCTTGCTCTCGGTTTTTATTTACAGCAGTTGAATGATGATTCTAAAATTCAGTATATCAACTTTGCCGATTTAGATAATTTTTTCAGCTTTATGAATTCCAAAAGAGAAGAAAAAATCAAGCAGAGAATTAAACAAAAGAAACAAAAAGGCAAAGATGTAAAATTAAGATACCGATTGTTTTTACATGATATTATTCCGAGCAATGATGGTTGGATAATACTGGCCGAAGTTTTTTATCCAGAATATAAGTCTCCCGCCACTTCAACTGTTTATAGTAATTGGCGAAATTATCGCATTGGCAATGATGTTTATAATAATTTTAGATATTCGCATGCCATTATTTGTGGTTTCGATAAATCGGGCAAATTGATTTGGGATAATAGTGTTTCGCTCAAGGATATTGAAAGCAGCGAGTTGAACGCAAAAGTACAAATAACCCATCAGGACGACTATCATATTTTGGCGTATCCCGATGAAAAACTCATTCGTACAGCAGTTATCAGAGGAAATGAAAAAGTGAAAAATTTAGAAAATTTTGACCTAAAAGCCAGCTCGGAATCAGATAGAATTGTCGATGCCGAGCGTACAAATTTAGCAGCTTGGTATGGTCGTAGTTTTTTGGCTTATGGCTATCAAAGCGTAAAACGTAATAACGAAATTACGAATACGGATGTATTTTATATTTCTAAATTGACCTATACGCTAAAAAAAGACAATGAGTAAAATTTAAAACTTATAGTATGCTCAGAGAAATCATCAACGACACCGAACGCTTTTCGATAATGCTTTTATGCTTGTTATTGGCATTTATAGTCAATTTGCTCGCTCAGAATCTTGTTTTTAAAAATATCCTTCGTAAACTTTCTGAAAAATCGGATATAACTCGCATTAAATTTTTTCAGCATATTACTGCTACCGCTATTTGGTTGATTGGTATTGGGCTGGCTTTATCATTTATTCCCGCTTTCCAAACGTTGAGCCATACAATTTTAGCAGGAGCAGGCATGATTTCTATCATTGTGAGTTTATCGTCTCAGCAAGCGTTGAGCAATATTATAAGTGGTGTTTTATTAATTGTCTATAAGCCATTTAAGATTGGTGAAACAATTAAAGTAGGAGATATCACGGGCAAAGTCGATGACATAGATTTACGCCAAACAACATTGATTGATGGCGATGGAAATATGGTGATAATCCCCAATGCTAATATCAGTAGTCAGACCATTACCAAGATTATTAAGCCGCAGTCTTGAGGTTATTTTATAGCCTTTGCTTTTATTTTTTTTGCTAATTTTTGACCACTCTCCGTTGGCATCAAATACAATGCCGTTGAAAGCCAATCGGAAATTGTACCGTTTTTGGCAATGATACTTACTTGATGAGGTTCAGCGTATCCAATACCTGTTTTTGGGTCAAGAATGTGAGCGTATTTTTTACCCTCAATCTCGACAAACTGATACGCATCGCCCGAAGTCGAAACACCGCAGTTTTTCAAGTAATACTTTTCTTGATTGATAATAATTTCCCAACCTTTGGGCGAAT
>JALQYE010000003.1:28458-43462 GCA_023254245.1 Emticicia sp.
AATCGATCGTTGCAAGTTGTTTTGCAAGACCTTCGTCCATGATATCGACCTTGAATTGAGCAGTTTCGGCAGCTTGCGTCTCTTCAATCTCTTTAACTTTTTGTGCATTGATAGTAGTAGCAGCTTCAATTAAGGCAGATTTGATTCCATTTTCTTTCAAAACTTTCATCATTTCATCTTCGGCAAAACCTTTCCCGATTCCCCCAAAATCGAGCCTCATGCCTTTAGTTTTGAGCATGACTGATTGATTTGTCTTGTTGAAGAATATTTTTTCAATACCGATTTTAGTTTTTGCTTCGCTGATTTGTGTGGGCGTTGGTAACTGTTTTTGGCGTTTCATGCGTCGCCATAATTGCGTAAGTGGACCAATCGTTACATCAAAATTACCTTCCGATAATTTGGCTGCTTTGACAGACTCTTGCAGGATATTCCATAAATCGACACTCACTTTTATGTATTGGTCGCTGCCAGCTGTGCGGCAAAGGGTATTTACTTCGCTATCTTCTCGATAATCACTGAGTGTCAGATTTAATTCATCGAGCCGAACAAAGGCTTTTTTTGTTACATCTTGTGCTACAGCAGAATCTGAGGCATAAACTACCACTCGAAACATCGTTCCCATTTGTGGGTGCGTAAATTCAAACCGCTTTTGTGCAGAAAGCTGCAAAGATAAAAAGAGGAATAGCCCTAAAAAGCTATTCCTCTTACGTGTTGTATTTCTCGAAAAGAAAATCTTCATTATTTCTGTTGTCTGTGGACTAACAACCATCGACTAATTATTTAATCTCAAATAAAGCGTCAGTTAAGTTTGTATTTGCTTGTACTTTAGTAGCGGTAAGTGCTAACTGTGCCATACCTAAATCTTGGTTCATTTTATAGGCAATCTTAATTCCACTTACTTCCTTATAGTCTGAATAATCAGAAGTGATAGTTTGAGTTCCCATCGGCGTTTCAGCTGTAATTGCTTGTCGAATTTTCAAACCCGATGCTACATCGTAGTATTCAGTCATTTTTACTTCTCCAACCGAAACTTCAAGTTTATGAGCATCGGCACCATTTATTTTCTCTTTGCCAGCATACGTAACTTTAGCACCCATTGCCGCATAATTTGCTTCTGGAACAATATAAGATTGCATCGCAATTGCTTTTACCTTTTCAGGTTCAGTAATATCTTGAGAGCCTTGCATTCCACCAATTTGTGCCTTCACACCATCACAAACTTGTTTCTGTACTTCACCCATACCTACGATACTCACTGTTTGAAGAAACTTATTGGTAGGTTTCTTTTGAATTAAAACTTCTAATGACTGTCCTTGTATTTCACCAGTCATCGTAATTGATAAATCTTTTATTTTAGCAATAGCATCGCTGCCGCCTATTGCTTTTACATAATTAGCTATTACTTCGTCGGCAGTTTGAGCAAAAGAGACAGTGCTTACAAATAAGGCAGCTAATACGATACTAATTTTTTTCATTGTGTTTTCTGAGATAGTTAAAGTTTAAAACTGCGACAAAGGTGTAAAACCGCCGAATATATTCCAAATCTTTTTATGATAATTGGTATTTTAAGGCATTCTATTGGTTAGAAACAATGGTAGTTTTTACTGAGCGGCATCAGAATAGTATATAGATTCCTGCACCTGCGAAATAACCCAGTAATGCTAAAAGCGAAATTCTCTTTAAATACCATAAAAAATCAATTTTTTCCATCCCCATCACCGCAACTCCAGCCGCCGAGCCAATAATCAGGATACTTCCGCCAGTGCCAGCACAGTAAGCCAAAAACTCCCAAATTTTGTGATCGGTCGGAAAACTGCTGAGTTCATACATGCCCATTGTGGCAGCAACCAATGGGACATTATCTACTACTGATGAAGCCAAGCCAATTAATAGAATAATGAGGTCTTGATTTCCGAAAGTATCATTCATGCTCACTGCCAAATTTTGCAAAAGCCCCGTTGCTTCTAAGCATCCGATGGCCAATAAGATACCTAAAAAGAAAAGAATACTACTCGAATCTATTCGGCTAAGAGCATACGAAGCCGTAAATGGCTTGCGTTCTTCCTCGTCTTTGGCACTATGAAGAATCTCTCCTACAACCCATACAACGCCCAAACCGAGCATCATACCCATGTAGGGAGGCAAGTGTGTAATGGTTTTAAAAATTGGTACAAAAAGAAGCGTTCCAAGCCCAACAAAAAACATAATGTTGCGTTCTTTGGCAGTTGTTTCAATAAAGTCATTTTCTTCGATTGCCTTACTTTCAATGGTTTGTCCTCGCATTTTATAACTCAAATAAACAAGTGGTACAACCAATGAAACCAAACTTGGAATAAACAAACCTTTCATGATATTTACCGCCGTAATCTGTCCACCAATCCAAAGCATGGTAGTGGTAACATCACCAATCGGCGACCACGCACCGCCTGCGTTGGCGGCAATAATTACGATTCCTGCAAAAAACTTGCGTTGCTCGGCATCCGAAATGATTTTGCGGAGTAGCGAAACCATTACGATGGCTGTTGTGAGGTTATCGAGAACCGCAGAAAGAAAAAATGCTAATAAACTAATTGTCCACAGCAAAACAACCGATTTTTTGCTTGAAATTTGGTCAGTAATAATTTTAAAGCCTTGATGAGCATCAATTAACTCAACGATGGTCATGGCTCCGAGTAAGAAAAATAAAATCTCGGCAATGCTGGCCAAATGGTGCGAAAGGTGCTCTTGAATAGCGTGGCTTTCGGTACTGGTTAAAGCATAGACTGTCCAACAAACTGTTCCGACGAGTAGGGCAGAAGCCGTTTTGTTGATTTTTATGGGGTGTTCGAGAGCAATGGCTGCATAGCCAATGATAAATATAATGGTGATGAGCATGGAGGGTTATAGACTAATTTGATTTCAAAAGTACAAATAAATAAAAGGTTTATCAATCTTTTACAAGACCCCATCAAGCCCCGTAACCATTCATTCAAAAAAATAATTGAGCAGATGAAAGTATTTCTCTATTTTTGCTCAACACTTATTTTAATTCACAAATAAACTAATCGTAAAATGAACAAATTAACCCCTTTTGCAAGATTTCTGATAATGCTTGTAATTCTTGGAGCAATCTTTTTCGGTGGAAAATATGTCCTCGAAAATACGTCTTGGGGCAAAAATATGCTTGCTAAAAGTGCAACTGAGCAAACTGATGCCGATACAAAAGCCCCCGAAAATGGCCCTGCTTCTGAGACTGCAAGTACTGAAAGTTCGAGTGCATCATCGTCAAGTTCGAGCGATACTGAAGCAACTGCTGGAGGAGAGTCGAGTTTCAGCTATGTTGCCCCTGAGCCAATTAATGGCAAACTAAAAGGTGTAGTTGAGCTTGGTGCAAGTGGTTTTAATTCATTCATCGTAAGAATTGATAAAGATAAGAACTGGAAACTTGAAAAATCAGAATTTGGAAATAGTTTAGTAACCGAAAATATGGCAACTGATGAAGATATTCGTGCTGGTTTGAAGCAATATATCGGTAAAATGCTTGATTTTGGTGTGGGTGGCCGTGATATTCACTTTGTAGTGAGTTCGGGTGCAGTAAAAGCTGAGGTTACGCAAAAAATCATCAAAAACTTAAAAGCTTTGAATTATTTCGTAAATACGGTTTCGGCTCAACAAGAAGGTGCTTTAGCTTTGAAATGCGTACTACCCAAAGATTTTGAAGATGAAGCTTTCGTGACTGATATTGGTTCGGGTAATACTAAAATCTCTTGGTTAAATGGTGGCGGAGTTTCGGCGGTTGAAACCTACGGAGCCAAGTATTTCCAAGATGGAACTGACGATGGCAGAGTATATGACGAAGTAAAAGCCAAATGTGCGGGTATTCCGAGCATGAAACGCAAAACCTGTTTCATTATTGGTGGAGCTCCATTTTCGATGGCCAAGCAAGTTAGAAATGGTAAAGAGCGTTATACCGTTTTAAAAGCACCAAAAGATTATAAAATGGATGATGCAAAAGGAAAAGCTGGGGTAAATATCTACAAAGCTATTAAAGATGCTACTGGTTGTGAGCAATTTGTATTTGACTGGGATGCTAATTTTACTATTGGCTTTTTGTTGAATTTGCCTTGATAGAATAAAGATTAGGTTAGTCTTAACGTCGGCATGGTCTTAAATCTTGCCGACGTTTTTTTTATAAAAAGTTTTTTAGACATTTCCGCAAGTTATTTTTTAATTCCGCATCTAATATTTACAGACCTAATCAAGACACACCTGTTTGGACGAAAAACAACTGATTACTGAATTGCAGAAAGGCTCGCAAAGTGCTTTCCGCCACCTTGTTGAATCATTTCAAAACAAGGTGTTTAATACAGTATTGTCTATTGTTCAAAATAATGAAGAGGCTGAAGATGTAGCTCAAGAAGTATTTATTGAGATTTACGAGTCGGTTGGTAAGTTTAAAGGTGAGTCAAAACTTGCAACTTGGATTTATCGGATTGCCACCACCAAGGCATTAGAGTCACATAGAAAGAAAAAAGCTGTCAAACGCTTCGCATTCCTGACGAGCCTTTTCGGTGAAAACGATGAAATTGTACATCATTCCGTAGAATTTGAGCATCCTGGGGTGGTTTTTGAAAACAAAGAGCGAGCAAAAATATTATTCGTACATATCAATCAATTGCCTGATAATCAGAAAGTTGCTTTTACGCTTTGTAATGTAGAAGGACTCAGTTATCAAGAAATTTCGGAGGTGATGCAACTGTCATTGTCATCGGTTGAGTCACTATTATTTAGAGCAAAAACCAATCTCCGAAAAACACTAAAAGAGTATTATGTGAACCAAATCATATAAGAAAATGAAAAACCAAGAAGAAATCGAACGCCAAATAGATGACACTTTAGATTCCCTTGCGGGTATCAAAAGTGCCGAACCACGACCATTTTTTCAAACTCGCCTGGATGCCAGAATGCAACAACGTTATGCTCCATTACCCAAATTTATGGCAAAGCCCGCCCTTGTGTGGTCGTTTCTGGCTTTGGTTGTTTTGCTCAATGTTGGGGTCGTGATTCGATACAGCCAGAAAACAGTTTCAGAACCGCAAGATGCCTCTACATTTGCCAAAGAATATGGCTTGGGGGCATTTGATACTAACTTATAGAATCATGAAAGAAAACAATAAATATAAGATACTTTGGGTGGCTATTGGCGTGCTTTTACTGCTCAATATTGGTCTGCTTGTTTGGATAGCTTTCTTTTCAAATGGAAATTTTGCACAACCAAAACGTTTGTTTTTGGAGACTGAATTAAAGTTTGATGAGAGGCAAACAGAAGTTTACAGAAAACTTCGCCGTGAACACGCACAGCAAATGCGAGGAATGCGTGATGAGGTAAAAGCTATGAAAGAAGCGTATTTTAAAGATTTAGCTCAGACAAATATATCAGATGATACCCTGCGTGCAAGAGCCAAACGCATAGAAAGTAAAATGGCCGATGCAGATGTAATTACGTTTCGTCACTTTCAGCAAGTTCGCCAAATGTGTACGCCCGCTCAGCAAAAACATTTTGATGAAGTTGTAATAGACCTTATTCGTTCAATCGAACGCCCAGGCGGGCCAAGAGGAGGCCCACGCCCAGAAGGAATGCCTCCAAGAGATGGTCGCCCACCGATGGACGATATGCCTCCGCCACCCGAGAGGTGAAAGAACGACCCAAAGTGTTGCCGAATTTATTCGGCATAAAGTAAAATAAATTCCGAACGTCGGCCGCTTTTGTTCCCTTAGCCTCCGAATTCATTCGGTGAAAAAAACAAAAAATACCGCAAGTTTTTAAAAGTAAGTGCATCTAATTATTCAAATTCTAAAAAAACATTGACCAAAGTAGTATTCTATGGATTGAACTTTACGAGTTAAAACACTTTCGACTAATCAATGTTTCACTTTAAAAATCAACTCCAATGAAAAAGTCAGTCATATCTATTTTTATTTTTGCTGTCAATGTTATGCTTTTGGTTTCGGCCTGTGGCAATGAGTCAGACCTGTCGCCAACAACAACTTCTGGAACAACCACCTCTACAACCACAACAACTGCTAATGCAACTACTTCGCTCGAAATCTTCAAAAAGATTTATGGAGCAACCGAGGTTTATCTTGAAGGAAACTATGCCATTATAAAAACCAATGGTTTACCCGACCATAAAAGCCCTTATTATAAAGATACTCAGTGGGCTACTGCAAAATATGAAGCCTATAACGGAACGAATACAAAGTTTGCTTTGAATCCTAATCGAATTGCGTCACAAAGCTTGGTTTTCAAGATTCCGATTAATCCAACAAAAGCGAGTTCTACAAGTGCCACTCCACTCGGGCCGATTGGAGTGTCGTTGAATGGTGTACCATTCTTCAACCAATATGCGGCCATGAATGCTCCATTGACCAATGAAGTAAACGGCTTTGACCAATACAACGGACACCCACAGCAACAAGGGCAATATCACTATCACGTTGAACCAACGTACCTAACGGCTCAAAAAGGGAAAGATGCCCTTTTAGGTTTTTTATTAGATGGTTTCCCTGTTTATGGTCCACTCGAAAAAGGTAAAACTGTAACCAATAGCGATTTGGATGGCTTTCACGGACACACACATGCCACTACTGAATATCCGAATGGTATTTATCACTATCACATCACTGACGCAGACCCTTATATCAATGGCAATGGTTTCTATGGCACGGCAGGTACTGTTTCTAAGTAGTCTTTGGCTATTGTTGGTGGCTTGTAAGCAAGTAAACCAAGTAACTACTCCGTTTGTAAGAGCTGAAGCCAATAATACTGCTTTTTCGCATAATCAAGGGGTTTTATTGTACGAAAATAAACCTTTTTCGGGAACTCAGTATTTGCTTTTTGCTAATCAAGATACCGCAAAAACTTCAACTTATATAGCAGGAAAAGAACAAGGATGGAGTAGAACTTGGTACGAGAACGGTCGATTGGCTGAAGAACGCTTTTACGAAAAAGGAAAAAAGGAAGGTAGGCACCGTGCATGGTGGCCTGATGGAAAACTCCGATTTGAATATCATTTTAAAAACGATGAGCATCACGGCGAGCAAAAAGATTGGTTTCCCGATGGAAAACTCGCCGAAGTATTTCATTACGTAAATGGCCACGAAGAAGGACAGCAACAAATGTGGTTTGATGATGGCTCGCTCAAAGCCAATTATGTCATAAAAGATGGCCGTCGATTTGGTTTACCAGGTGTAAAAAACTGTGTTTCAGTAATTGAAAACAATACTTTTCGAGCGAAAAAATGAATTTTAAAATTGTAAATATAATTCCCTCTTTGAAGGGTTTAGGGGGATGTAAATATACTTCCATTTTATTATGGGTTTTATTTGCTTGCCAAACCAAAGAACAAACTCAGAAAGAAACCCTCCCTTACTACAATACAGCAGATTTTACACCAAACTGGTACACTGAAAAGCAACTTGATACATTGAAATTGCACAAAATTGCCGATTTCAGTTTGATTGACCAAGATGGCAAAAAAGTATCCAGCGAAACCGTAAAAGGCAAAATTTATGTGGCAAATTTTTTCTTTACAATTTGCCCGAGCATTTGCCCAACCATGACCCAAAACTTACTGGCTGTACATAATACATTCAAAAACGATGCTGATATACTGATGGTTTCGCATTCAGTTATGCCTGCCACTGATACCGTAGCCCAACTAAAGAAATATGCCAGTCGCTGGAAAATTGATTCTCAGCGATGGCATTTACTTACGGGCGAAAAAGATAAAATTTATGCCTTAGCCCGACAATCTTATTTTGCCGAAAAAGAGATTGGTTTGCAGAAAGAAAAGAACGAGTTTTTGCATACCGAAAATGCGTTCTTAATTGATAAAAACGGCTACATAAGAGGCGTTTATAATGCAACTCTACCGCTTGATGTTGAGAATTTGGTGAAAGATATTAAGGTTTTACAGGCTGAATAATCAATTAGAAGTCGAAGAATCCTTTATAGGTCTTGATTTCGGTGTAGGTGCTAATTCCCCAAATACGCCATTCAATACTCCCATCTACCACATACGCAAAACGATTAGACTTATTAGTTGGGTTTAAAATGACTAATTGTGGGGTCCAGATATAGTTAGAAGTAGTGAGTCCAAGTATATGTGAATTTGCATGTTTCGGAAAATACCGATTGTTTGTTTTATCAAATACGTAGCTAACATTTAGATGAATATCATTCAACCAATCGTTTGCCAAAATTAAACTTTTGTATCCTTCTCTTCCATCTTTTATAATTATATCGTTATTAAACTCAAATTTTTTTGCCTCATTCGTAGATGTCTTTGGCGATTTTAGGCCAATTCCTAAAACCAAAATAACCGCTGCCCAAAGCCCAACTTCTTTTCTTACCAAAATAACGGCTCGGTATAATACATAAAAAAATACAATCATAAGAGCGAGATTAACCCAAAAAAAGAGTGCGAAAAGCATATACGAGAGATTTATGTGAATTGAATAAAATGCTTTCCAATTTAGATACTTTCCTATTATTTTTCTAACTATCGTATCAAATTTTACTCCTTTGGTCGGATACACATATACTTTGCTCTCTTTTTAGGTAGAAATTGCCTAAAAATCATAACTTTGTTAGCGAAAACAAGGTTAATCGATTAACCTCCAGCAAACTAACACTATATGAAAAAAACTATCCTAACCGCAGCATTTCTGGGCTGCACAAGCCTTTTCTTACAAGCACAGAATAATTTACTGCTCCGTCAACCCGCTATCAATAAAGACGGTTCGATGGTTGCTTTTTCGTTTCAAGGTGATATTTGGACCGTTCCGAGTGCAGGTGGAAAGGCCACTCGCTTAACTATTCACGAAGCCTACGAAGGTAACCCAGTTTTTAGTCCAGATGGTAATCAGATTGCTTTTTCAGGAGCAAGATTTGGCAATAATGATATTTTCGTAATGCCATCTGAAGGTGGTATGCCCAAACGCCTAACTTACCACTCGGGTAATGATTTAGTCTCGAGTTGGACACAGGCCGATAAGATTTTGTTTTCTACCAACCGAGAGTTTAAGCAAATCGAACGCCCCAATGAAGTTTATGCCATCAATCCAAAAGGTGGCACAGAATATCGAGCCCTTGATGCCGTTGGTTTCGACCCAATTTATTCACCCGATGGCCGTTTTATGGTTTTTGTTCGTGGCGATATCAATCCAGTGGCCCGCCAAGAGTATAAGGGAAGTTCTGACCGTGACCTTTGGCTTTATGATACCAAAAACAAAACATTCCAACAATTACCAGGTTTTGAGACAAACGATGTTTCTCCACAATGGGGTGGAAACAATTCGATTTACTTTTTAAGTAGCAATGATGGTGCTTATAACGTTTATCGTTTGAAGATTGATGCTAACGGCAAAACGTCGGATAAACCCGAAAAGCTGACAAGTTATAAAGATGAATCAATTAGAGCTTTCAGTGTTTCGGCTGATGGCAGTTCGATTGTTTTCGAAAAAGATATGAATCTTTATACGATGAAAACCAGTGGTGGGTCAGCACAAAAATTAAATGTAAAAATCAGTGCTGATGAACGTTTAGATGCTACTGAGCAAAAAACCTTTGCTACTGGAGCAACTGAATATGCGGTTTCACCCAATGGAAAACTATTGGCCTTTTCGATTCGTGGAGAAATTTTCGTGAAAGAAGCTGATAAGGAAAAATCAAGAACTATCAATGTCTCGGAGCATCCTTTTCGTGATATAGAACCTACTTGGCTCAATGATTCAACACTTCTTTTCAGTAGCGACCGTGCAAACGGAAACTTTGATATTTACATGGTACGCTCAACCGACACTACTCAACGAAATATTTTCAAATCATTAAAACACGAAATCGTACAACTGACAAAAACACCAGGCGATGAAACAGGGTTGAGTGTTTCGGGTGATGGAAAGAAAATTGCTTACGTACGTGGCCGTGGAACATTTGTAGTGGCCGATATTGCTGCAGATGGCAAATTAAGCAACGAGAAAATCTTGAATGATAGTTGGGCATCGCCAAGTGGTATTGTGTGGAGCCCAGATAATAAATGGGTGGCATATTCACTCGAAGATTTATATTTCAACGAAGAGGTTTTCATTCAGGCTGCCGATAATTCTTCAAAACCTGTCAATGTATCGATGCATCCACGCACCGACCGCCGTCCGTTTTGGAGTGCCGATGGCTCTAAATTAGGCTTTTTATCTGAGCGTAGTGTAGGCCGTAGTGCCGATGTATGGTTTGCATGGTTGAAAAAAGAAGATTGGGAAAAAGAGACCCAAGATTGGCAAGAACGTGAAAATCCTACTGCTGAATCAGTCCCTGCTAAATCAAACGATAAAAAAGATAAAACACCAAAGCCTATCAAAATCGACTTCGATAAGATTCATGAGCGAGTAGTGCAAGTAACCAATTTTACAGGCGATGAAAGTGACCTCGTGATTTCGAAAGATGGTGAAACGTTCTATTATACTACAGCCAGTAGCAATGCCAAAGGTCGTGACCTTTACAGCATTAAATGGGACGGAAAAGATTTAAAAGAAATCACAAAAGGAGGTTCAAATCCGAGTGGAGTTTCGATGGATAAAGATGGTAAATATTTGTATTACAGCCGTCAAGGAGCCTTGGCACGTATAGATATTAAATCAAGTGCGTCAGAATCTCTACCATTTGTAGCAAAAATGAAGGTTGATTACACCGCCGAGCGTACACAAGTTTTTGAAGAAGCATGGCGTACTATCCGTGATGGTTTCTATGACCCTAAATTTCACGGAAATGATTGGGTAAAATTACATGATAAATACAAAGAGCGTTGTATCAATGCCAGTACGGGTACTGATTTCAGAGATATGTTTAACCTACTTTTGGGCGAACTTAATTCAAGCCACATGGGCTTAACCGTAACCGAAAGAGCCGATACGCAACGTGAATCAACGGGACTTTTAGGTACAGAATTAGTGCCTGTGGCAGGTGGTGTAAAAATAAATCACGTTGTGCCAGAAACACCTGCCGATAAAGAAAAAAGCAAACTCAACGAAGGCGATGTAATTACGGCAGTAAATGGTGAAAGCGTTGCAGAGAATAGCAATTTTTATGAGTTATTGAATGGCTTGGTGAATGAAAAAGTATTACTCACCGTAAAAGCTACCGATGGAAAAACTCGTGAGGTAGCTATCAGATTGACAGCCAATATCTCAAATAACTTATACGATGAGTGGGTAGAAGGCCGCAAAAGATTGGTAGAAAAATACTCAAACGGGCGTTTGGGGTATATTCATATCAAAGGAATGGATTTTCCGAGTTTTGAAGTTGTAGAACGTGAATTTACTGCGGCAGGTTATGGCAAAGACGGAATCATCATTGATGTTAGATATAATGGTGGAGGTTCAACAACCGATTATCTAATGACCGTACTAAATTATAAACAGCATGCCTACACGATTCCGCGAGGAGCGAGCAATGATTTAGAAAAAGATAAATTGAAGTTTAAAGACTATTATCCAACGGGCGAACGTTTGGTGTATGCCGCTTGGACAAAACCTTCGATTGCTCTTTGTAATGAGGGTAGTTATTCAAACGCCGAAATCTTCTCGCACGCCTACAAAACCCTCGGAATTGGTAAATTGGTAGGAGTTCCAACCAACGGTTCGGTAATTTCGACTGGTGGGAAAGGCTTAATGGACGGTTCGTTTGTGCGTTTGCCTTTCCGTGGATGGTTTACGAAAGCAACCGATAAGAATCAAGAACTCGGGCCTGCCATACCAGATATTATCGTAGAAAACCAACCCGATTGGATTGCCAAAGGCACCGACGACCAACTCAAAGCTGCTGTCGATGAACTTTTGAAAGAGATAAATGCCAAGAAATAAGCATTGAAAAATGATTTTTTAACGTCGGCATGGTTCAGAACCATGCCGACGTTTTTTTGATAAAAGGCTAAGTTTAAAGACAGGTTTTAAAATTATCATCTTTAAATGGATTTAGTTTTTTGAGATTATATCACCCCTTTGAGCTTCTTACTTGATGACTGTTTGTTTTTTTCTAATCATAACCTCCTTTCGGGATTCTAACTTCTGATAAGTAGTTTTTCAGTGTTTTTTGCTGTAAGAGTAATTTCCAACTCCGAAGGGGAGCTAAAACTATAGCAAAAATGTGATAAATGCCCATTCAAACCCCAAAGGGTTGAAACAAGTGATTTAGTAAAACTATTATTTTTTAACCCCAATCTTCTATCATTTTTCTCCGTTCGTTACAATTACGAAATATTTCGTAATAAAATTTGCTTTCAAGTTTTTTTTAGCTTTATCTTTGTTACGAAATATTTCGTAGGTAAAAGTTAATCTTGTTTGTAACCTTTTCAATAGAAGGGAGTATTCACAAGAAACATACACAAACACCACAACTTTTACCGTGCACGACTCATGAGTGTGCATGGAATCCTATAACATTTTATGAAAAAGCTATAACAATTAACATTATGAAAAATCTATTACTCGTGTTTCTCACGAGCCTGTCGGGCTTTACCTTTGCTCAAAATTTTGGTGTAAAAGGAGCTGCCAAAACACAACAAAATGAAGCGGCTTCGTTTGCTACGGTAGCCATGCATAAAGCCCAAGATTCTACTTTAGTAAAGGCCGATATTGCCGACGAAAATGGTGGTTTTAAGTTTAATAATCTAAATAAGGGCAAATACTTCATTAAAATTTCTGCCGTAGGCTTTCAGCCTTTTGCTTCGCCTGTTTTTGAAATAATTGATGCTGATATTGATTTTAAGCCATTTGTTCTGCTGGCCGAGACACAACAGTTGAAGGAAGTAAAAGTAGTGGCATCAAAGCCCATGATTGAGGTGAAAGATGATAGAGTGGTATTTAATGTAGAAAGTAGTATTAATTCTACTGGAACGACTGCTTTAGAATTGATGCGAAAATCGCCTGGTGTACAGGTTGATAAAGATGAAAATATTCTGATAAAAGGAAAATCAGGCGTTAGAATTTATATTGATGGCCGACCATCGCCGATGAGTGGCCGAGATTTAGCATCTACGCTGAAAAGCATGAATTCGGCTGATATTGAAGCCATCGAAATTATCACGAATCCTTCTGCCAAATACGATGCCGCTGGAGATTTGGGTATTATCAATATCCGCCTAAAGAAAAACCGAAAACTGGGTACTAACGGAAATATCAATTTAGCGGGGATGTTTGGCATAACGCCCAAATATAATACTTCTCTTAGCCTTAACCATCGTGACAAAAAAGTAAATCTTTTTGGAACGTATGGTTATAATCAAGGAGGGTGGCATAACCGAACACTCGATAATCAGATTTTGAATAATATCATGTATAACAAAACGTGGCGTGGCTTGTGGCGTGATACATCGAATAATATAAAGTTAGGGGCAGATTATTTTATTAACTCAAGAAATACACTTGGCGTAAATTTTAATGGGAGAGTAAGCGACCATAATGGGGGAGGAGAGAGTGAAACGCTGATTGGACGTCGATATAGCGTAACTGAGCCTGATTCGGCAGTTTTAGCCTCACAGACATCGAATCCAGAAAAGAACAAAAACCTTAATTTTAATCTCAATTATCGCTATGCCGATACTACTGGACACGAATTGAATATTGATGCCGATTATGGCATTTTTACTTCGAGAGGCATTAGTTATCAGCCCAACAAATATACTTTCTTGAATAGTGATAGACCTTCATTTGAACGAAATTATGTAACCAAAACCCCAACGGATATTATCATAAAATCGGCCAAGATTGACTATGAGCAGCCATTTAAGAAAGGTAAATTGGCGTATGGAGTGAAACTTTCTGATGTAACATCTGATAATACATTTGATTTCTTTACAAAAATTCAGAATGAAGAGATTCGAGATACCGAACGCAGCAACCAGTTTCGTTACACTGAGCGAGTGTATGCCGCATACCTAAATTATAATAAAGCCATCGGTAAAAAATGGAATGTACAGGCAGGTTTACGTGCCGAAAATACACAATCGTTGGGCAAACTGACGAGCTTTAAACAAAACGATTTAGACAAAGTAGATACCACTTATTTGAATTTGTTTCCGAGTGGGGCAATTTCCTATAAAGCCTCTGATAACCATTCGCTTAACCTCAATTATAGTCGCCGAATCAACCGCCCAAGCTACCAAAATCTCAACCCATTTGAGTATCGAATCGATGAATTGGTTTATTCAAAAGGAAATCCATTTCTCAGACCAGAATATGCCAATAATTTCAAGCTAACACATACGTATAAAGGTAAACTTACCACTTCGTTGGGGTATTGGCGAACAAAATATCCTGTGGTTGGTCTGAGAATTCCGTATGATAATAGTCGTACCTATTTTATTTCTGAAAACCTCGATTATTCAGAAGGGTATAGTTTAGATGTAAGCCTTAATACACAGCTAACCAAATGGTGGGAAGTGAGTTTAAACTTCAATGGTTATCATAATATTTGGCGAGCAAAATTAGATAATGGCTTGATAATCAATAACCGAACAACTGCCGTAAACGCAAATGGACAAAGTACGATTAAGCTAAAAAATAATTGGGCATTTGAGCTTTCGGGTTGGTATAATTCACCTTATCGACGCATTGATTATAACTCGGCAATGGGTATGATGGATGCAGGCGTGCAGAAGAAATTTATGAAAGATAATGCTTCATTGAAGATTGTTTTCAGCGATGTATTAAATACTGCTCGTGGAGGCTATCATTCTGAATATGCTGGTGTAGCTACCAACTTGAAATTTAAGTTTGAAGGCCGATTACTTCGTGTGACTTTCAATTATCGTTTTGGTAGCAAAGAAATCAAAGAAGCTCGCAGTCGTCGCTCGGGTTCAGAAGATGAATTACGCCGAATAAAAGGCTAATATCTTCCTTGCCATTTATCAAATAAAAATACCTTTCGTGTAAATGCAAAGATAGAAGTTGATTTGTGCTTTATATTTAC
>JALQYE010000003.1:43558-64750 GCA_023254245.1 Emticicia sp.
ATAAAATTATGAATATAAAAGCGTATTTACTTTTCTTCACAGAAAGTATAAACAATTTATCGCTTCATTAGTTTTAGGTTATAATTCATGACCAAAATAAGCAAAAACACGCATCAATAGCACAAAGCATTAAAGATTTTCCTGTATGTGACCCATACAGTTTGTTGTTAGAACTATAAATTCCCAGCCGCTTGTGTTGGGATTTTTATTTTTACAACTTCTATCAGCCTAATAGTAGAAGCACTGATTTTACAAATTTTCATTCATTTGCAAAACCAGTGCCTTTATCTTTAATGGATATCGTTTAATAAAAAGCCATCAATTTCCCTTTACTATTTCAATCACTCGAATCTGCTCCAAAACTTGCTCTGGTTTTATATACAATTCTTTCCCTTCAACGATGGCTGCATGAAGATTCTGGAAAAGTAAATCCCAGTTGCCAGCTTCGGTTTCGATGTGTCCTCTGAAATGTTGTCCGCCAATTTCGGTATTCAAAACACCCCATTTATCTTTTGACTCTACTCCAAAACCTTCCATACGTGGGAATAGCCCAGCCTTAAGGTGGTCTTCTTGTACATCAATACCGTATTTTACAAAAGAGCCTTTTGTTCCATGAATGATATACCTTGGGCCTTCTTCGCGTACTAAAAGGCTTGATTTTAAGGTAACTTTTAGTTTTCCATAATCCATTCGTATATCAAAAGCATCATCAATGGCTGAGCCTTCTCGCTGCGTGAAAGTTTCGCCCGAAACCGCCATTGGCGACCCAAAAAGTATAATGGTTTGGTCAATGATATGAGCTCCCAAATCATACAAGATTCCGTTGGCTGGCGTAACTTCTTCTTTCCATTTTTTAGGATTTAAGATAGGCTTGTGGCGGTCGAAATGTACTTCAAAGGCTACCAATTCGCCCAAAAGCTTGTTTTCAATCACTTTTTTGACCGTCATAAAATCGCTATCAAATCGGCGATTTTGGAAGATTGAAAGTATTTTACCCTGTTTTTTTGATAATTCGATAAGCTCCTCGGCTTCAGCAACGGTTGCCGTGAAAGGTTTTTCTACCAAGACGTGTTTACCAGCTAACAATGCTTGTTTAGCTTGCGAAAAGTGTAAATGGCTCGGAGAGGCAATACTCACCAAGTCTATTTCGGCATCGGCCAAGACTTCATCAATGCTACGGGCAACGCCCACACTTGGGTATATAGCTTGTGGGTTTTGTGAACCCGAAACGATGGTTTTTAGATTAAAATCGGGATTTGTAAGAAAAAACGGAGCTTGGAGGTATCTCCCCGAAAGTCCGAATCCGACAAGGGCAACGTTGAGCATAATGGCTTAGAATTTTTGGTTGAAGCCACTAAAGTACAGGCTTTTTAAGGTAAATCCAAAATTCTCATCTTACGACGTGAAACATCAATTCGTTGTCCAGTCGAAAGGCACGCAACGTGCCCATCTTTGGTGCGTTCAATACCCGTAAGATATCTTAGGTTTACGAGTGTTCCTCTATGAAGACGTGTAAAATACCCGCGTTTGTGTAATTCTTTTTCGTAAGATTTCATGGTTGATGATGCCAAAAAACTTTTGCCATCGCTCAAATAAAATCGGGTATAGTTATCACAACTTTTCAGATAAACTACCTCTTCGGGTTTAATACTGATTTTTTTGTGGTTAAACCACAGGAGCTCAGAATTAGTGTCTTTTTGTGGCATTGTATAGTTTTTCATGGGATGATAGTAAATAGTAGGTTCTACAATTGAAGTGAAATAATTAACCAAGATTTTAAATTATATCCACAAATACTCTATTCATTAGTGCTTAGTATTTTTGTGGATATTCATAATGATTCATGTGTTAATTATTTTCATCGCTATAAAGCTTATTACAAAGGTCTAAGATTAAATGCTTTGTGTCAATCACGGTTTACCGTGAATCGTATCACGGTAAACCGTGATTTTTTGTCTTTTTTGCTTTGTTAGTTTTAAAAAAAAGATAATTTTAGGATAAAATCATGGCTGATGAAGAAATCTTTATATATCCTAATACTGTTTTGTCTAACTCAATTTTTCGTGCAAGCTCAGGTCTCAAATTTGTCCGAAATTGTAGAGTCGAAACAACGCCTAAGTGAGCTGGCTAAGGCTAAATCTTCGTTTGTGAATGATACGTTAGAATTATTTTATTTGAACAAAATATGCAAAAACTATTCGTTGTTGACTCGGGTTTCGGCCGATACAGGTCTTTATTTTACTCAAAAACTTTACGATAAAGCACTAAGCCTCAAAAACAATGTTTATCAGCTTCGAGCTTTGTTTTTATTCTCTAATTTTTATATCAAAAAGAGTCTTTATACTAAGGCTTTAGAGGCCAACTTGAGTACCCTCAGAAAATGCGAAGAAGGAAATAATGTTTGTGACGATATTTGGAAAATAAATCTGCGTTTTGGGCAGATTTATTATAACATCAAAGAATACGAAAAGACGATTGAGTATTTACGGAAAGCCATTGATTATCTGGCAGCGAAGCCTAATCTTTCAACTGACCTCCAACTTCAAATTGCAGAAGCCTATCGAATTTCGGGAATATCGGCACAACTTCTTGGCCAAAAACGAGTGGCAAAGTCAATGTTTTTGAATGTCTTGAAATATTGCGAACGCTCAAAAAATGATATTCAAATTGCATTTGCTCAGTCGGTCATGGGCGATTATTATTTAGATGTTGAGCAGAATGCCAATGAAGCTCAAAAATATTTAGATGAAGCCGACAAACTCTTTTCTAATAAAGGCTACTGGCAAGGAAAGGCATCGTTATATTCAAGCTATGTATCGCTTTACAAACTTAAAAAAGACCCATATAATGCCGAAAAGTATGCACAACTAACGCTTTCAAACGCCAACGAATCGAAAAATAATACCGTGAAATTGCAGGCATTATTAGATTTATCTGATATTGGATTGATGCAAAACAATCCACAGAAAGCCTTGATGTTTTATAAAGAAGCTATCGCTCTGAGAGATAGCATACAAAAGAATCAGAAACTTAATGAATTGGTAGAGATTCAGAAACGATATGACCTCGAAAAAATGCAAATTCGTTATGAAAACGAAAAGCTGATTCAGAAAAAAACGACTGACTTCCTGCAAAAACAATATGAAATAACGAAGTTGAAAAGCGAAAAACTCGCTCAAGAGTTTACTTTGGAGGCCATTAGTCGAAAGCTTGAAAAAGAACACGCTTTGGCTACCGAACAGGCTTTGAAAATAGAGACAGATAAACAAAAAAACGAACAAGAAAGACTTTCTAAGCAATTGAAGGTCAATGATTTATCGAACAAGCTGAAACTTGAAAATCAACAACAAAAATCACTTTTGATTATCGTAGTTCTGATTTCTCTATTAGGGTTTTCGTCAATTGTTTATAGTTTTGTTTTACGAAAAAAAAACAAGGAGTTATTGGCCAAAAATCTTGAGATTCAAGAGGCATTGCTCCAGGGGCAAACCATTGAGCGTAAACGAGTGGCTTCCGAACTTCATGATAATGTAGGCTCATTACTATCGGCTGTAAGGGTAAGTTTATTGACCTTAAATAGCGAGAAATTACCCAATCATGACCAAAAAGTTTATGCACAAATACAAGAAATGGTAGAAAACGCTTGTCGAGAAGTACGTCTGATTTCGCATAATTTATTACCCGAAGAACTCGAAAAATATGGATTGGAAGTAGCACTCGAAAAAATGGTTGAGCGACTTAATTTCTCTACACCCATCGAATTTACACTCAATACCAAAGGGTTAAAAGAACATTACCTCGACCGTAAAACGGCCTTTCATTTATATTCGATTTGTCTCGAACTCATCAATAATATCTTGAAACACTCAGAAGCTACTGATGCTGCCATGACGTTTCGTAAAAAAGATGATTCGTTGGAGCTTTTTGTGCGAGATAATGGCAAAGGCTTACAAAATTACATGAAGGGCAAAGGACTAACGAGCGTTGAAGAACGAGTAGAGGCCATGAATGGTATGCTAAATATTGAGTCAGAAATAGGGGAGGGTACCCGCACGCACATAAGCGTACCTATTACTCAACCAGCTTATGTCGCATCGCAAATTTGATGAGTCCAACCACATTTTTTACATCCAGTTTTTTCATTAAACTCTTACGATGGCTCTCTACGGTATTGACACTCACAAAGAGTAAATCAGCAATTTCGTTGGTCGAATATTCTTGGGCAATCAGTTTTAAAACATCAATCTCTCGGGCTGATAACTGAGCTAATTCTTTGTCAATCACAGATTTATCTTTTTCACCAGTTGTGATTATCTTCAAAACCTTTTCGCTATAATAAGGTAGCCCTTGATGCAGTTTTTTGATAGCTTCTTCGAGTTCGGTTTTATCAGTATCTTTCAATAAATAGCCCGAAGCACCTGCGGCGATGGCTTGTCTGATTTTATGAGGCTCATCATCAATTGTCAGAATTAGCACTTTAATATCAGGAAATTTTTCATGAATCTTAGCTGTTAATTGAATGCCATTCATTTCGGGCATTTGTAAATCAGAAATAACAACATCTACTGAGTTTTTTTCTAAATAACTCAATACTTCATTACCACGCTGAAAAACATTGATGCTGGTTACTTCTTTCATTTGCATCAACAACGAAGACAGTGATTGGCCAAAAAGCTGGTGGTCATCAACTAAAATTATCTGCATGAAAAGGAAAAAGTCTAATTTTTTAGAGCAATTTATAGTTTTTTGTAATACAAAAAAAGAAAACAAGTAAATGACATTATTTTGTAGATATTACTTTTCAATATTTTACCACTATATTTGAGCCAAATTCACAACCAAACAAAATGACAAACTGGGTAAAAGTTTTTGAAACCAAAAATGTGTTCAAGGCCGAATTATTAAAAAATGAGCTACTTACCCACGAAATAATGGGTGTTGTACTCAATAAACAAGATAGTAATTATCTCATTGGCTACTACGAAATACAAGTACCCGACGAACAAGAATCAATAGCAAAAGTAGTAATCGACATATTCAACCAAAATGACCTCGAAGCTCAATCAACTTCCTAATCTTGCTCAACGAGCAATTGCGGCCGTAGTAGGTGTTTCTATTATTTTAGCAGGTGTACTTTATAATGAGTGGACTTTCTGGATTTTATTTCTGGCCATCAGTATTCTTACCCAAAGAGAATTCTATAAATTACTTAAACTTGATGAAAACCATCCGTTAAGTGTCTATGGTACTTTTTGTGGTATAGTGCTTAATGTACTCACGTTTTTTATTGAGAAAGAGCTTTTGCCATTCAAGTTTTATTATTTGATAGTTCCGTTACTTACTACTACTTTTTTTATAAAACTTTATCGTAAGAAAGATACCAAACCTTTTGCCAATTTAGGTTATACATTTTTGGGTATTATCTATGTGGCGGTTCCGTTTGCACTGATTAACGAAATGGTATTGACCGATAGCCGTGGTTATGCTCCACAACTAATTTTGGGTTGTTTGTTTATTCTTTGGGCCAATGATACTGGAGCTTATTTTGCGGGAAGATTTCTTGGAAAAAGAAAACTTTTTGAGAGAGTTTCACCGAAAAAAACATGGGAAGGCTTCTTTGGTGGAGCAATAACTTCATTGATTGTAGCGTTTATTCTAACAAAGTATTTCGATAGTTTGCTAAGTTGGCAATGGTACGGCGTAGCTATCATTATTTTCATCACTGGCACACTCGGCGACCTCGTTGAATCGCTCTTCAAACGCAGTATAGCCATCAAGGATTCAGGGAATACGATTCCAGGGCATGGTGGGTTTATGGACAGATTTGACGGACTATTGCTTTCAATGCCTTTTATTGTTACATTTCTGAAAATTTTCGGTTGAATCACTCACAATGAGAAATACAATTACACTTCTGTTGATATTTATGGCCTTGATAATGAGCGATTTAGCTTTTTCTCAAGGAGAAGTAAAGTACATCACATTTTCGGGTTTAGTTATTGATAGTCAGACCAAAGAACCACTTCCTGGAGCATATATCACGATTCCGAGAGCGGGCCGTGGTACACTATCAAACAGTAAGGGGTATTTTGTATTGGGTGTTTTTCCAGGTGATACAGTCGTGTTTAGTTATTTGGGTTTCAAGAAGCAATTTCATATTATACCCAAGAAAACAGACGTTGATTATTCGGTTTTTGTCGAGCTTCAGACCGACTCAAAAATGTTA
Organism: Emticicia sp.; assembly: GCA_023254245.1. Lineage (GTDB taxonomy): Bacteria > Bacteroidota > Bacteroidia > Cytophagales > Spirosomataceae > Emticicia. Next base: position 49,785 of record JALQYE010000003.1, read on the forward strand.
AAAGAAGTTAAAGTTTATCCGTTTAGCACCGAAGAGGAATTTAAGCAAGCGTTGGTTGATATGAAACTCCCTGACGACCGCGAACGCAAAATTTTAGCCGAAACCTACAGCCCCGAAAATATCGCCAAAATGGCATCAGTTCATGGTATGACCGCCGATGCAAACTTTAGATATGGGCAGAATCAATTCATCAAACAAATGGAAAATAGAGGACAGGTAACGACAAATCCTTTGCTAAATCCGTTTGCATGGGCCAACTTCGTGAAAGCCGTCAGAGGTGGTGCATGGAAAGACCAATCATGGAAAGCAGGAGCTGCCGCCGCCCCTCGTGATAACGTAACTCGTGACCAGTTCTTCAGAAATAACACTAAGAAAGATTGATGATTATTGTTTTTTTGTGCAATAGTTGTATTTAATCAAGAAATAAGGGGGTAGTTAATATTTTTTTACTACCTTTGTTTTCCGATAACCATAAGTTTTTTCGGAACTCTTTTATAATTCTTCGATGAATCACAAACCTTCTGATGCCCTTCTGCTCCTTGAAGATGGCACTTTTTTCAAAGGAAAAGCACTCGGCAAAATTGGTACTTCGGCTGGCGAAATCTGTTTTAATACAGGTATGACTGGCTACCAAGAAATTTACACAGACCCTTCGTACTACGGTCAGGTAATCGTAAATACTACTTCACATATCGGCAACTATGGTGTTGTGTTAGATGATGAAGAAGAATCATCAAGTGTAAAAATTAGTGCAATGGTCTGCAATGCTTATGCCAACCACTATTATTCACGTTCGACCGCTGATTTTTCATTACAAGAGTATTTCGAGCGTGCCAATATCGTAGGTATTTGTGATGTTGATACTCGCCAGATTGTGCGTCATATACGTGATGCGGGCGTAATGAACTGTATTATTTCTTCCGAAATTCTTGACCCAGAAGTTTTAGCACTCGAATTAAAGAAAGTACCTTCAATGGATGGTCTTGAGCTTTCTTCGGTTGTAAGTACAAAAGAGGCTTACTATTTAGGCAATGAAGATGCAAAATACAGAGTGGCAGTATTAGATTTTGGCGTAAAGAAAAGCATCTTGAAAAATTTCACCGAAAGAGACTGCTATTGCAAGGTTTTCAATGCCAAAACAAGTTTTGAAGAAATTGCAGCCTTTAATCCAGACGGCTATTTCTTATCAAATGGCCCTGGAGACCCATCGGCAATGCCTTATGCGGTTGAAACCATCAAACAAGTAATCGAAACTAATAAACCAGTTTTTGGTATTTGTCTTGGTCATCAATTATTGGCCTTATCGAGTGGAATCGAAACTTACAAAATGAAAAATGGTCACCGTGGATTAAATCACCCCGTGAAAAACCTACGTACTGGCCTTTGTGAAATTACTTCACAAAATCATGGTTTTGCCGTAAAACCAGACCAAGTTTCGAGCATTGAAAACATCGAGCTTACGCACGTAAACTTGAATGATAATACTATCGAAGGTATCCGTAGAAAAGATAAACCAGCATTTTCGGTACAATATCACCCAGAAGCATCACCTGGCCCACACGATTCTCGCTATCTATTCGATGATTTCGTGAAGATGTTAGGATAAAATATTATTTCCTTAAACCTGTAAGGCATCTTGAAGACCTTACAGGTTTTTTTATATCTTTGTAGAAAAGGAGGTGAAAAATGACCGAAGTTTTAAGAAGAAAATCGAAGAAACCATTTATTCCAAGAAGCAAAGACCCCAAGCTAAATCTTTATAGCCCAGACGATATAATGAAAGCAGGAGGATTAGCCGCATTCAGTAAATTAATCGGAAATGATAAGCCGATAAAGCTTATCCCTATTGAATTTACGGAAGCAGAGTGGGAGGAGATGTTGAAAAACGGTATTGATTAACAGAATGGTTTTATTAGATACGAATATAGTTTTAACCTATATTAGAAAATATGCTCTTGTACCAGATGCCTGTTTTATATCAATCGTCACGGTTGGTGAATTAAAGGCATTTGCTCTAAAAAGAAATTGGGGGAAACAAAAAAGAGATGTATTACAAGTAAACTTAGGACGACTACATATTATTGATATTAGCAATACACTAACTGACATCTACGCCGAAATAGACGCTTTTAGCCAAGGTTTGCATCCCGAGAAAAAACTTACAATTTCTTCTCGAAATATGGGAAAGAATGACCTATGGATTGCTGCAACAGCCTACTTTTTTGATATTCCTCTACAAACAACCGACAATGATTTCGACCATCTGACTGAATTTGGTCTGAAACTTGATAAAGCATCTCTTTGATAATCAATTATTTATGAAATTATATAGCACAAACCACCAAAGTCCTGATGTAGATTTAGCCGAAGCGGTTTTTCGTGGGCTTCCACCCGATAACGGACTTTATATGCCAACTGAGTTTAGACCATTGCCTCCGACTTTCTGGGAAAATGTTCAGAATCTTAGTTTGCAAGAAATTGCTTTTGAAATAGCCAATGCCTTAATCGGTGAAGATGTTCCTGCCGAAGATTTGCGTCAATTAATCAATAATGCGATAGATTTTACCGCACCGATTGTTGAGGTTGAGGCAAATACTTACTGCTTAGAGCTTTTTCACGGCCCCTCAATGGCATTCAAAGATTTTGGAGCAAGATTTATGGCTGCTTTGATGTCGTATTTCCTACAAAAATCTCAAAAGCAAATCCATATTTTGGTGGCAACGTCGGGCGATACTGGTGGAGCGGTGGCTCAAGGTTTCTATAAAACACCAAACATTGATGTAACGATTCTTTACCCAAGCGGAAAAGTAAGCGATATTCAAGAAAAACAACTCACAACTCTCGGCGAAAACGTAAGAGCATTAGAAGTAAACGGCACTTTTGATGATTGCCAAAAACTCGTAAAATTGGCTTTCTTGGATAAAGAGCTAACCGATAAGTTTGATTTAGCTTCGGCTAACTCAATCAATATAGCTCGTCTGATTCCACAAGCGTTTTATTATGTAAATGCTTATGCTCAATTGAAGAAATCGGGTGCTGATTTACCAGTCGTGATGTCGGTTCCGAGTGGAAACTTTGGTAATCTGAGTGCAGGAATTATCGCTTGGAAATTGGGCTTACCAGTGCATAAATTTATAGCTGCTACCAACGTTAATAAAGTTGTACCAGCTTATTTAGAAAGTGGCGTTTACGAACCAATAAGTCCTTCATTATCAACTATTTCCAATGCAATGGATGTTGGAAATCCGAGTAATTTTCCACGCATGAAAGCCTTATTGGATAATGATTTAGAGAAAATGCGTAGCTTAGTTGTTGGGTATTTCTACAATGATGAAGCTACAAAAGTAGCCATGAAGGAGGTATATGAGCGTACAGGTTACGTGATGTGTCCGCATACGGCTGTAGCCTATTTGGGCTTAAAAGCCTACACAAATACACTTTCAGAGCCAGTTAGTGGTGTATTTTTTTCAACGGCACATTATGCTAAATTCTTGGATGTGGTAGAAGAAGTTGTTGGCAAACAAGATATTCCAACACGCCTTTCTAATTTATTAAGTTTAGAAAAACAAGCAACAACGATGTCAACGGAGTTTTCTGATTTCAAGGCTTGGTTGATGGCGAATTTGTGATATATTTCATTGTTTTTTCTTCGTTGCCTGAGCGTAGTCGAAGGCAACGAAGAAAGAAACTTACATCTCAGCCTTCATTGTTTGGCTCGTAAATGTACTTTCAAAAATCTTATCGGCATTGCCAGTTTCAAAGCCATCTCGGCGATGAACCCTTTCGATTTTATCAATCGGTATTCCCGCAAATTGAGGCAACACTTTTCTTTCGGCAAACTCTACATAACTTCCCGAAATTGCGTGCGTACTTCCATCGGCAAATTTCGCATCAATCATTTCGGCCACCGTCGAACTTTGCAATAAACCACCATCGGGACTGATTTTTATCTTGCCACCCGCATCATTGAGTTTAACTCCAATTCGCTCTAAAAAAGTATTAAATTCCTGAATCGTGCCGTAGCCTTCTTTCAAATTATGCACACTGATTGTGTAATGATTGAGGTAATATCGGTTATAAATTACCCAAGCGGCATATTCACTTTCTTGTTGGAGTGCTTCGTAATCTTCCCAAGTCGGAGTTCGCCACAGAGGTTTATGCAGAAATTCATCTACGGCTGCTCCATCATTCAAATCCAAACTATCGGCTGGGTCAGTTTTAACTTCGTCGGTGTAGCTTCTGATGATTCTTTGAACATTTTCTGATAAATCATCTACTCGAAGTTCACTTACAAAAATTCTCGGAAAACGGGGTTCGGGTGGCGAAAACCAATACGCATTGAGTTTTTTACCTTCAAAATTGAAGAAATCACGTTTTTCGTAGCCAAAATGCAAGAAAATTTTCTCGAATGATTGAATCCCCAGTTGCGGAACACCCATCGTACGAAAAGCCACGTGGTCGTTTTCAATCTCATTTCTATCCGAAATTATCCCTTCGGCAATCATGGCATCGGCTACTTTATTGACATCGGGTACTCGCTCGCTGTATCTAAGCATCAAGCCATCGAGTACGTATGCTAAGGTTTTTATTTTATTGTTTTCTATCATTTTTATGTGAAAGTTGTAGTTTAAATGAAAACTATCGACTATGGTCTATTGACCGTAGACTAACTCAATCTTTAAAGAACGAACCATTTTGGGTTTCAAGATAAGAACCAAAATCTATATCTTCTTGTTTCAAAAAGGCTTGCTGTGGAAGTTTTCCATCGGCTACCATTTCAACTACTGCTGCTACCGAGGCGGCCGTTGTCCATGAAATGGCTCGCCAATGTTTTCCATCAATTTCGAGTGGTTTATACGCTCTGTAAAATTCTTCACGAGCTAATTCTTGCCCTTTCCAGCCTTCCACAACGGCATACACATACACTACGTCTTCTTGCACAGGAGGCTTGGCTTCGGTCAAGATTTGCTCCACTAATTGGCGTTTATCCTTCAAAATTAATTCATAAAGTAAGAACTTCATCAATTTTGCGTGACCAGGGTAGCGAATAGTTTTATAGTTGAGGGTATCTACTTTTCCTGCAAAGGTTTCACACATCGTGCCCAAACCACCCGAAGTGCTGAATGCCTCAAACTCTTGCCCTTCGATTTGAATATGTTCGATACCGTCGAGCGATGTAACCATCTTGACTTCACCATTATGAATCACTTCGGCATCGTTGATGTATTCGTTTATTACACCCGCAGGCGACCACGTAAACGAATAGCCCATCAATCCATTCGGAAAACGAGGTAAAGCACCCACACGAAGCTCAATATCTCGTAGTTTAGTAAAACGTTTTGCTAAATCTGCTCCCACGATTCCGATTAAGCCTGGGGCAAGTCCACACTGAGGAGCCATGACCGCCGAAGAAGTTTTGGCCATTTCTCTGATAGCCGATGTGGTAGGTACATCTTCGGTCAAATCAAAGTAATGAATGCCGAGTTTATGGGCAGTTTTAGCTATTGGTAAGTTAAGATTATAGGGCATAGCCGACACTACTGCATCGAAATTTTTGAGCGTGTTTTCTAAGAAATTGATGTCGTTTACATCTCCGAGTAAGACATCAAAAGGCAAAGTTGTGGCAGGTTGGCGTAGGTCCATACCCGTAACGGCAAAGCGTTTTGCGAGTAATGTACCAACCAACGAACCTACCTTGCCCATACCAATGACAAGTACGTTTTTCATTGTTGTGAAAAGATTAAAATGTTATGGATGATTACTATTTTTTACCACGTAAGCACGAAGAACACAAAGAATCACTTAGTGAAACTTAGTGCTAATTAGTGTACTTAGTGTTGAAAGAAAACATGAAAAAAGACAACCTAACAAACGTCAGGAACAAATGAGCAGGCACTACGTAGATAGGCGAGGCGTGCTAAATGATATTTTAGGTCTTTAAACAATGGAAGAATAATTTTTTGTGCAAATGTATAGAATGAAAAGATATTTGCAAGAAAAAAAGCGAGAAAAAAGAACCCTCCCTATTGGGGAGGGTAGGGAGGGGCTATTAAATTCTATCTTTATACGTTTCGTAACCAAAACTTTTTAGTAACTGAAACTTGTCGTTTTCTTTCCAGATACCAATTGAAGGCAAACCAACGCCATTGAAAGTCGTTGTTTTTACCATCGTGTAGTGAATCATATCATCAAAAACTACACTATCTCCGATTTGGAGCGGTTTATCAAATGAGTAATCGCCCATATAATCGCCCGCTAAGCAAGTCATGCCGCCCATGCGGTAAGTTGGTTTTCCTTCAACGGCATCGGTTGCTCCCCAAATGCGTGGTTTGTAGGGCATTTCGAGGGTATCGGGCATGTGAGCAGCAAACGACACATCAAGAATAGCTACGTCAACGCCTTGGGCATCAACAATATCAAGTACCGTCGAGGTTAGATAACCCGTTTGCCAACCAATTGCCGAGCCTGGTTCGAGAATAATTTCGATATTGTATGTCTGACGTAAACGTTTGATTAGTGAAATTAGATGCTCATGATTATAGCCTTCACGAGTCATTAGATGACCACCACCAAGATTCAGCCATTTTACTTGGTGCAATAAATCACCAAATTTTTCTTCGATATGCACCAACGTACGCTCCAATGTATAAGAATCGTTTTCGCAGAGGGTGTGCGAGTGTAGGCCTTCGATGCCTTCTGGGAGTTCTTTGCCCAATAGTTCACGAGTGACGCCAAGTCTTGAACCCACAATACACGGATTATACATATCAGTTTCAACCTCAGCATATTGTGGATTTATTCTGATTCCGCACGAAATTTTGCGTTCAAAACTTTGTACTTGGTCTTTAAACTGATTCCATTGATTTAGTGAATTGAATGTAATATGGCTGCTATTGGCCATTATTTGGGCAAATTCAGCAGGTTTGTAGGCAGGAGCATAGGTATGTGCCAAGCAGCCCATTTCTTCAATAATCAGATGGGTTTCGTTGAGCGAACTGGCCGTTGCTCCCGAAAGATATTGTTTTACCATCGGGAAAGTGGCATACATCGAAAAGCCTTTCAAGGCTACGATGATTGATGCACCCGACTCGGTCTGAACTCGGTTTAATAATTCAAGATTTCGACGTAAGAGTTTTTCATCTAAAACATAACACGGCGATGGAATTTGAGAAATATCTATGGGCATTTTAATGCAAAATGAATAATGTAAAAATGAATAATGCTTTGAAACGCATTTTTGTTTTGCAAAATTACTTATTTAAATGTAATCCATCACAAAAAAACGCCCGAACAATGTTGTACGGGCTGTTTGTGTTGATTTAGGTAGAGGGTTTCGGGAAGTATAGTATGAACAGGGGGAGAACCTGTCTATATAGACTATATGTTATTTATACAAAAATCTAATCATCAAGTTTAAAAAAAACAGGAATCGTGAATTTTACTCTTACATTTCTACCGTTTTGTTTTCCTGCAATCCATTTTGGCATGAGTTTTACTACTCGCATGGCTTCTTCATCACAGCCAAATCCAATACCTTTTATGGTTTCAATATCAGTGATGCTACCGTCTTTCTCAACGATAAAACTCAAGAAAACTTTGCCTTGAATATTGGCACGTTGAGCAGCACTTGGGTACTTTAAATTCTTGCCTAAAAACTTATACATTTCGCTATTTCCACCCATGAATGATGGCTGTACTTCGACGCTTATGAAAGCCGTGTTATCTTCTTCGGGTAGCTCAACGATTATTTTTTCAACCGACTTTACTTCAGTAGGAGGAGCTGCAGCAATTTCGTCAGAATCAGTACCCTTTATAGTCTCATTGCTTATTATTTTACCTTCCATTTCATCAGGTGATGGTGGAGGTGATTCATGAGTAGTTTCTTCTACAACTACTGGTTCTACAAAGGCGATGGTACTTTTTTGTTCTACTTTTGGAGGCTCTACTTCTTTTGGTTTTTCAATTGGGGGAGGAGTTTCATCGGGTATTTCTGAAAGAGTAATTACTTGCCCAATTAATTCACTGTTTTGTTCTTTTTGTCTCGCAAAAAGAAAGTTTGTAAGAAGCATTAAGCCAAAACAGGCGATACCAATAAACAAAGCTCGATTGATGTTTGTAGTATAATGCGTGCGAAGCTCATAAGCACCATAGGCTTTATTACGATGCTCAAAAATGATTTCATCAAGCGTGGTTGGAGTGGGTAAAGCAGTAGCTGGCAACCCTTGTGTGTGAGGTTTCATTGTAGTAAAAGTTTAAGTTGAACATTCGTAGTTTCGCTGAACTACGATACAATGTTAAGGAAGAAAAATGAGCTGTGCAAGTAAATGAAGAAAAATATTTAGATATTTATCTAAATATTTTATTTTAATAGTGGCCTTGATATGTTCAGACATAAAAAATGACACATTTTGTAATGATTTATAACAAAATGTGCTACACTTATAACTTCGAGCAGTTTTATAAACTATCGTAATAAGCCAAAACCTTGGCTACATCAATGTCGTTTTTGAACGATAGGTTTTCTTTCTTAATGTATGCTTCTATTTCAGTTTTTTTATCTTCTAATGCATCCAGAACAGAGCTTTTCTTTACTTTAATCTTTACAAGTGAATTATCGGCCTTGCGAATGAAATATTGTGAATTATCAACGTAGGAGTCATAACGACGGTCGGCACTGTATCCGCCTTGATAATTTGCTTTTAAAACATTCTTGCTAACATATTTGAGTAGCGATGATTTGTTTTTGTACAGCACCATCAAAAAACAAACAGGTACAGTACCGCCATCGGCTTTTAGGTTTTCTACTTTTATGAATGGATAACTGACATTTTTGCTCGCATCATTGATTGTAAACGCCGTGATTTGATTCGGAAATACAATGATAGAATCTCCTTGTGGACGCTTCATTAATAATTCTTTGGTTTGGGTATTGTATTTTAGTAAATGGCTTTTCTTACCTGCATCGCCATTCGCAAAAACTAACTGTCCCGAAAGCCACTCGTCAATAAAGTAAGGTGTTCCTTGCATTCCTTCGTAGCGTAGGTCGTATGTCCTTACCACTCCAGTTCCTCCGCCCGTTTCTTCATTACGTTGGAGTGAATTATAAATCATCGCTGCTTGAACCGACGGGTCATCTTTGGTAGTTGTGTTTTTCTTCTGCTCTTCTTTTTTTTCTTGGGCGAAAGCTATGTTTGAGATGAGTGTAATAATAAAGAGTGCTTTTTTCATAAGTTTAGGTTTGTTTCTGACGTAAATATAGTGAGCGAACAGAATATTCGCTCCACAGAAACGAAAAAATCCTGCCATTTTGTGTGGCAGGATTTAATTATCTTCTATTTTCTAAAACTCTTTATCGACTATCGCCCATGGACAACCGACTAAAATTTTAATATTCGTGCGGTAAAACACCATTGATTTGTTCGTGCCAAGGTAAACCTTGCGTATTGAGCAAATCCATGAATGGGTCTGGGTTTAGCTCTTCGCAGTTCCAAACACCCGCTTTTTGCCATTCTGGGTTTGTGAGCATCAACATAGCACCAATCATAGCAGGCACGCCCGTTGTATATGATACCGCCTGTGCTTTTACTTCTTTGTAGCACTCGGCGTGGTCGCAGTTATTCCAAACGTAATACGTTTTATCCTTTCCGCCTTCGATACCCTTGATTTGACAACCGATTGAGGTTTGACCCGTATAGTTTTCACCCAAGGTATCTGGTGCTGGCAATACCGCTTTCAAAAACTCTAACGGAACGATGTCCATATCGTTGAACTTCACGGGGTCGATACGAGTCATACCCACGTTCTGAAGTACTTCGAGGTGAGTCAAGTAAGCTTGTCCGAACGTCATCCAGAATCTGGCACGTTTCAATGTCGGGAAGTTTTTTACCAATGATTCCAGTTCTTCGTGGTATAAAACGTAAGATTCTTTCGGGCCAATACCTGGGTAATCAATGGCTTTGTGAATTGACATAGGTGGAATTTCTACCCACTCTCCGTTTTCCCAATAACGTCCGTTTTGAGTAATCTCACGGATATTGATTTCGGGATTAAAGTTTGTTGCAAATGCTTTTCCATGATTTCCTGCATTACAGTCAATAATATCGAGGTAGTGCATTTCGTCGAACTGGTGTTTGTTAGCATACGCACAATACACTTGTGTTACGCCTGGGTCGAAGCCGCAACCCAAAAGTGCCATCAAACCAGCTTCTTTGAAACGGTCTTGGTATGCCCATTGCCAACTATATTCAAACTTAGCCACATCTTTTGGTTCGTAATTTGCTGTATCGAGGTAGTGTACGCCAGTTTCCAAACAAGCATCCATGATGGTTAGGTCTTGGTAGGGAAGGGCTACATTGATAACCATTTTTGGTTGGAAACTTTTGATTAAAGCAACCAATTCGGGTACGTTATCGGCATCGACTTGTGCCGTTTGAATTTTCACACCGTGCATTTCCTCAATATCGGCTGCAATTTTATCGCACTTTGACTTTGTGCGACTTGCCAACATTATTTCGGTAAATACTTGGGAGTTCATCGCACATTTGTGAGCGACAACGCTGCCGACTCCACCGGCACCAATGATAATAACTTTTGACATTCTTGACTCTGATTAAACTGGTTTATCAGATTTCCCTGATTTATATGATGAATTTGATTCGTCAGTATATGTTTAAAATGCTGAACAACAAAAGATTGCTTCAAACATTTTAGCCATACACAAAGTCTTGCAAAGATACTACTTCAAAAAGAAATGAGGGTATAAATCAGGTAGGTTTTTTGAAAATATCAATTACCGTTTAATAAATTTAACTTGATTGAGAAATCTTTTTTGGTTATTTTCGTTTAGAAATGGTAGATATAAGTTTAGATGTCGAAATGTATTTTGTGGCTTTTGTATAAAAATTGCGTCCAAATAAAAACTCCATATAAACTAAATTGAATTGCCATGAACAGAGCAGCTAAATCTGAATCCCAAATGAAGTACGCTGAGTTATTACTAATCAGCGGTCTAACCGTAGCAGTAGCTATCGGTCTGTATTTTACCAACGTTAAGCTTTGGTAAATGTCTAATCATTATTTCCTTATCTAATATTTATAAACAAAAATCCCCGTTCATGAACGGGGATTTTTTTATTTCTTTGTAAAAACGGAGTTACAAAAAACGTTTCGTGAAACGTCTCTACGAATAGTCTAATTATGCCAAAGCAGCTACACCTGGGAGAGTTTTTCCTTCCATGTATTCGAGCAATGCACCACCACCTGTCGAAACGTAAGAAACACGGTCGCCATAGCCAGCGTTATTAATTGCCGAAGCTGAGTCTCCACCACCAATAAGCGAGAATGCTCCGTTTTCTTCAGTAGCTTTTACTACTGCTTCTGCGATAGCATTAGTACCAACCGCAAAATTCGGGAATTCAAATACACCCATTGGGCCATTCCAAAGAATAGTTTTTGATTTTAAGATGGTTTCGGTGAAAAGTTTTACTGATTCTGGACCAATATCAAATCCTTCCCATTCGTCACCAATTTGGCCAGTTGCCACAGTCATTCGGTTGGCATCGTTCGAGAATTTATCACCACAAACATTATCAAGAGGCATAATAAGGTTTACACCTTTTGCTTTTGCTTTTTCGATTAGTTCGAGAGCTAAAGGCATTTTGTCGGCCTCTAAAAGCGATTTTCCGATTGAACCACCTTGTGCTTTTGTGAACGTATAAGTCATACCACCACCAATGATGAGGTTATCAACTTTATCCAATAAACGCTCAATCAATAAGATTTTATCAGAGATTTTTGCTCCACCCATGATAGCCGTAAACGGACGCTCAGCGTTGTTTAAGATTTTCTCGGCGTTATCAACCTCAGCTTGCATCACATAGCCACACACACGGTCAGTAAAGAATTGACCGATGATAGCCGTGGAAGCATGAGCTCGGTGGGCTGTTCCGAAAGCATCATTTACCCAAACATTACCGAGTTTCGATAATTTTTCGGCAAATTCAACGTTTCCTTTTTCTTCTTCTTTATAAAAACGAAGGTTTTCGAGTAAAAGCACTTCGCCTGGTTGTAAGCTGGCGGCTTGCTCGGCAGCCGATGCTCCGATACAATCATCAGCAAATTTTACTTGTAAGCCCAAAATCACCGAAAGTGGGTTTACTAAGTGTTTAAGAGAATATTTTTCGGTCGGACCATCTTTCGGACGCCCTAAGTGCGACATTAAGATACATGAACCACCATCTTTCAAGATTTTCTTGATAGTAGGAATGGTAGCTGTGATACGGGTGTCGTCAGTGATTTCGTACTTTTCATTAAGAGGCACATTGAAATCTACTCGAATAAGGGCCTTTTTGCCCGAAAAATCATAAGTGTCTAAGGTTTTCATTCAATAATGAATAATTAAGTGAATGGGCGTTTGAGCAAATGAGTAAATTTACTCATTTTTTGCGGCTCAAACTTTATAAGGGGCTTTTTTAGAATCTTTTACAAATATAAATTTTCTTTTTGCTTTCATCACGAAATTCTACTACGATTCTTTCGTTATTTATCGAAAAAACATAGAAAAATCATATTTTTTCTTTGCTAAATAAAATCTCGTTTTACTTTGCTGGCAACTTTTAGTATATGTGTGTCGTCTTTGTTAGTAGTTTTGGAAATATTTATGGAATGATGAAATCTACATTTTTATTTTTGTTTTTAATGGTAGGTATTTTCGCTGAGTTAAAGGCTCAAGACGACGAAGAATACTACAAGCCACCAACCAAACGCTTGGACGTGAGAAATAATGCCTATCCGAACCTTAATCGTAAGGAAATGAGCTTATATATGGGGCTTGAAGGTGGCTTTAAACTCAATTATTCTTCGCTCAGCAATACGATTGGTAATTTAGTGAGTAGTCAGAATAATAACGATTTTGCTTGGGGAGTATCGGTTGGATATAATTTGGATAATAAATGGGCGGTTGAGACGGGCTACTTGAAAAATCCTGTCTATTTTATTCAGTCGATAGCATCGGGTAGGGGCGTGCCTTTCACGTATAGAATCGGAACAACATTACACACTATCCCGCTAAGATTTAAGTATAAAGTAGCTAATCTTGATGGGATAACCAAAACAGCGGCTTTGTATATTGGTGGTGGCGTGCTGCTGAATACGAATGCTAAAGAAAAACTGATTTATACAAGAACTTTTACAGGAGTATCGGGGAGCCCTTCGAGACGTGATACCATTCGGCTTACTTCAGATTCTTTTATTACAAAAAAAATGACGGCCGCTTTTGAAGTTCAGACCGAGTTACAAGGGCGAGTTGCCAATGGTTTTTACATTAGTCTTTTTGGAAGAATGAATATCGGACAAAGTGGCGGATTACGCTCTGATATAGTTTATTCGCAGAATTCAAATAAAATTGATGCAGCAACGCAGTCTTTGAAAGGAATTAGTTATAATTTTGGCTTGTTGTTGAGAATTGACCTTGCGAGAGGGTATAAATATCTGAGTAAAGTTGAATGAGCCACAAAGTTATTATCGTTAATCGTCATTATCCACCTAACCCTGGAATTACGGGAGAATCTGCCTGGGATTTGGCGAAATATCTCATCGAAAAATATCAAATCGAGGTGCATATCGTAAACATCGAAGGCAACGATGATGGTGGTGGAGCTAAACGTGCCCCTGTTGGCAAACTTCATACCCTGCAAACACTTTATGACGGTAAAAGCAAAAGCCTGAGACAATTGGCGGGTTTACTGGATGGTTTTCGACTTATCCGAAAAGCTAAGAACATCGACAAAAATGCGGCTGTCATCGTCATGACCAGCCCACCATTATTGCCTTTTTGGGCTTCAATGATGCTCTCGAACGGAACACCACCCGAACGGAAATGGGCGTTGTGGTCGATGGATTTATTTCCCGAAGCCTTCGTTGCGATTGGCATGATTGCCGAGAAAAACGCTGTTTATCAATGGTTTTTGAGAAAAACTTACCAAAATGCCCCAAAAAAACTGATTGCTTTAGGACGAAAACAGGCAGAAGTTTTAGCAGAAAAGTATTATAAACAGTCAACCGTAAAATTAGATACTACTATTCTTCCTTGTGGTGTGATTTTTCATCAGACTTACGAAAGTCTGTTTCCTGTTTGGCGAAAAGAGAATGATAATAAAATTTATTTTGGCTATTGTGGAAACTTGAACGATGCCCACAATGAGTATTTTTTGATGGAATTTATCAAGGCTTTCGACCCCGAAAAGCATCATTTAGTTTTAGCTCTTTACGGTAAAAAAGCTCAAAATGTGCTTGAATTTGCCAAGAATTATCAAGGAATTACAGTTTTACCGAATGTGCCACGTAGCCAGTTAAATTTTTTAGATGTGCATTTGGTGAGTTTACTTTCAAAATATACGCATCTCATGATTCCCTCAAAGGCGGTGAGTGCAGTAGCGGCTGGTGGAGCAATTTTGTTTTGCGGAAGCCAAGAAAGTGACAATTGGGATATGCTACAAGAGGCAGCTTGGTTGATTCGTGAAAATGCTGATTTAGGCGAACAAATTAGGGAATATTTGAGCAATTTAACGGCCGAAGATTTAGCCAATAAAAAACAAAACGCCCAAAAACTAAATATAGATTTGCAACAAAACGTGCTGAAAGCCTACGAAGAAATTGCTGATTTTGTAAAATAAGTTTCCTAACTTGTTTCGCACCAAGCACAAGTTAGGAAACTTGTGCTACCAAGCTTCTGTAAACTTCCAAATATTGTTCAAGAACAACACGCTCAGAATAATTATGCAACACTTTTTGTCGGGCATTATTCGATAATTCTGCATGATTTGCTTCAAGTAAAACCCATTTCATTCCTTCAGCCAAACTTTCAGCCGATTTGTATTTTGCTAAGAAGCCATTTTTATAACTTTCAATCATTTCTGGGATTCCGCCAACCTCAAAACCAACCGCAGGTGTACCACAAGCCATTGCTT
>JALQYE010000400.1 GCA_023254245.1 Emticicia sp.
AGACCATTTCACCATAATAAAATAAATTACAAATATGATAGTTTGAATAGATTAATTGAAATTAGGAGTTTAACTAAACCTCGAAAGTCTCATTCAAAAATTTCTTATCATAATAATGTTACATTTGTTTCAACAATAGTAAAGGAACATTTAAGGGTTTTGGAGAATACCACTACTAAAATTTTCATGAATGAGTTTGAGCAAGTTATAAGAAAAGAAAAATATATTTCGCCTTTAAAAGATTACAAAATAGTTGACAAACCCAAACTAACATTCACTCAAGAAAACATCTACGAAAATAATCGCTTAGTTAAAATTATCTATACAGACCATAACATTAACAAAACCAAAATTCAGGAGCTTAAATATGAGTTTTACTAAAAATTACATTAAGAATATTCTATTTTTTGTAACTCTAATATTTTGTAATCAGTACTCAAAAGCTTCTGATTCTTTGAAAGTGAAGAAAATTGAATATTTTGAAGAA
The DNA here is from genome assembly GCA_023254245.1 of Emticicia sp. Classification (GTDB taxonomy): domain Bacteria; phylum Bacteroidota; class Bacteroidia; order Cytophagales; family Spirosomataceae; genus Emticicia. Next base: position 488 of record JALQYE010000400.1, read on the forward strand.
GGGAAGTTGGTTAAGGCTGTATATTTTGATAATTTGGATAAAATATCAAAGCAGTTTTTTATCGATTATAAAGAAAACTTTACTGCAAAAGCGAAAAATGAAATTCAGTTGGTAAAATTTAAGGATGGTAAACATTATTGTTTTGAAAACTATTTTGTAAACATTTATGGCGATAGTGTTTTTTTTTATAACCCAGAGATTAGCGGTATACAAGAATATATTATATACAATTCTAAAGGACAATATATAGAAACATCTTGGATATTTCTCAGACAAAAATGGAGTTTTTACCAACGAGCAATTCCTATTGACTCGATAGAATTTGTAAGTGAGATTAATACGGATTTTAAT
>JALQYE010000401.1 GCA_023254245.1 Emticicia sp.
GGTACCGTGCATGAATCAAAAACCATAGAAGAACTAGTGGCTGCTGCAGGTAGCATTAGCCCTGCTGTTCGTAACAACGGTGGTGGACATTGGAACCATACATTTTTCTGGGAAAGTTTAGCGCCAAATGCTGGAGGTGCGCCAACAGGTGCGTTAGCAGAAGCGATTGATGCGGCTTTTGGTTCATTCGATGCATTCAAAGAAAAATTTGCTACTGCTGGACTTACTCGTTTTGGAAGTGGTTGGGCTTGGTTAGTAGTTGTAGATGGCAAACTAGTGGTTTCTTCTACCCCAAATCAAGACAATCCTTTAATGGACGTTGCAGAAGTAAAAGGTACCCCAATTTTAGGCGCTGATGTTTGGGAACACGCTTATTATTTAAAATATCAAAACCGCAGAGCAGATTATTTAGCTGCGTTTTGGAATGTTGTAAACTGGAATACAGTAGCAGCACGTTTTAGCGCGGCTTCTTAGTATAATATATTACGGAACGGGGTCGTAACCATGACCTCCACCCGGTCTACATTTACTGATACGGATTATTGCGAGGTACATGCCTTTAAATAATCCGTATTTTTTTAGGGCATCTACTGCGTAGTGCGAACAGGTGGGCGTAAACCTACACTTAGGCCCCAGCGCTGGCGAAATCACGTACTGATAAAATTTAATGATCCCAATAAATGGGATACTCAGTATTTGCCAAATTATTTTCATCCAAGTTGTTTGATTAATTTTTCAATGACTGTTGGCATCAAATCTTGCAGTGCAGCAGTAGTTGGCATTTGTTTATCAATCCACAAAATAAAAACCACAACGCTTTTTTGTTGCGCCACTA
>JALQYE010000402.1 GCA_023254245.1 Emticicia sp.
GTGTTGGATTTAAATTGATTCAAGCTTTAGCCGAAAATCGAAATCAAACCATTGATGATTTAATCGAATATTTAGATTTGGTCGCAACTGCGATTGCCGCAGATATTGTTCCGATTACGGGTGAGAATAGAGTGTTGGCTAAATTTGGTTTAGAAGTGATTAATTCGAATCCAAGACCAGGCATTAAAGCGTTGATTCAGAATGTAAAGAAAAAAGTCCTAACGATTACCGATGTTGTTTTCATCGTAGCGCCAAGAATCAATGCCGCAGGAAGAATCAAACATGGAAACGAAGCCGTTGCTTTATTAACCGAATACGATTTAGACCAAGCCGAACAATTTGCTTCCGAAATCGAACAGCATAATTCCGATAGAAAAGAATTAGACAAACAAATTACGAAAGAAGCTTTACTTCAAATTGAAGAAAATAACGAACAAAACCGATTTTCAACTGTTGTATATCAAGAAAATTGGCACAAAGGTGTTATCGGAATTGTCGCATCAAGATTGGTAGAAAATTACTATCGTCCAACGATCGTTTTTACGAAAAGTGGTGAAAAATTAGCAGCTTCAGCGCGTTCGGTAAAAGATTTTGATGTGTATAATGCGTTGGAAGCGTGTGCGGAACATTTGGAACAATTCGGTGGCCACATGTATGCTGCAGGAATGACGCTTTTAGAAGAAAACTACGAAAATTTTAAAAATGCCTTCGAAAAAGTTGTGCAAGAAACTATTCACCCCGATTTGTTGACGCCTGAAATTTTATACGATGCTGAAATTGAATTATCAGAAATCAATCCAAAATTAATGCGATTATTAAAGCAAT
>JALQYE010000403.1 GCA_023254245.1 Emticicia sp.
ACAGGAATGTTTAATAACTCCCTATATTTTGCAACAGTTCTTCTCGCAATATTGTAGCCTTTCTCTTGCAACAAGTCCGTTAAGTCGTCATCACTTAATGGTTTATGCTTATCTTCTGCTTCTATCAATTCTGCTAGAATTGCTTTAACTTCTTTTGTACTTACTTCTTCTCCACTATCAGTAGTGAGCGATTCACTGAAGAAATACTTTAATAAATAAGTGCCAAATTCTGTCTGAACATATTTACTATTGGCAACTCTACTAACTGTAGAGACATCTAGTTTTGTTTTTGCAGCGATATCTTTTAAAATCATTGGCTTTAACTGAGTGGTATCTCCACTAAAAAAGAACGCTTCTTGATGTTCTATGATGGCATTCATGGTAAGTAATAAAGTTTGCTGTCTTTGCAAAATCATTTCAATAAACCATTTAGCGGCATCAATTTTTTGCTTTATAAAAAACACAGCTTCTTTCTGTGCTTTATCTTGTTTTTTACCCCCCTCGTATTCTTTTAACATCATCTTGTAATCATCACTAATAATTAAAGGAGGTGCGTTTCTGCTATTTAAAGAAAGTTCTAATTTGTTATTGTTAATTAAAACAGTAAAATCAGGAATGATATACATTTCTGCTTCGTTGTTACTCACCGTATCTGCACCTGGCTTAGGGTTTAAAGTAACAATTTGATGCAAGACTTCTTTCATTGTAGCATCATCTAAATGCAGACTTTTCTGTATTTTGTCGTAATGTTTTCGTGTAAACTCGTCGAAATATTTTTCTAAAATAGAGATAGCCATTTTTAAAACATCTACTTTTTCATT
>JALQYE010000404.1 GCA_023254245.1 Emticicia sp.
AATTGATGGCGCGATGGGTATTTTGCTTTCAGTTGCAGGCGGTAGCGACCTTGGTCTCTTTGAAATTAATGAAGCTTGCCAGTTAGTACAAGATGCAGCTCATCCAGATTCCAAATTTATATTCGGAACAGTTATTGATGATGCTTTAGGCGATGAAGTCCGAATCACTGTGATTGCAGCTGGTTTTGATGGTGGAGAGCCAAAGAAAATTGAGCGTCCAACTATTACCACCAATGAAATTTCAGGTAACGCCAACCCAGTCATCGAAAATGATCCGCTTCAGGTGGCCATGGAAATTACTGGTGAAACTCCGCGTCGTCGTATCTCATTCGAAGAGTTAGTCGCAGAAGATGAGATCGACGTTCCTGACTTCATGAAGTAATGCCATTTATTTTTACCAACCGATTAGGTGGGGTAAGCAAGGCGCCGTTTGATTCGGCAAATCTAGGTCTTCATGTTGGCGATGATCCCCATGAGGTAGCGACTAATCGTGTGACACTTGAAACCCAAATCGGCATGCCAATAGTTTTCATGAATCAAGTGCATGGGGATACTGTGGTTTTAGTTGAGGATAATCAAATTCAACCAACCTGCGATGCGCTAATAACCACCAATCAGAGATTGGCAGTTGCAGTGATGGTTGCTGATTGCATTCCACTTCTACTTAAATCTGATGTTGCGGTGGCGGCAGTACATGTTGGTCGCAAAGGTCTTTTGAATGGAATAACCAGAAAGACCATTGATGCAATGCGTGATTTGGGTGCTGAAGTTATTCACTCTTATGTCGGCCCAAGTATTTGCGGAGGTTGTTACGAAGTAG
>JALQYE010000405.1 GCA_023254245.1 Emticicia sp.
ACCAAAGAAACTTTTTTGTTTGATACTTCCCCAGTCGAGGCCAACGGTTATTTCTTTTAGCTCGATTCCATTCTTTTCGAGCGATATTCTTGCGTTTTTTGTCAAATTTATCATTGTGTGAATTTTTTAGGCGTATATATCAACCAAACCCTGTAATTCGGCCATCGAACCTTGTGAGTTGGCCGAGAAATGCCATTCATTACATTACCCGACTTTCTGACTTGTGCGAAGACAATGGCATTATCAAAAGCGTGTGAAATATCTAAATCGTATTTGGTGATTTCTTTTTTAGAATCAACATCAACGATGCGAATGTAGGCATCTTTTAGCAAGCCAAAGTTATGCCCACGATTTATGGCATCGTGAATTGAAACACAAATAGCCAACTCTTGAGCATTTGGTGAAATGGTTTCGAGATTTGCCAAAATGATTTCATCGTCATCTTCAGCTGCACCTGTACGATTATCGCCCGTGTGTTGAATGGCTCCATCGGGAGATTTTAGGTTATTATAAAACACAAAATAATCATCGGCAATGAGTTTTTGATTGCTACCCAAAATGAAAACCGAAGCGTCGAGGTCGATATTCATATTTGTTTTTTCCCAACCTAACCCAATCATTACTTTGTTGAGTTTGGTCATTTCTTTGCTGAGGTTAATCGAACCTCCTTTTTTTAAGTTGATAGACATAGCTTTTTACTGTTTGAAAAATTCGTTTAATAATTTATTTAAGTCTTGTTTTTGTTCGATTTTTGGCTGCTGCTGAGCTTCCATTTCTTTAAATTTTGTCTCGATTGTATCTAAATTAAGTGGC
>JALQYE010000406.1 GCA_023254245.1 Emticicia sp.
CAAGCACTGGCAAAAGACTATTATCACCAGTTTTGAGCCAAGAATTCAATGAAAATGCTAAATAAAGGTCGATAATCTCGTTGTTCTGTGCCAATAGCTCATTACTAATCGTTTGAATTTTTGCCATATTTGGAGCACTAACAAAATGCTCGCTAAGACCCAAAGCATGAGCAATGGTTTCTGGTTGTTTTGATTTTGTCAAGACATCAGATACCGTTTTGAAAGTCAGAGCATTTAATCCATCCAGTACATAAAGAGCATGAATAGCCGTTGAATATTCGTTGTTGATTTGCGTAAGTGCCACCAAATCTTTAACGATTGTGATATCTTTTTTCTGAATCAATAGTTGTTGAGCTCGGTCTCTTAACCAGCCATTCGGATGGCTCAGTAATGCTATTAAATCTTTAGAAGTGGCTTTGGTTAAGTCTGGTATTGCATGAAGTTTGGTTGATTTATTCACCACTTTCAGAATACGACCCGCATTTTGTAGCGTATCTAATTTTTTATTAGCCAACTGCTCGGTTAAATATTGAGAAATATAAGCTTTATGCTGAATAATACCTCGGTGCATATCAACGATATACATAGCTCCATCTGGCCCATTAAATAAATTGACAGGACGGAAACCTTCATCAGTTGAGGCAATAAATTCTTTGCCAGCAATAGCTTGATTAGCAACGGTTTGTGTATTATTAAAGGACAACGTATTACGTTTGATAAGGTTAGCTTCTGGTACACAAACAAAGGCATTTTGATTGTAAGCTGCAGGGAATGCTCCACCTCTATAAATCAAAGGTCCGCAAGAGGCTGT
>JALQYE010000407.1 GCA_023254245.1 Emticicia sp.
GCTATCCATATAGTAGCGTTGATTATAATAATTGAGTTTTTCGGTTAGCTCGGCAATGCGTTCGGCAGGATTCATAGTCAGCTTTTTGTCAGTTAAAGAATATTTTATTTCATTGCCGTCGGTTAAAACCGACGGATAACTGAAATGAATATAAAAATGGCTTTAGATATGAGCCAAGTATAGCTCCAATTTTGGCTAAAGCCTTTTTTTGATGTTGTTCAGAACCGTCAGCTAAAGCAGATGGCCATGAATTTTGACTTAATTTAATGCAATTTATAAAGATTTCATTAAAAAAGCCTGCTGTTAAGAGCAGGCTTTCTATTATTTTCACAATTCGGAAAATTGTGCTACACTATACTTGCATGATATCTTTTTCTTTGTCTGCCATTAGCTGCTCGGCTTTAGCAATATAGCTGTCGGTCATTTTTTGTACACGGTCTTCTGCTTTTTTTACTTCGTCTTCTGAGCCACCATCTTTCTGAATTTTTTTCAATTCTTCGTTTGCTTCTTGGCGTACTTTACGAATATTCACACGAGCAACTTCGATTTCAGCTTTTGCTTTTTTAACTAAATCTCTACGACGCTCTTCGGTTAATGGTGGAATGTTCAAACGAATCATCTCACCATCATTTGCTGGTGAAAGGCCAATATTTGAGTTGATGATAGCACGCTCAATATCGCTGATGAGTTTACGCTCGAAAGGCTTAATGGCAATCGTACGAGCATCGGGCGTACTGATTGATGATACCTGACTCAATGGAGTTGGTGCACCGTAATATTCTACCTGAATACCATCAAGCATTTGGGCTGA
>JALQYE010000408.1 GCA_023254245.1 Emticicia sp.
CGCTGAGCCAACCTTCGCGCTCCTCCGTTACTCTTTGGGAGGATACCGCCCCAGTAAAACTGACCGGCTGACATGGTCCCACATCCAGATTCATGGACTGCGGTTAGATCGTTCAATACCCAAGGGTGGTGTTTCATTGACGACTCAGCATGACCCGAAAGTCATGCTTCAAAGTCTCCCACTTACGCTAAGCATGGAAACCAAACGACCAGTGACAGCTTACAGTTAAGGTGCATAGGGTCTTTCCGTCCTTCTGCGGGTAAGCAGCATCTTCACTGCTAATACAATTTCACTGAGCCCCTCGTTGAGACAGCGGACAACTCGTTACACGATTCGTGCAGGTCGGAACTTACCCGACAAGGAATTTCGCTACCTTAGGACCGTTATAGTTACGGCCGACATTCACGGGGACTTGGGTTCAGAGCTTCGCCTTGCGGCTAACCCCTTGCCTTAATCTTTCCGCATTGGTCACGTGTCACATCGTATACTTGGACTTTCGTCTTGGCACAATGCTGTGTTTTTGATAAACAGTCGCCTGGACCTCTTCACTGCGGCCAGCATTGCTGCTGGCGACCTTTCTCCCGAAGTTACAGGTCTATTTTGCCTAATTCCTTAGCCATGAATCTCTCGAGCACCTTAGGATTCTCTCCTCAACTACCTGTGTCGGTTTACGGTACGGGTACTTATAATCTAAGTTTAGAAGATTTTCTTGGCAGCCTTTAGGTACACTATCTCGTTGTCCGAAGACTCTGAGTACTATCAGTCTTTACCATTTCAAACGGATTTGCCTATCTGAAATATAG
>JALQYE010000409.1 GCA_023254245.1 Emticicia sp.
CAAAGAAAATTGGAATATTCCGCTCACGGAATTTATGAACCATTGCAATCGCTGCATCGCGAGAGCGAAAATCAAGTAGCGCATATCCAGATAGATAAACTCCATCTATATCATCGAGATTTGGTAGATCTCCAACCTCTAAATCTGCGTTAGCGCCATTATCCGGAAACATGGTGCGCTCACCATTTGAATCGACCAGAATCACAACTACGCCAGATGGGCGTCCAGAATTCATTAATCCTTTGTGTTGTACGCCGTATTTATCCAAATCACTGATCAAAGCAAAGCCAACCGGATCATTTCCAACTCGTGCCACAAGATGTGCCTGATTGTTGGTGCGCGTAATCCAAGTAGCAACATTTGCCGCCTGTCCACCTGGGTGAGTAGAAATTCTGCTGGCGGTATCGTTTCCGTAATTGATCTGCTCTTTAAGTTGAGCAATTACATCTAGTGCGACATCGCCCATGCAGAGAATTTTCTTCACAGCGCTGCTGCAATCTGCGCCGCCAAGGCGCTATTTCCTTTGATGATATCTATATTAACTCGTAGCGATTCGCCTTTGGATTCGGTATGGAAATATTCCAATAGGAATGGAGTGGTCTCTTTGCCATGAATATTTTTTGCAGCGGCTGCTTTCAAACCACCATCTAGCAAACGATCATGTAGCGCTTTATCCATCTGTTTTAGAACTGGGTTAGCAACAATCAATGCATTCTGATCTGTTCCCATACTGTGACGGGCTTTGATGATCGCAGCGATTTCAGCTGGGGTATCAACTTGGTATTCCAATTCAAAGCCTGAAT
>JALQYE010000040.1 GCA_023254245.1 Emticicia sp.
ATAAAAAAGGAAAACTTACCGCTCGTGAACGCATCGAACTATTGCTCGATGAAGGAACATTTGAAGAAATCGGCAAATTTGTGATGCACCGCAGCAAAGATTTCGGCTTAGATAAAGAATATTATCTGGGTGATGGTGTGGTAACTGGCTATGGTACTATTGCGGGGCGTTTGGTCTATGTTTTTGCTCAGGATTTTACAGTTTTTGGCGGTTCTCTTTCTGAAACTTATGCCGAAAAAATCTGTAAAATTATGGATATGGCAATGAAAAATGGAGCTCCCGTAATTGGCTTAAACGATTCTGGCGGAGCAAGAATCCAAGAAGGGGTAAACTCGTTGGCGGGTTATGCTGATATTTTCTACCGAAATACATTGGCTTCAGGCGTAATTCCACAGATTTCGGCTATTATGGGGCCATGTGCAGGCGGAGCTGTGTATTCACCAGCTTTGACCGACTACGTATTGATGGTCGAAAATACTTCGTATATGTTTGTAACTGGGCCAAACGTAGTAAAAACGGTTACGCACGAAGACGTAAGCTCCGAAGAATTGGGTGGAGCCCTTACCCACGCAACAAAATCGGGCGTTACACATTTTGTATCGGCCAATGAAATTGAGTGTATCAACGATATTAAGCGACTCTTTAGCTATATTCCTTCCAACTGTGAAGAACAACCGCCTTTTGTGCCTTACGAGTCGAATGGCAATGAAAAACGCCCAGAATTAAACAAATTAATGCCCGAAAACCCCAATCAGCCTTATGATATGCGTGAGGTTGTCGAGCAACTGGTTGACGAAGGTAGTTTCTTTGAAGTACATAAAAACTTTGCTGAAAATATTGTTGTGGGTTTTGCTCGAATCGGTGGGCGTTCTATCGGAATTGTGGGAAATCAGCCAGCAGTGATGGCGGGTGTACTTGATATTAACGCAAGTTTGAAAGGAGCAAGATTTGTGCGTTTCTGCGATTGTTATAATATTCCGCTTTTGGTTTTGGAAGACGTACCAGGTTTCTTACCAGGCACCGACCAAGAATGGAACGGCATCATATCGCACGGAGCAAAACTACTTTATGCTTTCTGTGAAGCAACCGTACCACGCATTACGGTTATTACTCGCAAGGCTTACGGTGGGGCCTATTGCGTAATGAACTCGAAGCACATCGGTGCAGATATGAACTATGCTTGGACTTCGGCAGAAATTGCAGTGATGGGTGCAGCAGGTGCAGCAGAAATCATTTTCAGAAAAGAGATTTCGGAAGCTGAAGATTCGGCTGCTGAATTAAAAAACAAAGTAGATGAATACACCGATACATTTGCCAATCCTTATAAGGCAGCACACCGTGGCTATATCGACGAAGTAATTAATCCAGCTGATACTCGTGAGAAGCTCTTGAAAGCATTTAAAATGCTCGAAAACAAAGTAACAAACTTACCTCGCAAAAAACACGGAAATATTCCATTGTAATACTTTACTTACCACGAATACAACTAATGATGGGTGTATTCGTGGTAATTTTATCAGTTAGGCTACTCTTACCACTTCGCTTGTTTCTAAATAGACCAGCATTAACTCAATATTTTCATAGCCCATTTGGCGGTAAAGTTTACCGTAATTTCGTACTTGTCGAGCATTTTTTTCGTGCTTATTTTGGTCTTGGCTTGTACCAGTCTTATAATCAATGATATGCACAACCCCATCTTTCATTACAACTCGGTCAGGGCATTGAGCATCTACGCCGTTGAGTAATATTTCTCGCTGATTATCAACCTGCAAGCCCTCTTCAAAAAGTGCTTTAAGCTCTGGTAAATTGATTATTCTCTCGACCGATTCGATGATTTCTTCACTCTCTTTCGGACTCACAACTCCCTCAAATTCAAGCAATTGAATGGCTCTTGGTATATCTTTCCGAGTTTTTATTTTCACAAATGCTTCATGTAGTTTATTTACTCGGTCTTTGGTTTTATCAAGGGTTTCGGGGTCAAAAATTTTCTCCGAAATACGCCGTAAACGAAGTTTATCGCTGCGGTCTTCGCTCACTACTCTTGGCAAGAAAATAATATCTCGCTCTTCGGCAGCAGGCTGTTCTTTTTTTATGAAATATCCCTGACTTACTTCGTAAATGCTTTGTTCGGGTTTATAAAGTTCGGCCGCTGCTAAAAAACCATACATCAAATCGCCTACGCCTTGAATCTTTTGGTGGTAGTTTTTGCCCGAAAGCACAAAAAGTTTATCGACCGCCCTCGTAAATGCCACATAGAGCATATTGAGGTTTTCGAGAAAAATGGCTTCTAATTCAGAGGCGTACTGACCACCTAAATCGGTCATTTCGAGCATGGAATTTATTTTTATAGGTGCTGATTGAAGTTTGGCCACTTCTCCTTCTTTTTCGCACATAAACTCCTCATAATCAACTGCATCTAAATCAGCCCAAAGTTCAGAATAATTATTCGGACGAATATCCCAGTGTGCATACGGAATAATCACAACGGGATATTCGAGGCCTTTTGAGCGATGAATCGTGGTAATCGTAATGGCATCTTGCTCCGACGGCGACTTGACCGAAAGTGCCGAGCTATCCTTTTTCTCGTCCCAATACTTCAAGAAATCTTGTAGGTGATTACTTTCTTTTAGGCTGTAATTCAGCACCACATCTAAGAATCGGAAAAGGTACGATTTGCGTTCGGTTCGCTCAAATAATTGAAAAACGTGAATAATTTTTTCGGCAAGTTCATAAATGCCCGCTTTATTGAGGTTAATCGAATCGAGAGTGAATCCGTGCTGGGCAAATAACAAATAAAAATCTGCAATTTGTGGTGCATCAACGGCTTCGGCAATTAAATCATTTGCCTTATTATCTGGTATTTGCCCAAGAATGGTCTGATAAAACAAATATGCCACCTCAGATTTTGCCAAGCGATTATCGGGCTGATTGACTACCCGCATAAATGCCACCAAAAGTCGAACAATCGGCGAATTTTTAAGTAAAAGCGAATCACGAGAAATAATAGTGTAATTGGCCTCGGTCAAGAAATTGGCAATTTCGGCCGACTCTTTATTTTTTCTGCATAAAATAGCTATATCTCCCATCGAATAGCCTTCTGCCAGTACTTTCTCAATCAGCTCTACCGTTCGGCCCAGCATCAAGTCTTCGTCTTTTACATACTCCAAAAACTCAATCTGTACATGGCCACCTGTTTTGGCATTATCTGGAATTACCTGTACAAAATCGGCATAAACCTCAGGTAAAAACTTATAAATTTGTCCGTAATCACTTAGAACTGTCTCAAAAAAACGATTATTAAATTCAATTACCTCTCTACTACTGCGGTAATTGGTGGTTAAGTTTTTAGATTCGATATACTCCGAAACAGTCAGAAACTGCTCAACCTGAAAATCTTGAATGAGCGGATTGTTCATCAATCGCTCAACTTTTTTATTGAACAGATGCACAATCAACTCCATTTTTCCACCACGCCAACGGTAAATTGCCTGTTTGGCATCGCCCACAATGAGGTTGAAATGATTATTGGCCAATGAGTTTTCGATAAGCGGCAGTAAGTTATAAAACTGCATATCAGAGGTATCTTGAAACTCATCAACCAGTAGATGATTGTAGCGTTCACCGATGCGTTCATAAATAAACGGCACTGGTTCCGATAAAATGATTTTCAGAATTTTACGGTTAAATTCCGAAATATACACTTGGTTTTTATCTTCCAGCACTTCATCAAATTCTTTCTTTATTTTTTTCAATAAAGATAGTTTCCGAAGGTTAGGTTTGAGCAGCGTAAAAAGCGTATATTTTGCTAAATGCTCGGCCTTAAACTCTTGCATTTCGTTGAAAATCGCCGTCAAATCTTCTTTGATAGCATCAATCGCAACTTTGATTGGAGTAGGAGCTTTGGCACCGTACCATTTATCTTCATTGATGGCTGCCCAATGATAAGAATTGGGCGATTTATCTTTCTTTCGGAAATATTCATCCTCAAAATCTTCTCGCATATTATAAAAATACCCACCGATACCTTTATTTTTTTGCGTAAAATCATCAACGCTAAGTCCCTGATTTTCAATATATTGAATCGCTCTTTCGGCCAAATCAGTTATTGTTTCTTCAAACCATTTTAGGTAGGAGTAAATGTTATTTGAAATTGACCAAAAATCTTTAGAGTCAAGAGAATCGAGTTTTATTAACGAAGAATAGAATTGGTCGTTGATGAGATGATTGCCGAATTTGGCGAGTTCTTCAGTAACAAAATTCCATGTTTTGCCATCGCTTACTTTTTCTTCGATGAAGCGTTCTAAAATACGAGTAACATCTTGGTACTCGTCAACACCAGCTTTTTCAATCAATCGTTCTACGGCTTCGGTCATCACCGTATTTGAGTCCAGCACGATTTCGTAGCTATAAGGTAAACCCAAATCTTCGGTAAAAGCATTTACGAGCTGATTAACGAAACTATCGATTGTTTTTACGGCAAAATCAGAATACTCTTGAATAATATGGCTAAATACTGCACCTGCTCGCTGTTGGAGTAAATCGTCGGGAAGTCGGAGGTCATCGGCTATCATTCTGAACATTCCCCAAAACTTCGATTTCTCGTTAAATTCCTTTATATCAGAAATTTCCCTCAAAGCCGCTAAAATACGTTCTTTCATTTCGGAAGCGGCATCGTTGGTAAAAGTAATCGCCAAAATACGCTTGTAATAATACGATTTATCGCTACCAAGAGCCAGTTTTAGATACTCTTTTGTAAGCGTAAATGTCTTCCCCGAACCCGCTGATGAACTATATACGTTAAATTTTGACATTCCTTATTTTTTTGTCTTAAACCCTTTTTGTTTTTACCTCAAATTCAGCAATGCCATAAATCAGCATACATTTTGAGGCTACCGTGATTGTTCTGATAACAGGATAAGCCCACAACAATTTCTGTAAAAAAGTATGATAGGCATTCATGATATTAGCCACCACCAATAATGATATTGCTAAGATAATATAAAGTTTTCGTTCTTCGCTAACAGGAAGAAAAACAGCTAAGATTCCTGTATAGGAAAATATCAATACGTAAAGAAACACAAGTATGGTATAAACGCCCGATAGGTTTTGGTATAAACTAAAAAAGTAGAATAATAACGGAAAGATAAAAAATGCTGGAGAGATTTTATTTAGTGTCTTTTCAGTGTCTTTGATATTTATTTTTGCCCCTAAATAATGGAAATAGTATATCCAAATACCAAAAACTATTGCATTTATTATAATATTGAGAATGATTGCAACTCGCTCAACTAAGAGATAAGAAGTAAGCGAAACAAGAATAGGAAGCACAATACTAATGAGAAAGAATAACTGTTTTCGCCCAAAATTTATTTTTTGTAACTGATAATACCATAAACCCATCAAAATCCACGAAACAATCCTAAGATTATTACTCCAAAAATCAGATATTTTTTTGTCGTTAAGCTCATGTACATAACATTCTCCTAAGAGTACAATTAGTATTATACTGATAAACAAAGCATTTCTATTCATAGTAGTTTCAGTTGAGGATTTTTTATACAAATAGGTTAATAGATAGAAGGAGTATTTCGGCAATTTTATGCGAAATACTCCTTCTCATTTTCGTCGTCAAGATAGTATTAATGCGACTCTCTTTTTACTTCATGACCTGATTTTCCAACCAAGAAATCTAAATCAGCACCTTTATCAGCCTGCATTACTGTATTGATATATAATTGTGTATAACCACGGTCATAGCCCAAATCTATCGGAGTCCAGTTTTTACGGCGTTCGGCAAGCTCTTCGTCCGAAACGTGTAAATGTATTTTACGATTAGGTACATCCACTTCAATCTCATCACCATTTTGTACTAATCCGAGTGTACCACCAACTGCCGACTCTGGTGATGCGTGAAGAAATACGGTTCCGTAGGCTGTTCCACTCATACGAGCATCCGAAATACGCACCATATCTGTAATTCCTTTTTCAAGTAATTTTTTCGGTAATTGCATATTACCAACTTCGGGCATTCCAGGATAACCTTTCGGGCCAACATTTTTAAGTACCATCACCGAAGTTTCGTCGATTTCGAGATTTGGGTCGTCGATACGAGCGTGATAGTCTTCGATTGTCTCAAAAACTACTGCTTTACCACGGTGTTGCATCAAATGCGGCGAAGCAGCTGAAGGTTTAATTACAGCTCCATTTTCGCAAAGATTCCCTTTTACAACTGCAATTCCCCCTTCATTTAATATTGGTTTCTCTACCCTTGCTATGACATCTTCATTCCAAATTTTAGCTCCTTTTGAGTTTTCTACTAAGCTCTTACCATTTACCGTAATAGCATCTCGGTGAAGGTATTTCTCCATTTCTTTGATAACTGCAGGAAGACCACCTGCATAGTAGAAATCCTCCATCAAATATTTACCCGAAGGCATCAGATTTAACAAGAATGGCATTTTACTGCCTATTTTATCGAAATCTTCAAGATTTACATCAACGCCGATACGTCCTGCAATTGCCAACAAGTGTAGCACTAAGTTGGTAGAACCACCCACCGCTGCATTCATCATGATGGCATTTTCGAAGGCTTCACGAGTAAGCACTTTTGAGAGAGAAAGTTTTTCTTTGACCATTTCAACGGCACGCATACCCGACATGTGTGCCAATACTTTTTTACGAGAATCGGCTGCTGGAATTGCGGATGCCCCTGGTAGTGTTAGCCCCAAAGATTCAACCATAACGGCCATCGTAGAGGCAGTACCCATCGTAGAGCAATGCCCAACGCTTCGGCTCATACATGATTCTGCCTCTTCAAATTCTTCGGGAGTCATTTTACCCGTTTTTAAATCATCGGCAAAACGCCAAACATCTGTACCCGAACCAATCGCTTTGCCCTGAAAACGTCCATTGAGCATTGGGCCGCCAGGCACAACAATCGTCGGAAGGTCACAGCTGGCAGCACCCATCACCAGTGAAGGGGTAGTTTTATCACATCCCGTGAGCAACACAATGGCATCGAACGGGTTTCCCCTGATGCTTTCTTCGACGGTCATAGCGGCCAAGTTTCGGTAAAGCATAGCCGTAGGACGAATAATGGTTTCACCAAGCGACATCACAGGAAATTCCAACGGAAAGCCACCTGCCTCATAAACACCGTTTTTTACTACTTGAGCTAATTCTCTAAAATGCCCGTTACAAGGCGTTACTTCTGACCATGTATTACAGATTCCAATAACTGGTTTACCTTTAAACTGATGTGCAGGATAGCCTTGATTTTTTATCCAACTACGGTAGATGAATCCATCTTTTCCTTCTTTCCCAAACCAATCTTGGCTACGTAAATTTTCATTTTCTTTGTTAGACATAATTCGTTTTATAATTTTATTTGTCAACTAATATTGACAGAGGTCGATAGATATAATTTATTAATAATTTATTTACAAGAAGCTTTTATAAGTTATTAATTGATAATCAATTCCTTATAAAGTACAATTACTTATTCTTGGGTACCATTTTTGTACTACTTTGTTAGGTATTTCAAGAAAAAGGTAAGAAAATTCTACCAAAAATCCGTACTTTTGTGTTGTTTTGCACCAAATTATAAATTTTGCAGGAAACAATTGCCAATTATTTAAATAAAAATAAACTTATGAACTTATTTGATACGTTGAACGAGGCTCTGACTGATGAAGTGGTATCAAAGATTGCCAAACTTTCTGAAGAAGAGCCAGAAAAAACTCGAAAAGCCTTAGATGGTATTTTTTATACATTAGTTGCGGGGTTGGTTCGTCGTACAAGTAGTATGATGAGTGTGACTATGCTTTTCAATCAAATACAAAAAGGCAATCAAGGTGGCGAACTAATTGGAGACGTGATGTCGTATCTGACGAAGAAAGATAAATTAGAAAATATTCTAAAAGTTGGAGATGGACTTATCAGCCAGATTTTCCCTGCATACAAAAGCCCGTTGGTGAGTATGATTGGTATCTATGCAGGTATCAAGAAAAACTCTTCCACGATGTATTCGAGCCTTGCTGCACCAATTTTGATTGATGCTGTTAGTAAAGAAATTGATACGAATAAATTAGATGTTGATGGACTAATTAGTTATCTGAGCGACCACCACGAGCCACTCTTCAAATTAGTGCCTGAAGATTTACTGGAGAAAATGATTCCGCAATTAGGTTTGCAAGAATTACTTTCGCCAAAATTTGCTACCGCAAAAAAATCTGTTTCGGCCAAGCCTGCTTCTATCAAAGGGAAAAATACTACTCCAGCCGAAGAAGCAACAACGCCATCGAAAACTGTAGCTCCAGCCTACGAAGAAGAAGAAACTACCAGTTCTCCATTTCCAGTTAAATGGTTATTGATTGGTTTAATTGGTGTTGCTCTAATTGCTGGCGGAATTTATTGGTATATGAATATCTATAAACCATCGCAGACCGAAGTTACTGAAGAGCTCGTAGTTGACTCTACAGCCATTCAAACCGATAGCTTAATAAAAACTGCCACCGATTCAGTAGCAGTGAAAGATACCACAAAAACAGCTACTCCTTCATTAACTTCAACCGAACAATACAGCACTTTTGGTGAAGGTCTAAGCATTTATTTAAACGACAAAGCTAAGCCAGTAGGCCAAATTTTTCCGATGACAAATGTGGCATTTATTAGAGGTTCACAAGCCTTAGATACGGAGTCGGATTTGATTATTGATGAATTGGCTGATTTAATGAATAAGTATCCAAAATTGCAGATTCAATTACAAGGGCACTCAAATAATGCTGTTGGAATGGATAATAAAACAATGGCTACTAAAAGAGCATTTGCAATCAAAAAGAAGTTATTGGTAAGAGGTATTGTTGATACACGAATTGATGCCATCGGCACTAACGGTGCTGGAAATGGGGCTGATATTAAAGTAGTTGCAAAATAAGCTGATTTACAGATAAATAGAAAAAGCGTGAAGGGTGACTTTCACGCTTTTTGTTATTATTTTATCTCCTAAAAGACAGTAGGAAACTATGAGCAAAAGTGTATTGCAGAAAGGGAGAAAAAACGTTCTCCAAAAAACTTAGACCAATACCCCAGAGCTCCATGAAAAACAGTGACACTATGAGAACTGAAAAATTAGCTTAATATTAACAACTTACACAGTTTTTTTAAAGAGTCCTTAGCTTTTCCATTTCACTATCCTATTTTAATATTTGTGTAACACCAGTATTATAAGGTAATTTTATCATTGGAATCTATCTTTTAAGATTCTCGTTTAATATTTTATGTACATTAACCATATCATATTCATTTTCATTATTTCTATAAATGATTTTTTTACTCACAATATCTATTAAAAACACTTCTGGAATAGCTACAATTCCATAGGAGTTAGTAATTTCATTATTATCAAAAATATGTATCCAACTTAATTGGTACTTCGTAATCGCCTTTTTTAAATCTAAAATTTGTTTATCCCAACTAACTGAAATAATTTCTAATTCATCCTTAGAATAATACTTCCTTAATTCTTTGATATATGTTAACTCTTTAACACACGGTCCACACCATGAGGCCCAAAATGTAAGCAGAACATACTTACTTTGACTTTTACTTAATGTGATTTTTTTACCTGTAATATCGTTGACTATGAAGTCAATATAATTATTGTAAATACTAAGCCTTCTTCCATTTAAGTATTTAATAATCTCGTTACCTTCAAAACTTTTTTTTAAACTATCTGAAAAAACTGTATTAAATATTTTTATTAATGAATCTGGATTTGCATCCATATCTGTAATTATTCTATTCCTAAAAAGCCAAAATGAATAATATAGATTACTATTGTTAGTAACAAATTCAATAACTTTCTTATTCTTCACTTTAGCTTTTTCAAAAGCAATCTGTACTAAAGAATCATTCATATTTCCCTTAATCTTTAGAAGGAAATCAAAGAAATCCTTTTCTTCTACTGCATAAAATTTATTTAACTTTTCCTGCCCCATACTATTTAGAGAATATGCGTTTTTTAATTCAAAGTTTTTTAGAGGATTTTGAGTAGAATCCTTATCAGGTAAGAAGCGAATAGTAGCAGACTTATCAGTAATCCAAAACGCATTATTAAATCCAGTCGTGCCTTTCATATAATCCAGATATATGGTAGCATACTTTGAATAATAAATACCAGAAATCATTACTTTGTTATCTTTAAAAGTAGGCTTTAAATTACCATATCTTTCTTTTCCATTATCATACTGAAATTTGATATTTTTCCTGTCAATATTACTTGGAAAGTCAATAAGTACATTGAATTTCTTTTGAGCTACTGAATTACTGTAATACAGAAGTAACAATTTTAAAATAAATATACGCTTCGGCATCTTTTGATAAAGTTCGCAAGTTTTAGAAAACAAAGTTAAGTAGAGGAACTGTAAATAGTCTTTTAACCTAATAATTACAATTCTACTATTCTATTTATGACCGTTCGTCGTTAGAAAAATAAAAAATCATAGTTTTTCTTTTAAG
This sequence comes from Emticicia sp., assembly GCA_023254245.1. Lineage (GTDB taxonomy): Bacteria > Bacteroidota > Bacteroidia > Cytophagales > Spirosomataceae > Emticicia. The sequence goes on from JALQYE010000040.1 coordinate 10,519, forward strand.
ATTGATTCAAGAATTGTTAGTTTGGGCGTAAAATCTTTTTCTTCCTCTCGTGAATAGGCTATTTTTCCTGTATTATCAATTAGAAATATTTGTGGAATACCAAGCACACCAAAGCTATTAATCAAGTTTTTATCTCCATAAACATGATTCCAACTTAAATCATATTTCTTTACTGCTTCTATAAACTTAGTTGAGTCTTCATCAAGCGTTACATAAATTATTTTAAAATTATCAGTCTGATAAAGTTTATGTAATTCTTTAATTTTAGGGATTTCGGCTATACATGGCTTGCACCAAGATGCCCAAAAAACTAATAGCGTATATTTTTTATTGATAAGAGATAACTTCTCTTTTGAAAAGTAATCTAAGCTTTCAATAACAGCAACTTGAGAGTTTTTCTTCAACGTTTTTCCTTTTAAAAACTTAATTAACTCTTTACCTTCAAAGCTCTCTTTGTAAGATTTTGGAAACACTTTATCAAAAATTGAGACTAATGTATCTGGGCTTATTGTTGTGAGAGTAGCAATGTGCCTTCTGAAATAATCGAAAGCATAATATTGTCGTCCATTTTCTCTGATGAATGTAATGTCTTTATTATTTAGATTCATGAATATGCTATTGAAAACATTGTCTAAAGAGTCGGTGTACTTTCCTTTGAAACTTTCACTAAAATATTTCTCGTAAAAATCTTTATATGCTGCATATTCCGTACGGACAAAATTTTGATGAGCTTCTCCTACCACACGAAGGTCTTGTACATTTTTTAAGGTATGTTTTCTAAAGATATTCTTCGAAGAATCTGTTTCCGCAAATATAATTGATGCTGATGTACCCTCAACCCAAAAATAATTCCAGTTTATAAAATTATCTTTCAGCTCATCATAAATCCAAAGTGCTAAGTATTTTGAATAGTAAATTCCCGAGATAGTAGCTTGATTATCGACGAATTTTGGGTCGGCACCTATTCGTTCTTGACCATTATCATATCCAATTTTTACATTTTCAATGTTGATGTTTTTTGGGAATTGTATTTTAACACGGAAAGGCTTCTGTGCTTGAGCAACAAACGAAAAAAGTAGAAAACACAAATACTTCAATATGTTATTCATTTTGTGAATTTAGTAGTTAAATCAGAAATAAAACTGTTACTAAAACAAAAAACCAATTATATATTTTTCGTTTTATGAGTGAAAATAAAGACAATCTACCTAAATTATTCGATATGAAGTATTTAAAATTGACCCTCTTTTTAATTATAACTAATCCGTTCAGCTTTTATTATCTTGCACCATACAATAAAAGCGTGAAGGGAGACTTTCACGCTTTTATTATATTTAAACGATGTGGAATTTTATTCCACAATTATAAAATATACTGGCTCAAATCTCGGTTTTTGACTAAGCCCGAAAGACGTTGAGAAACTAATTCTTTGGTGATTGTGATAGTTGAGTCCATGACGATATTATCGGGCACATCAAACATAATTTCGTTGAGCAAATGGCTCATAACCGTCTGGAGTCTTCTTGCACCAATGTTTTCTACTTCACTATTGGCTTCAAATGCGATGCGGGCGAGTTCACGAAGTGCTTCATCTTCAAAAGTGAGTGTTACGCCTTCGGCTTCGAGCATGGCAATGTATTGCTTGGTGAGAGCATTTTTGGGTGCTTTCAGAATCTGATAAAAATTATCTTCAGTGAGACTCTCCAGCTCTACTCTGATTGGGAAACGCCCTTGCAACTCAGGAATCAAATCAGAAGGCTTCGATACATGAAACGCTCCCGCCGCTACAAACAATATATGGTCGGTTTTTACAGTTCCGTGTTTGGTGTTTACGGCACTTCCTTCAACTATTGGAAGTAAATCTCGCTGTACACCCTCTCGGCTTACATCGGCTCCCCCACCCGATTTTGCTCCACTATTGGCTATTTTATCAATTTCGTCAATAAATATAATTCCAAGATTTTCGGCTTTCCAGATTGCTTCTTCTTTTACCTCATCCATGTCGATAAGTTTTGCAGCTTCTTCTTCCAACAAAATCTTTCGAGCTTCAGCTATGGTAAGTTTGCGTTTTTTACCTCTTTTTGGCATCATTCCGCCCAACATTTCCTGAATATTCATCATCGACATATCATCAATTGGCCCACCCATCACTCCTATGTTAGGCATTCCAGCTGCTTGTACATCAATTTCAACCTTACGGTGGTCGAGTTCGCCATTGCGAAGTTTTGAGCGGAAAGCCTCACGGGTTTTCTCGTTCAATAATGATTCAGTGTAGTCTTCGATTTCTTTTTTATTTTCTTCAATCACGAAACCAGTCTCTTTTTGGTCTTTTACGGGCGGAATCAGAATATCTAAAAGATGGTCTTCGACAACTTCCAAAGCTTTAGCTTTTACGGTTTCTTTCTTAGCAAGCTTCACCATATTAACCGACTGCTCGACCAAATCACGCACCATGCTTTCGCAATCACGACCTACATAGCCTACTTCGGTGAATTTAGAAGCCTCAACTTTTACAAATGGTGCATCGGCAATTTTTGCCAGTCGGCGAGCTATTTCGGTTTTACCAACACCTGTAGAGCCTATCATTAAAATGTTATTTGGAATAATCTCAGACACCATTTCGGGGGCGGCATTCATTCTCCGCCAACGATTGCGAAGTGCGATAGCCACATTTCGCTTGGCTTCCTTTTGACCGATTATATATTTATCGAGTTCGTTTACGATTTGTTGTGGTGTAAGGTTTTCTATCTTTTTCGACATTCTGAATTAAATCTTGTGCTTAATTGTATTAAATTTTGGTTTGAATTCACTACACAAAGGTAGCTTTCGTAGTGATAAAACAAAATAGATGTTAGAAAGTTTGTTGGAAGCTAATTAGGTTGAAGAGTTAGTAAAATAAAAAAACAGAAACCACAAATGTAGTTTCTGTTTCTGTCAAATAAACCTCTGATAATAAACTTACTACCAAAGATTCTTACTCAAAAAAATACCTTTTGCATGAAAATGAATTTCATGCGGTCCACTCAAAAGACAAGGCTTACTCAATTTATAATTAAAAACATTTAATTATGCATAACGATAAATTTGTCACTCTTCATCTTTCGACCGTTGACAGAAAGTTGAAAAAAGTAGGTTCCTTCCATCCATGTAGAAGTACTTACTTTAATTTTATTTTCATTACTTTCTAAACCGTAAGAGGCAATAACCGTACCAGATACATTGAAAAACACCAATTTTGCTGATGGTAAGCTCTCTGGTAAATTATAATCAAGCGTCAGGTGGTCATCGGCTGGATTTGGGTATAATGCCGTAATTGTAACCTTGCTGAAATCATCATCAGGCAAGATAGTAGCACTTTCGCACTTACAAACTTTATCTTTAAATACACCTTCTTTCACTGGTGTAATTTCGGTTAAAGTTAGTTCACGCTTCATACTCAGAGTTTTGGTCTTACGGTCACGAGCAGCTACGAAATACGTTCCTGCTTGCGAAGGAGTGAAAACCGTACCTGTAGCAATTGGCTTGGTAGCATTTTCATTGTCAAACCATACTACATCTGTTCCTTTAGCGGTACTAACTACACTGAATGTTGGAATCTCATTGCCAGTAGCAAATGTTTCTATCTGGTTTAAGACCAACGGAGCTTGGACTCCTTGAATATTACAGTTTGGAGCATTTACGATTTTACTACTGCTACATTTACCCGAAATATCAGTAGCAACTAAAGTGACATTTGGCATAAATGCTGGAATATTTTCGATGGTGTAAAAGCCATCTCCGTTAGCTACCACATAACCTGCACTGGATTGTAGAGGTAGGCGATTGAGGCGTTTGAGATAATCTACTGCCGTAGGCATACCAATATTTGAAGTGGCCAGGTATGCTTGCTGAACGATACTCCAATCATCATCTAATAGTTTTACCCTAATATTGTAACTATCAATTTTCTTGTTACAATAAATTGAATCTACAACAATTTTAGGCCCCGAACACCCTTCAATGATGATGGGACAACAGCTACCAACATTACAAGTGCCTACAAGTTTAGAAAATGTATATTCTCCACCCTTCAAAACACTTAATGAACTATCTTTATTAATAACAGCTACATCGGCAGGAGTACTTTTTGTAATTTCTTCATAAACTCCCGATGATACATTCTTGTAGTACCATTTTACACCGCTATATTTCTGGAGTGTTACTTTGTAATTTTCGCCTTTTTTCAGTGAAATAGGCACACTTACACAACTTACACCATAATCATCACCACCATCGGCTCCGTTGCGTGCTTTTATATCTCGTTCTTTACCATTCTGACGCCAAATATAAGAAGTTAGGTACGACAATCCTTGTTGTAGAACTTTTGCCTTTACGACAAGTTTGATAGTTTCACCACCATTAACGTTGCCCACACCCCACAAGCCACTGGTTGATTCAAACGCACCTTTATCTGCATAAAAGTAAACAACTTTCAAACTACTACTTATCAAAGTTTGAATTTCTACACCCGTGGCAGCCCTACTTCCTTTATTAGAGATTATGGTTGTAAAAGTAACGGTTTCGTCGATTTGAGGATTATGGTTATCTACGGCCTGAATCAATTCTAATCGACTTTCGTCTACTAAGTCTGCAAAATTCACATGCTCCAAAGTGATTGTTTGGTCAGCAAAACAAGTTTCTGAGTTATAAACACGCACCGTATAAGAGGTAAAATCAATAGGATTTGGTAAGCCTTTGATGACCACTTCTTTTTTGGTAGGGTCAAGAATAGTGGCCCTGGTATAGGTCATATCTGCTGTTCCCTTTTCAGAAATAGAATAACGTCGAGCATTCTGAATGTTCGATAAAATAAGCTGAGCGTCATTGGTGTTTGCCTGTGTAACATCTACGCTTCGGAGTGTAAAGACAGGCGGAAAACAATCGGCTTTTGCTGGTTTTCCTTTTGGTTTATTCAATCGTGCATTTGTACCATAACTACTCGAACCCAACAAGACCAAACCCGAGAATAGTAGTACAGTTACGAAGACATTACCAAAGGTTTGCTTTAGTAAACCTTTAATTTTTTTCATAGAGTAATCAACTCAATAGCATTTATAGAAACTCAATAGCTAAATTTTCTTAGTAGAAAACTGATATTTTCAGAAATGCTTTTAGCACTTTTGAAAATTAAAAATGGGGACATCAGGAATGGTCGTAAATGATACCGCAAGATAAGAGTTTTTTCTGAAAAAATTATTAAACGAGTACATTTTTTACGAGGTACACGTATTTTAGTAAAAAAACTCGATATTTTGCCACAAACATTTCTGATTTCTATACTATTAAGATACGATATGTATCAGTTTTTAGATTTCATTTTTGTTTGTATGATTTTAAGACTGCATTTCTGATAAAAGGTAACAAAAAGAAGAACTTTTTTATGTTATCCCCGATGGTGTAGTTTTCTAAAAAATCATTTCACATAGCAATTTAAAAAGTATAAAACTGACATTTTGAAACTAATAAAAATATCAATTCTATTATTTAACCTAAGCCCAGCCCACTATTTTTAGTGAGCTGGGACAGGCTATTGTTTGTATTTTAAACTTAGGCAATTAGCCTATGTAATTGAAGATTAGCTTACTTCGTTTTGGTAATTGTTGCAGGTTCGCAATATCCACCAGGGCATCCACAATCTGTCTTAGTCAACGTTGCTACACGGTCAATCGTACAACCATACGAGTTTTGGATTCGTACTGCGTAATCTTGAGATGCAGTCGTTGGGTTAGCCAAGTTACTTGCAAATACACCACCAGAGTATGGTTTAGTTAAGATTGGTAATGTTGTACCTGTGATTGTGCTACCTGTGTTGTATTGAATTACCTCGTCAGAGTTACGGTATCTTGTCAAAATCAACTTAGCATTGTTTTGAGATACAGTACCGATACAAAGTGAGTTAACAGCGATAACTGTTGCCACTGGCTTAGGGTCGATAGTTACAGGAACTCCTGACATACCTGACTCACAACCTGTTCCTGGAATTGACTGAGATACATAGAAGTATGTCAAACCAGCGGTTGCCGTATTAGGTGTTGGAGCAGTTGTTGACGTTGCACCACCGTTATACCAGATAATTGTATTACCAGCCTCACCCGTTGCTGTAAGAGCTGTTGCGGTTGCATCTTGACAGTATTTCACACTTGCCACTACTGGAGCAACTGGTGTACGGTTTACAGTTACGACAGCGTCATCACGATTCGATTCACAACCAGTTACGTTATCTTTTTGGCTAACATAATAAGTTGTAGTTCCTACTGTGTTGGTTAGAGGTGTTGGAGCTACTGTTGAGCTTGTACCACCTGTCGATGAAGTACCATACCACAGGAATGTATGTTGTGCTGCACCTGTTACTGTAAGAGCTGTCGCTGCTACACCTTGGCAATACGTTTTATCCGCTGCTACTGGCGGTAGAGGTTTTGCATTAACTGTTACAACCAATTCGTTGCGATAAGACTGGCAGCCTGTCACATCATCCACTTGCGTTACGTAGTATCTTGTTACACCCGCTGTTGTTGGGTTATAGATTGGTGTTGTAGTTGAAGATACACCACCTGTAGAAGCATTTCCGTACCATAATAAATGATTACCATTAAGAGCTGTTGCTACGAGTGTTGCTTGTGGGTCTTCTGCACAGAATGTCTTATTAGCTACTACTGGTACAACTGGAAGTGCATTTACAACAACCACAACAGATGTACTTGCTGAACATCCTACACCATTTGTTACTGTTACGTTATAAGTACCTGCGTTAGCCAATGATGCACTTGCAATAGTTGGGGTTGCAGTATTGCTTCCTGTGAAACCAGATGGTCCACTCCATGTATATGTTGTTGCACCTGCTGGTGTTGCGGTCAAGTTAATAGGGCTTTCAGCACAAACTGGGCTATTAGATGCCAATGTTGGAACTGGAGTAGCACGAATCTCAACTGGAATTGTTGCACGGTTAGACTCGCAAGTTGTCAAATCATCTTTTCTACTAACATAGTAAGTTGTAGTTCCTACTGTATTTGTTGGAGCAATATCTGCCGTTGTAGCACCTGTTCCACCCGTAGAATTTAAACCATACCACAACACAGTAAAGCCTGTATTACTACCTGATACTGTCAAGGTAATAGGATTTGAGTTTTGACAAGCAGAAACTGGAGCTGTTGTTGGCGGTAGTGGTTTTGCATTAACTGTTACGACCAATTCGGCACGATTAGACTCACAACCTGTTAGGCTAACTTGTTGAGCTACATAATAACGAGTAACCCCTGCTGTTGTTGGATTGTGGAATGAAGTTGTTGTTGATGAGACACCACCAGTTGATGAATTGCCATACCACAATAATACATTTCCATTAAGTGCTGTTGCAGTAAGATTCGCTTGTGGGTCTTCAGCACAGAATGTCTTGTTAGCTACTACTGGAATAACTGGTTTAGGATTAACAATGACTGCTGTTGTGGCAGTTGCCGAACAACCTACACCATTTGTTACTGTCACTACATAGGTACCTGCACTCGTAAGAGCCGCACTTGCAATCGTTGGATTAGCAATATTTGAACCAGTAAATCCATTAGGGCCAGTCCAAGCATAATTTGTTGCACCTGCTGGTGTTGCTGTTAAGTTAATAGGGCTTTCTTCACAAACAGGGCTATTAGATGCAAGTACTGGAGTTGGTAATGCTTTGATTTCGAGCGTAACAGTAACCGAGTCAGCACAATTTGGGTGGCCTTGTTCGTAGGCTTTTAACTTATAAACATACGTTCCTACGGCAGTTGGAAGGGCAGTTAAAGCAAGAGCTGTTTCACCCGCAATTGCAGTTGTAGTTGGGTTAGAGGCCCCATTTGCATTATACCATTGGTAAATATATGTTCCGTTGGGTGAAGTCTGAGTATTTGTTGCTGCTACAGCATTGAAAGGTTTACTGAAACAAACCGACTGTGCTGTTGGTGCTACCAATACAGGTGGCTTACCAGCTTCAACTCTAATAGGGCAACATCCACCACTTGGACAGGCGTTTGGTCCAACTGTCATGCTATACGAATAGTCTCCTGTAGCAAATACAGTCAAAGAACCATCGACATTTAATCTAACTCCGTTTGTAGCGGCATTTGCAGCTGTCAATTCGGTTGTTCCTTTAAACCATTTGATACTTGTATAACTTGGTAATGTAATAGTATATTCGTCATTCGTACAATAATCGAATGGTGTTGATATACAAACCGAGCCAAAATCATCTTCGCCTGGTGTATTACTCGGGTTCGTCACAGTAGTTGGACGCGAGTCAATATCATTTTCAACTTCTCCCGTTAGGTCAGCGGTTAAATACTTTACCCCTCTTGAAGCAACAGTTCCTGTTAAGGTCAATTTTATGTTTGTCTGGCCAACTGCCACATTTCCGAGCGTCCACTTTTTAGTTGCATTATCATATGTTCCATACGATGCAACCCCAGTAACACCTGTAAGCCCTGCAGGGATTCCAACAGTATATTCAACGCCAGTAGCTGGCCCAGTACCTGTATTTTGCACAACTACATCAATTGTTACTGTTGAGCCTAATGCATAAAAACCCAAGTCAGGTGTTTTAACCACCGATACTTGAATATCAGGATATACTGGAGCAGTGTTAAAGTTAACATATTCTAAAGTAAAGACTTGGTCATAATAACAAGTCGTATCAGCCTTGTACACCCTAATTGTGTATTGTGTACCCGCAGTATTTGTTGGAGTAGGTAATGTTTGTGATAAATACCCTCCTGTTAATGTTGATAATTTCGGAGTACCAGCAAAATTTGCACCAGTATAAGTTGCTCCGATGGAGTAACCTACACGGTCATCTCCTGCCAAAGCTCCTGAGATACGCATTTTGGCATCATTGGCCGTTGGCGAAGAGGCATCTTCTCCGATTATTGTGAAAGGGCCTGTGCCTGTACACGGTACTGGAACCTTTTGTCCGTAAGTTGATTGGCTTACAAACAATAATAGCATACAGAACATCAAAAAGCATGACCAAATTTTGGTAAGCTTGAAGTTTGTAGGCTGAATGGTTAGTAAATTGTTTTCCATTTGATAAATTGAGTAATGTAAGTATATTTAATTGAGTTTGAGTGCTGTATTAGGTAATTAAGTGATACAGTAATTTGCTTCTAACCAACTTACAAAAACTGTACCACTTAATAATTTTTTATTTAGTTTTTACAACCGTTGCAGGTTCACAATATCCAGCTGGACAAGGACATACTGTTACGGTCATAGTAGCAGTAAAGTCGTTAGTACAACTTGTGATTGTATTCTTCAATCTAATTGTATAAGTAGCGGCTGTATTAGCCAATCCTGTTGCAAAAATTCCACCTGCTGGAACATTCACAAATGTTGGAGTTGCCGATATAGGCGAGCCATAAGCTACTTGGTCTGAATCTTTATATTTATTAAGCATCAACTGACCATTATTTTGCGAAATACTACCAATACACGAAGAAGGAATCACGGTAACTTCTGCCGTTGGAAGCGGTTTCACATCTAACCAGACTGTACGTGTAATCGAACAAGCTGGACTTGATGCTGATGTTATTGTCAATGTATAACCTGTCGGCTCAGTTGGATTTACAGAAATACTCGATGTTGTTGCCCCAGTACTCCATAAGAATGTAGCTGCGTTAGACAGACCTGTTGGTGCAAGAACCGTCGTTGTTCCCGCACAAACTGCTGGTGCAGTTAGCGTTGCCGTTGGTAAAGGGTTAATCGTTACGTTAACCGTTGCTGTTGACGTACAACCGCCTGTCGCTGAGGTTATTGTTACTGTATATACTCCTGCGGCAGCTGCTGTTACATTTGTTATTGTGGGATTCTGAGCATTTGATGTAAAACTATTTGGACCTGACCACGAATAACTTAAACCAGTTGTTATTGCAGCATTCGTGTTCGATGAGGTTAAGTTGACTGTTGCCCCAACACATTTTACATCACCAGTAGCTGATGCAATCGGCGTTTGATTAACCGTCACATTAACCGTTGCTGTCGAGGTACAGCCCCCCGTTGCCGAGGTTATCGTTACTGTATAAATTCCACTCATTGCTACTGTTGCATTTGGTCGGCTTGGATTCTGTGCCGTTGATGTAAACGATGCTGGACCTGACCATGAATAACTCAATCCTGTTGTAATGGCTGCATTCGTATTCGATGAGGTTAAGTTGATTGTTCCACCTGCACATATCGCTGCTACGGCTGGGGCAGAAGCTATCGGTGTTTGATTAACTGTGACGTTTACCGTCGCTGTTGCAGTACAACCATTTCCATCTGTTACTGTTACTGTATATAATGTAGTAGTTGTAGGAGAAACTGTTTTGCTTGCCCCTGCTCCAAGCCCCGCACTCCAAGCATAAGTATATGGAGATGTACCGCCTGCTGCACTTGCATTCAAACTCACAGATTGTCCATTACAGATTACTGGTGCAGTTGGAGCAATAGATGCTGTCAGTAATGTTGGCTGTGTTACTGTAATAGTTGCGGTTGCAGTACAACCCTGAAAATCTTTTGCAGTAATTGTGTAGTTATTAGCTGTTAATGAACTAAATACTCCCGAAGATTGAAAAGCTGTTCCGTCTTTACTAAACTCATAAGGCGTAGTTCCGCTTGTTGCTGTTGCAGTAACTGTACCATTGTTTCCACCAAAACATGATACTGGTGTTGATGTCAATGATAGAACTGGTAGAGGGGCTGCTACAACTTTTATTGGGCAACATCCCCCTGTTGGACACGCATTTGGTCCTGATGTAATGTTATACGTATATTCTCCTATTGAATAAATCGTTAAAGAGCCATTGGCGTTAACTGTATATTGTCCAGCAACTGAACCTGTAATCGTAACTCCATCTTTTTTCCACACAATACCTGTGTAAGAAGCCAATGTAATATCTATCTTATTTCCATTACAAAGCTCATAGGGAGTAGAAACACAAGCAGTACTTTGGTCATCTTCGCCTGCATTTGTTGTTGTCGGACTTGAATCTTTATCAGTTTGCGTTTCAGCCGTTAAAATAGCTGAAATAAATTTAACCCCCTCAGTAGTAGATTGAGTATTAGCAAAAGTCAAAGTCGCATTATTGGTACTTCCAGGTGCTACCGACGGTATTGTCCATTTTCCAGTAGCAGCACTATATGTACCAACTGATGCTGTTGCAGTTCCAACAGTTATACCAGCAGGTATAGTAATTGTGACCTCTAAACCTGTCGCAGTTGCCGTACCATCATTTTGTACGGTTACAACTGTGGTAAAAGGTGTGTTTTTAGCAACAAAAGCCCCCCCATTGTGTGAGACGGCTACCATGATATCTGGCTGTGTTGGAATTGTCGTAAAGTTGGTTTTCTCGAAATTGACTGTATTATCTGTATAACATAAACCATCGGCTGAGTAAACCCTTACATAATATGTCTGATTGGTATTGGGTGCGTTGGTCTTGATATAACCATTTGTGAATGTCGAAAACAATGCTGCATTCGTAAATTCAGTATTGTTTGTTGGAGCAGCCAAAGCAGTAGTTGAAATAACCACTTTATTCGCTCCTGTTACGTCTCCATAGAGTTTAATTTTTCCATCAAGTGCAACATCAGTACTGGTTGCTTCTGTCTTCAAAAAATAAACAATCGGACTGGCACATGGAGTTGCCTGACCGAAAGCATCTTGAAAATTTAAAAATAATATTGGTATCAGCAAAAGTGTCAACTTCATTCCAAGCCTATCCTTGAAAACTAAATTTCGTAAAATTTTTTCCATGAGACGTAATGTGTTTTGATATTTTGGGTTTATACGGTAGGTGAGTTTAGATACAAGCAAAAACTGTTTTAGCATTATAAAAAAAACATTGAAGCCTTTTTATGTTTGTAAACATACTCAAAGGCTTAAAATCATTAATTTTTTTTCGTAGGATGTTCATTATCTTGTCTTATACAATACCTTTTTTATATTATTAGGAAAGAACGGTACCGTTCAATAATTTTTATTTAGCAATCATTATGCCAAAAAAATACCTACAATAAAAACACTTCATTGACTATCAATGAATTATCTTTATTGTAGGTCTTAAAATCCCCTACTGTTAATCTAAAACTATTTTCTTTAATCGAATTTTATAATCTAAATAAGGATATAACCTTCTACTTTATTTTAAAAAAAAACTACGCAAAACAAATATATTATTTAGTTTTTACGATAGTAGATGGTTCGCAATAACCTGCGGGACAAACAGAACACTGATTAGTAAGTGTTACGGTTTTATCTACCGTACAATTTTCTGCATTTTTTACTCTAACGGTATACACTATACTTGTACTTGGGTCAGATATTCCTGTTAGGATTTCTCCATTTGTTGGAATTGCAGCAAAAGCAGAAGCCGTGCCAGAATTATATGTTGAACCAATATTATATGAAAATGTATCTGATGCTTTGAATTTTGTTAAAAGCAATTTCCCATTATTGGTAGGTTGATAACCTAAACATAATGAGCCTATGCCAGTTAAGGTGGCATCGGGAACTGAGTTAATAGCGGCCACACCATAACTTCTTGATGAACTCACACAAGCATTAGCATCCGTACACGAAGTAAAATATACAGCACTACTTGATAATGAAGCAATAGTGTAGCTCGTTCCTGTAGCGAGCATTGTAGTGCCTGTTTGTGAAGCATACCACTGAATGGTTCCGCCCGAACAGCCTGTAGCTGTAATGGTTATAGCCCCTACATCACAACGTGCTGCATTAGCAACTACTGGTGCGGTTGGTAAAGCATTGACCGTAACCGATACAGTACCTGTAGAGTTACAAGTATTATAATTGGAAGCTACAATAGTGTATGTTCCTGCCATAGCAGTTGTGGCATTGGCACGAGTAATAATAATTTCGTTAGAAGTAAAACCTCCAGGGCCAGTCCATGTATAAGTAATAGCTCCACTAACTGACATACTTATAGTTCCGCCTGCACAAACTGTACTTGAAGTTGCTGAAATTGTTGGATATGGACTTACCGTTACGTTTGTAGTAAGCGTACGAACATAGCCCGATGAATTGGTAATAGTAAGCGTGTAGATACCCCCCATTGCTGTTGTAGCATTCGGACGAGTAGGTGATTGCAAATTTGAAGTAAATCCACCTGGACCAGTCCAGCTATAAGTTAATAATGTTGTATTGGTTGCATCACACACATCTGGGATTCCATCGCCATCATTATCCGTAAAGTCAGTGCCATTACACTTATCCATACAATCAGCAATTCCATCACTGTCAGCATCTCTACGTATGAAAGAATAATAAACGTTTAATTGAGAAATAAGACTAATGGTACCATATACAACTAATCGAATTTCATCAAAAGACTGCCCTGTTTTAAAGCTCAGTTTAGTCAATGGAGAACCTGGGTTTAATAAACCTACTGTCACAACATTACTATTGAGAGTGATGCTTTCTCGAAGTGTACCAGCTAAATACGTTTCAATTCTTATATTACCAAGCATTGAGAGAGATAATAATCCACCTGCATTTTCAACTACAAAACCTGCATGTGTTCCCGCTGGCAAAGTTGTAGCTCCTTTTACCGAAACGGCTGTCTGACATACTACCCCAATCGCTAAATTCATAGTTGCATAATTGGTGGTGTCGCTATCTATCAATCTACTTGAATTGGCAACACTTCCGAGACATAGCAAACCACTCACACCCGAACGAACAGATACGATTGAAGCTCCGAAGTTGCTTACTTTCATGGCCTCTTCGCAGTTTTTCCAACATGATGAAGGCTCTTCAAAGGCATAATAAACCCTGAGCCCTGTAAGTAAACTTGCTAAACCTCCACCTGCAATTATCTGAATCTCATCGTAGGTTTTGGTTGCAATAAATCCTACTTTTTGTAGACCACCGTTACCTGTAAGTACAGAAACACCTAAAAGGTTATTACTGATTGTGGCAGACTCTTGCAAAGTTCCATTCAAGTATGTTCGGATTGTAATTGCACTCAAAACACTTAAATCTAAGAGGCCTCCTACTGGCTGAACGACAAATCCTGCATAATTCCCCGCAGGATACCTTCGCATGGTATCTTGAACCGACAAGGCAGTTCCTCCACCAATAATTGATACCCCAATGGCCAATTCAGTATAGTTTGTCAAATCACCATCAATTACGGCAGCCCCGCTACTAACAGTACAACCAAGGCAAATACCAGTAAGGCTTGGGTTAAGTCTTACACCTGTGCCGACGATAGCATCGTTACAGACTTTGTTATCCTCTAAAAGTTCTGTTTGTGTAGCGTTACTTGTTAAGTAGATGGTTTGCCCTACGCAAACTGTGTCGCCATTAGCAACTACTGTCGGGAATTCTGGCGTACAAGCATCTGGCACCCCATCGCCATTACTATCTGCTAAATCGTTTCCACTTGCACATTTATCTAAACAATCTGGTATTCCATCTCCATCAGAGTCTCTTCTGATAAATGGGTAATAGACATTTAATTGTGTTAGTAAACTTACAGTACCCGCTACTACTATACGTACTTCATCAAAAGATAAACTCGACTTAAAGCTAATCGCAGTTTGGTTAGTGGTTGGATTAAATAAGCCTACCGATACTGCACTGCTATTTGCATTGATACTTTCTCTAATGACACCATTTAAATATGTTTCGATTCTGATATTACTCAAGATATCTAATGATAAGATTCCGCTTGAATTAGCAACTACATAACCTGCGTGAGTTCCCGCCGAGAACGATGTATTTGCTTTAACAGAGAGAGCTGATTGACATAAAGCTCCAATTGCTAAATTCATTGCAGCAAAATTAGTTGAATCGGCATCGAGTACGTTGGCAGTATTGGTTACACTACCCAGACATAATAGGCCTGAGATACCACTTCTCGAAGAAACAATACTACCACCAAAACTTGAAGTAGATATTGGTTGCTCACAGTTTTTTGCACATGAAATTGGTTCTTCAAAAGCATAAAATACCCTCAAACCTGTTAATAATGAAGCCAATCCACCATTTGCAATAATCTGGATTTCATCATAATTCTTGGTTGTTTGTAATCCTACTCTTTGCAGTGAGCCATAACCTGATAAGATAGATAGTTTAAGTAATCCATTGGCTGATGTAGCTGTTTCTTGTAGTACTCCATTCAAGTAAGTATTGATTGTGATACCGCTAAGAATACTTGTACTTAAAATATTACCTACGGGCTGAACTGTAAAACCAGCATAATAACCAGATGGATAATCTGTAACCGTATCTTGAACCGAAATAGCTACTCCCCCACCAATGATTGATGCACCAATGGTCATTTCAGCATAATCACCAAGATTACCATTAACAACTGTTGAGGCAGCAGTAACACTACAACCCAAACAGATACCTGTTCGACTTGGGTTGATTTTAGTAGTACCCGCAACGATAGGGTCATTACATGCACCATTACCATCAATTCCATTTCCAGAAGTGGTTGTGGCATAAGTAGTAGCAACGGCCTTACAACCATTTGCAGCTGTAACTGTAAATGTATATACACCAACTCTATCAGTACCTGCATTCGTTATAACTGGATTTTGTTGGGTAGAACTAAAACCATTAGGGCCGCTCCAAGCATAAGTTCCAGTACCAGTACCGTACAAATTCAATGTTCCACCTGAAGTATATGGTGAATTTGAAGATGCGGTAGCAGTGGTGGTTGTAAGAATTGTAGCCGTAGCTGATGCTCTTGGACTAACACAGCCATTCACAGTACAATCAACATAATACGTTGTTGAGCTACTAATAATAGGTGTAATGTACGAATCACCAACACTAATACTTGTTCCTCCTGATACCACAGTGTACCAATTATAAGTACCACTACATCCGCTGGCAGAAAGAGCAACTGCTCCCGAACCACATAATGATGCACCTATTGTAGTTGGAGCAGCGATACTACTTACCACTACACTTGCAGTTGCGGTTGCACTACAAGCAGCCGCACTTGTTACAGTAACAGTATATGTACCTGCATGAACAAGTTGAGCGTTGGCAATAGTTGGAGATGCAAAAGAACTGGTAAATGAATTCGGGCCAGCCCATAAATATGTACTTCCACCAGATGCACTCAAAGAAATTGTTGCACCAAGACATTCTGTATCACCAGTTGCCGAGGCTGTCGGAATCGTGTTTACTGTTGCTATTGCACTATTTCTTGTCATTGAAACACAACCATTTAAACTGCATTCTAAATAATAGGTAGTGGTTGCTGTAATACTTGGAG
>JALQYE010000410.1 GCA_023254245.1 Emticicia sp.
AAGCTCCTTCAAGCAATCTAAACATGACTTTGGCGTTAGCGCTTATGGTATTTGTGTATTATAATTTTGAAGGTATCCGTGTAAACGGTGTTGTTCATTACTTTGCACACTTTATGGGACCATTGAAAGTTTTGGCTCCACTCATGTTCCCAATCGAGATCGTTTCACATCTTTCTCGTATTGTTTCTTTGTCATTCCGACTTTTCGGTAACATCAAAGGTGACGATCTTTTCTTGGCAGTTGTTTTGATGCTTGCTCCTTGGGTAGCACCACTTCCTGCTTATGCACTTTTAACATTCTCTGCATTCTTGCAGACATTTATTTTTATGATTCTGACATACGTTTATCTTGCGGGTGCTGTTTTAATTAGTGAAGAACACTAAAAAGTACCTACTTGTTGAAAAATCAACGAATGCGTTTTGAAAAACTTCTCAGCTTTTTGCAAGGAGCCTCTTGGGCTCTTGCAATCGCTGGAGGATTTTACACTTTCTTACTTTTTCTCCCCTTTGGTTTAATCATTGCATCCATTGTGGCTCTTTTTATTTTTTTAAGCGGTTGTTTCTTTGCCATTTTATTTGTAATGGCACAAATACAATCTGATAAGCTTGAAGAGTTGAAAAAGCAAACACAACTTTTGGAAAAACTTTCACTCAATGATCAAACGTTATCTCATTACTGATCCTTCATTTTATACATCTGATCCCGTAAAATTTGTGGAAAAACTGTTGTCTATTAAGGCAAAATATGCACCTGATTATATTTGTTTGCGTGATAAAGAAACAGCAGACTATAAAACACT
>JALQYE010000411.1 GCA_023254245.1 Emticicia sp.
CATTTAATTAAGGATCAGTCATGTCTATTTTGCTTAAACGAATCCTGTCCTTGCTATTCATAGCGATGACAATCTGCGTCAGCAACGTCGCAATGGCTGCGCAAGCACCCGAACCCAACAAAGGCGATACTACCTGGATGTTGATATCAACCGCGCTTGTATTGTTGATGACGCTGCCGGGACTGTCTCTTTTTTATGGCGGTCTCACTCGCAGTAAAAACATTCTGTCAGTCATGATGCAATGTATTGTGATTTTTTCACTCATCACAATTTTATGGGTTACCTATGGATACAGTCTCGCATTTACCGAAGGTAGCGCATTTATAGGAAAATTCGATCGACTGTTTCTCTTGGGCATGACGCCCGACACACATGCGGCGACATTCAGCAAGGGCGTTGTGATCCCGGAATATGTTTTCGTTATGTTCCAGGCGGCCTTTGCAACCATCACATGCTGTCTAATTGTCGGTGCCTTTGCAGAACGCGCGAAGTTCTCGGCCGTATTATGTTTCATGGTGCTCTGGTTCACCTTCTGCTACTTGCCAATTGCCCATATGGTCTGGTTTTGGCCTGGCCCGGATGAGGTCAAAGATGCGGATTCACTTGCTGCGATGACCGCCAAGGCAGGCTGGCTATTCCAGAAAGGTGTGCTTGACTTCGCAGGCGGTACAGTCGTTCACATTAATGCCGCCGTAGCCGGACTCGTAGGATCGTTTGTCATCGGAAAGCGTCTGGGATACGGAAAAGAACCCTTAAAACCCCACAATCTGGTACACGTCATGACTGGT
>JALQYE010000412.1 GCA_023254245.1 Emticicia sp.
ACAGCTTTTAATTGATCAAGCGGATTAGGCGGAACCTTTCCTGCAGCTGCAATGCCACGTCGTTCGTCATAACCAATATGGTGAATAACCATGTCACAACCAAGATCTTCCAGCATTCGAGCACCGGCAACCATGTCAGGACATCCCAAGTTATCGCCCATCACAGTTACGCCACAATCTTTTCCAGCTTGCACAACCACTTTGATAGTTTCTGGATGAGCACGAGCCATAACAACAACATGTGTTGCACCAGCTTTGGCCATCATCTCTGCCTCTAAATATCCGCCATCCATTGTTTTTAAATCGGCAACAACTGGAATATTTGGAAACTCACTGCGCAGTGCTCGCACACCATGTAAACCCTCAGCCAAAATAAATGGTGTTCCTGCTTCCAACCAATCAACGCCAGCACGCATGGCGGTGTGTGCCATCTCCATGGCCTCTTTAATATCGGTTAGATCAAGTGAAACTTGAACTATTGGTTTCATTTATAAAACACCAAACTTGGCAAAAGCTTCAGATGGTGCCATGCCTTCTCGGACCGCATTTCTAAATAAATTCTCACCAGAGTTTTTCTCTTCAACTCGTGCGATTACTTCATCAATTAAATTAACTGGTACTACAACAACACCATCAATATCGGCAACAATTAAATCGCCGGGATTAATGGTTACGCCATCTATTTCACATGGCACATTGTGAGCAACAACTTCATAACGTGAGTTGATATCAAGTGGAGAGGTATCAACACCAAATACTTTAAAACCCAATG
>JALQYE010000413.1 GCA_023254245.1 Emticicia sp.
TTTTACCTGTTTCAAAAACATCTTCAGGTGTTAAATCTTCTAAGTGTTCCAAAACCGTTTGCCCCGTGTACCAAGGCATATTTTCTGATTTATCGGCTACATTCCCTCCGTTAATAGCACTCAACGGAATGTAACTTACGTTTTGTTCTTTGAACGAACTTTTAGCATTTAAGGCCTGGAAGTCGGCTTTGATCTTGTTAAAAACATCTTCTGAATAATCGACTAAGTCCATTTTGTTTACCGCAACAATAACTTCTTTGACACGCAATAAATTATTGATAAAAAAGTGACGATAGGTTTGCTCAATAACTCCTTTACGCGCATCAATCAAAATGATGGACACTTGCGAAGTCGAAGCACCCGTTACCATATTACGCGTATATTCTACGTGACCCGGAGTATCGGCAATGATGTAACTTTTCTTTGCAGTCGAAAAATAAATATGCGCCACATCAATCGTAATTCCTTGCTCTCTTTCGGCAACCAAACCATCCGTAGCCAAAGAAAAATCAAGATAATCGTAGCCTTTTTGTTTACTACTTTTTTCTATTGCTTCAATTTTATCCGTAGTCAATGATTTAGTATCATACAATAACCTCCCGATTAAAGTACTCTTTCCGTCATCTACACTTCCTGCTGTTGCTATTTTTAAAACTTCCATAAGCCCCTCCCCAGCCCTCCCCAAAAGGGAGGGAGCTGAGTTTTGATTTTAAATTAATATTTTGTTTATTTTTTGTTGCTCCTTTATTCCCCCTTCGGGGGTTAGGGGG
>JALQYE010000414.1 GCA_023254245.1 Emticicia sp.
CGTTTATGGCGTCCGCAGGTGGTGTAGGCGACATATAGCCTTGCGCCAACCCACCGGCCCCCCGTGATGCGTCTGCGGGCGCCCGTGATATTCCGTAGCCCCTTGCTTTCTCTATCGTGGCGTCAATCTGCAACTGTAGGGCCTGCAACCGTCCTAGCATGGCATCCCACGCTACGCCCATCTCAGATGCTTGCCCGGACAGTGCCGCCCCAAGCGCCGTTGACTTTGCGGCCATCTCCGCAGTCATGGCCGCGGCCTGTGCGCCATAATCAGCCGCCTGTGCCAAATTCCCCTTGATAATGGCCCCAACCTGAAGCGACTGTGCTGCCAGTCGAAGCAATGCCAGTCCTACAAGGTCAATGGCGTTTATCCAGAAGTTCGCAAATGACGGCCCCAGTGATTTGAGAAAATTAAGCACTTCACCAAACTGGGCAAACTGTAGCACAAGTTCAGTCCACCGTTGCCGTATTTCGTAGATTGCATCTTTCAATCCGTTAGCAAAAGCCGTGACGGCGCTCCCTTGTCCCTCAAAGGTTTCCGTCAACGCCTTTGCCAAATCTTCAAGCACGGGCAAAAACGCCCCGCCAATCTCCTCTTTGATGTTCCCGAAAGTGTTTTTGAGTTGTTCCATGCGCCCGGCGTAGGTGTTGACCATCGCCTGCGCTGTGCCACCGAACTTGCTGTTGAGGATGTCCAGAATCTGCGCTTGTGCCTCAGCGCCCCGACCCGTAGCAGTCAACTGCTGTAGCATCTCTTTTTGTTGGT
>JALQYE010000415.1:0-256 GCA_023254245.1 Emticicia sp.
GATAATTTATTACGCTTAAGTGTTGGTGTAGAGGATGTTGATGATTTAATTGAAGATTTAAAACAAGCTTTAGCTTAATTTTAATTTAAAAGCTCTGAGAAAAAAGCATCAGACTTCTTATGGAATTTCTATCGTCTTGAAAAAGGTTATTAGATAGATAAAAATACTTTTGAAATTTAGATTATACTCTTGTAGATACTAGCTTAACTGATCTGCTAATAATTCCATTTCACGTTTAGCATTTTTAAAATTGTAT
>JALQYE010000415.1:266-755 GCA_023254245.1 Emticicia sp.
AATTTCTGATCGGGGTAACGTGCAAGAATAGCTGCCACATTTTTAACTGCATCGGCATTTTTAACAGAGGCGCCTCCGAATTTAAATACTTTCATATCAAGCGAGTTTTTCAGCGAGTAATTTGATTTCTACCGCCGGCGCAATTTTATCGTAAATGATGTTGTAAACGGCGTTTAAAATAGGCATATCGACATTGAATTTCTTGTTGATTTCGTACAAACTTTTGGTGGCATAATAACCTTCGGCAATCATGTTCATTTCTAATTGTGCTTGTTTTACGCTATAACCTTTCCCTAACATGGTTCCAAACATACGGTTACGAGAAAACTGAGAGTAAGCCGTTACCAATAAATCTCCTAAATAAGCGGAAGCTTTAGTATCGCGCTCAATAGGATGCACGGCGGCAACAAATCGGTCTATTTCCTGAATGGCATTACTTACCAATACTGACAAAAAGTTATCGCCATAACCAAGTCCATGGCAAATACC
>JALQYE010000416.1:0-247 GCA_023254245.1 Emticicia sp.
AGTGGCTTTTCCTGGAAGCGTGGTATCAGTTACTTCAGGTCCGTAGACCCTCGTCATCACCTCTCGGCCTTAAGGTGCAGCGGATTTGCCTACCGCACCAGCCTACCGGCTTAAACGACCTATTCCAACAGGCCGCTAACCTAACCTTCTCCGTCCCCACATCGCACTGCATAAAAGTACGGGAATTTTAACCCGTTTCCCATCGACTACGCTTTTCAGCCTCGCCTTAGGGGCCGACTCACCCTAC
>JALQYE010000416.1:257-751 GCA_023254245.1 Emticicia sp.
AGCGTGGTATCTAGCACTTCGGACCACGTGGGTCCTCGTCATCACATCTCGGCTAAGCCGCGCGGATTTGCCTACGCAGCACGCCTACCTGCTTAAACCGGGACGTCCAACACCCGGCTGCTATAACCTTCTCCGTCCCCCCATCGCATCATGGACTGGTACAGGAATATTGACCTGTTTCCCATCGACTACGCCTTTCGGCCTCGCCTTAGGAGCCGACTCACCCTACGCCGATGAACGTTGCGTAGGAAACCTTGGGCTTTCGGCGAGGGGGCTTTTCACCCCCTTTATCGCTACTCATGTCAGCATTCGCACTTCTGATATCTCCAGCAGGGTTTACACCACCACCTTCACAGACCTACAGAACGCTCCCCTACCACGGACACATTTGACTGTGCCCATCCGCAGCTTCGGTTATCAGTTTGAGCCCCGTTACATCTTCCGCGCAGGACGACTCGACCAGTGAGCTATTACGCTTTCTTTAAATGATGGCT
>JALQYE010000417.1 GCA_023254245.1 Emticicia sp.
AAGCTGTTTGCCCAGATGCACCTCAATGCCAGTGCGGCCGCCGACTTCCTGAACCTGCCGAGCAACTCGGTGGTGGAGTTGGGCAGCAAGATCGAAATCTGATCATGGACCTGTTGTTTGTTGCGGATCCTCTCGAGTCCTTCAAGATTTACAAGGACACGACGTTCACGATGATGCGCGAGGCGCAGCGTCGCGGTCATCGGGTCTGGGCGTGTGAGCCGCGTGATCTGTCCTGGCGCAGCGGCGGACAGGTGCAGGCCCGGGTGCGTGAGCTGCATCTCACCGGACAAGAGCCACAGTGGTTTGAGGAGCGTTCCCGCACCCCCTGGGCCTTACACAAATTCGATGCCGTGGTGATGCGCAAGGACCCGCCGTTTGACAGCGAGTTTTTCTATGCCACCCATCTGCTGGAGCAGGCCGAACGCGAAGGTGCGCGCGTGTTCAACAAGCCGCGGGCCTTGCGCGACCACCCCGAGAAGCTGGCGCTGATGGAATTTCCCGACTTCGCGCCGCCCACCCTGGTCACGCGCCGCGACGCCGACATCCGCGCCTTCCACGCCGAGCACGGCGACATCATCCTGAAGCCCCTGGATGGCATGGGTGGCATGGGCATCTTCCGTGTGAAGGCCGATGGCATGAACCTGGGCGCCATCATCGAAACACTGAACCAGGGCGGTGCCACCAGCGTCATGGTGCAACGCTACCTGCCGGCCATTGTTCACGGTGACAAGCGTGTGCTGGTGATTGGT
>JALQYE010000418.1 GCA_023254245.1 Emticicia sp.
TTTTATCGTTGATAAACTCACCAACTCCATTGAAAATGTAATTACAGGTGATAGTTTTAGTACCGAAGTTTCGGTGCTGACCAATAAAGATTTCAAAAATATCTCTAAAGAAAAAGGTTGGCTGTTTAATTGGAAAGAAGAATATAAGATACCTGAGCGAGAGATTTATAAACTTACAATTGTTAATAATCCTACAATTATTCAAGGGGTTATTAGCTTAGAGATAAAGTCTGACCACGTTTACATGCACTTAGTTGAGAGTGCCTCTTTTAATAAAGGTCAGTCAAAAGTCTATGCAGGTGTTCCAGGTAATTTGGTAGCCTTTGCCTGTAAGCTTTCTTTTCAACGTGGGCATGAGGGTAATGTTTCTTTCATTTCAAAAACCCAACTCGTACAGCATTACATTGAGACACTTGGAGCTTTCCACTTCGGAGGGCGAGTGATGATTATTGACACAATAGCGGCATTAAAACTCATCAAAAAATATTTTCCAAGATGAAAACTAAAATAACAGAACTTGATGTGGACTTTATTGGTGGAGAAAAAACACTAAGTAAGGAAGAAGAAGCTCAAATTAGTAATTACATACAAGCTCAAAAAATACAAAGAGAAAAAAAACAAATTCGTAGTACTACGATTCGGAGAAATAAAGCCCTTGCATAAATACCATTTTTAATACTCTATTCAACCTTCAATTCTATAAAAACTAATGAATCGCAGAAACTTTCTTTCAAAAAGTGTCTTGGCC
>JALQYE010000419.1 GCA_023254245.1 Emticicia sp.
CTGCTACCAGCATGGTGCAGAGAATCAGGAATGAAGCAATGCGAGTTTGAAAACCAAACAAAAGGAAGAGGCCACCAACGGCTTCGCTGAAAGCACCCATCCAAGCAAAAAATGCAGGAAAGAGAGCGAAGATTCCGCCATAAGCGGCCACATCGTTTGGAAACCAAAAAGCAACCTCAAAAAAGCCGAGATTATTATCGAGTGGCGACCACGGTAAGCCAAACTTTGCCGCTCCAAAATCGGTCGTGAGTAAATATCCACATACTACTCGTGGAATTGTGAATAAGAAATCTTGTAGCCAATGTGGCATCGTGATTGGTTGTAATAGCTTTTTCATTTTTTCTTTTTGCGTATTTATTCAAATTTGTGGATAAGAGCAGAAAAGGCTTGTTTTTAATCTTTTCTTAGGTTGATGGTTTTGCCGTTATCTTCGCTCTTAAAAACCCAGAAAGGCTGTTCTTCAATCTTTTTACCACTCATTACGGTATTTATTTGCTTATCACTGGCCAAGAATAGCTCAGTACCGACAACATCCGTAATTGTTTTGGTAGCATAAGGTGCTAAAACCATTCCTTCGGTTGCGTTGTTGTTGCGGTCTTTCGTCCAATAAGTCACGAACGTATACTTTCGTGGCAAAAGACTGTTGTTTTTAAAAGTGATACTTACTTTTTTTGTTGGATTGGGCTGTTTTTCTTGGGAGAAAACTGCTACCGATAACAGTGCTAAAAGTGTGATTTTTGAAAT
>JALQYE010000041.1 GCA_023254245.1 Emticicia sp.
AAGTAATCGGGTTTAAAACCAAAGGCAGTAAATGGATTACGGAAAACAGTAATAGCGGAAAAAAGAATATGTTATCGGGCAAAAGCCCTTTTTTTGAATTTAGTACCGCTACCAATGAAAAGATAAAAGCTTACAGCGAGTCACCACAAATTTTTATTTTATTCAATTATCAAATTGACGAAGAACTGACAATTGCGTATCCGCTCAACGAACCTAATAAAGCAATTATCCTCGACTGGCGAGAGGTTCCAGGTTTATTAATGATGGTCGTTTTTGGTACTTTGGCCATCATAATTGGCATAAGTTATTTAGCAAATCACAAAAGGCACTCTCTCAATTAACTCATTCATAATCAATTATTTACAAAATACAGATTCGACAAAAGTCAAATCAAAAGTAGTGATTAAAAGCCGTAGTCAAAGCTAATTAGAGCAGAATCATTGATTCATAAATTCTTGCGTATGACCCAAAAGGGTTATTGATACTTTGAATTATTGAGTAAATGGTCGGAAAGCCAATTTTTTATCCCCAATCATGGCATTGATGAACATCGGTTAAACAAGCAATTTTGTATAAAAAAACTCCATGAAAAACATAGTATTATATTTCAGTCTCGCTTGGGTTTTATTGTTTAGTTCGGCCGCAGGATGCAGCAGTTCTACCAACGACCCTGCTCCCGCCAATAGCAATGGCCTTGAAGGAACGTGGAAACTTACCAAGGTCAACGGACAATTAACCATCATAACCGATGCCAAAAAAGGCACGACTTTTACCGAATATTTCGATGAAGAATCCGCCGACCTCGTAGCTTACAAAATCAATTTAGAACTCAAAGGTGGGATTGTGAAAGGTTTTGTAGCTCCCTCAATTTTAGGTGCTTTAGCTTCGGGAACTTACGAAACTGGCCAAACTGGAGGGCTGAATTTTACATTCGACAAAATGCGTGACAACGTGACCCCATTACCCAATAACAAAACGCTCAAGTTTTTCACCCACTACAAAATCCCGGGTAATCAGTTAGTTATCACACAAACCAAAGCTGATTTTTTAGCTTCGGTAGCCGCCAATGGTACTCCTGATAAAAGTACACAAAGCTATGACCTTACACTAAGCTATACACGCCAATAAAATAGCAGATAATCATTAAAAAACTATATCCACACAACTAATTGATAATAAAATTTTTACCAAACAATATACTACTATTATATGAAATACCTATTAATGTTTTCTTTGCTACTAATCAGCCTTCAGAATTATAGTTTTGCCCAATCGCCCATAGCCAAAGGTGAGCATTTTGCTACTATTAATGGACTAAATCTTCACTACGAAGTAAGTGGAAATGGGCCTGTTTGTATTTTCCCGACACCTGGTTGGGGGCCAAACATTGATGCCTACAAAAACTCAATGCCCGAACTCGAAAAATATTTCACGGTTGTTTGGCTCGATACCCGTGCCTCGGGAAAATCTGAGGCTTCTGATAAACCCGAAGACTATCAAACCGCCGATTTCATAGAAGATATTGAGCAGCTTCGCCTACACCTAAAACAAAACAAAATTTGGATTATGGGGCATTCGATGGGCGGCTGGCAAGTAATCAATTATGGTATTAAATACAGCAAAAACCTCCACGGAATCATCGCTGTTGCCGCCTTTGTTGGCCTTGACGAACTCGCACAAACAGAGTTGATGAAAGCCGTAGAAAAACGAAAAAACGAGCCTTACTACAAAATAGGTGCAGGAATTTTGATGGGAACTGATACCACCAAACGCTCGCTCAATGAAGAGATGCCGTATATCATGCCTTTTTATTTCCATGACCAAGCCAATCTTGCCAAATTTCTTGCCATTAAAAATGTGCAACTCAGCCAAAAAGCGTGGGAAATGACCGCAAAAGGAGGCCTTGGCAGAGAAAAAATAATTGATTTATTGCCAAAAATCACTGTGCCTACGCTCGTACTTGTAGGAGACGACGACTTCATCTGCGACCAAGTTTCGCACGCCTCTCGTATTCATGCGGGTATCAAAAGCTCAAAACTTTCAGTCATCAAAAACGCTGGCCATTTCATTTGGATTGAACAACCCCAAGCATTTTATCAAGCTATTGAAGAATGGCTGAAAACTAAAAAATAAAATCATGAAAACTAACATATTGACTTACCTCCTACTCTTTGCAGTATGGGGCAGCCACGCTTTTGCCCAGAGCAGCACCTTAACACCGCAGGGAATCATGTTTCCGCAACTCACAACTGCCCAAATTGGGGCTATCTCTGGCCAAGCCAAAGGTGCAATGGTCTTTGACAAAGACTTAAACTACGACGGAACAACGTGGCAAACCCTAACCAATGGTGGCACGGGCGGTGCTTGGCAAAATAGCGGAGCAAATCAATACAACACCAATAGTGGCAATGTAGGTATCGGCACTGGCTCACCAACTGCCAAATTACACGTGGTTCATGATGGAACTATTGGAGCAAGAATAAGTGCAAAAGACGGTTCGGGGAATTCCTCCTTTTTAGATATAGTGGCCGATGGTGGTCCTGGGTCAGGAATTAGATTTTACTCAGATGAACTCTTTAATGCTGCCATCTATATGGATGGGAACGACCTATCGTTTACAAATCTTGTAGGAACCAACCCTTTAGTAATCAATTCAGATTACAGTGGTATTGTGCTTCCTCATGGCGTAAAAGTCAGCAATGATGGTTTCCTAATAAAAGATATTCGTTTTGGCAATTTGGCTATTGGAAGTAGCACCAACAATGCTTATTCTCAGCCGATTACTTTCCAAAACCCAATGCCCAACGCCAACTATACCGTTACGCTTACACAAAATTCCCTTACTTCCGATGAAGATTTTTTTCAGATGCAAGTGCGTAATAAAACTGCCGCTGGTTTTACGGTTTGGGTAAAACGCCGTGATGCCAATACAGGTTGGGGACAAAACTTACAAGTTGCCTGGATAGCCATCGCAGGCCAATAATACAGCAGAAAACATGGATAATTTCTTAGAAATACAACGCCCATTCATTGCCAAAGGTATGATACGCATCAGGCATAATGGTAAGCTAAATTATATCAAAACCTCGGAAGTTGTCTTGCTCGAAAGCGACATCAACTATACTCATATTCATTTGAGTTCAGGGAAAAAGCTCCTTTCTTCTCGTAATCTCTCTTTGTTTGAGTTTATGCTGAAAGATACACACTCTTTTATCAGACCCAACCGTAGGCAAGTGGTAAACATTGATTATTTGACCCATTTTTCGATAGAAAAATCTACCAAATCACTTCAACTAATCAATGGATTGAGTATCAGTATTTCACGCAGGAAAAGCCAAAAACTCACAAAATCACTCGAAAATCAGCCTTAAACCATGAAAAAAATAATTATACTTTCGGTCAATCTTTTACTACTCAATCTTTGTTTTGGGCAGAAACTGGCAGTGCCGTATTACTCGACATCGCAGATAAAAGTATATGATTTAGCTAATAATCCTGCAACTTTACTAACAACCTTTAATGTGGTTGGGCCAAGCAATATCAGCTATAAACCCAACTGCGTGGCTTTCTATAACAACGAAATGTTTGTAGGCTACGACGAACCATCAGCCGACGGATTTCTGCACTACAAAGGGGTCTTGATTTCGGGTGGAACACTCACTTACACGTCCGTCACGAAAGTAACAACGGGCCGAGTTACGACCGAGATAGTTGTCAATCAAACTAACGGAACGCTATATGTAGCTTGTGGTTTTGGCGAAACCAAACGTAGGGTAATAAAAATCCAGCGAGATGGCAGTGGTAATTATAGCGGCGGTGGAATTTTTCAGAATATGCCTACGCTTAAAAACAACCAATCTTACACAGGTATTGGCGGAATCACACGCAATGCCGCAGGTGATGTCTTCGTGACTGACCTTTCCGATAATAGAATTTTGAAATGGGCGATTGATAATACGCTGGCATCGCCAACGCAGTTTCTATGCTCAACGGCTGCCAATTCGGTAGCATGTACAGATGCTTTTCTGAATACCGATAACCAATCTGCAAAACTTTTCTCACTACCCGAAGGCTTAGTTTTAGACGCCAACGGAAACCTTTGGTATGCCAATAATAATGATAGCTATTCGCCAACGCCCGATGCGGCAGGTGGCTCATTGGTCAAGCTGCCGAGTGCCTTAATTAATCAAAATTCGGCAGGAGGTCAAGTTACTATTACAAGTGCCAACGCTACGATTTACTCAAAAGCAAGTGCCAAATTCGGTGGTTTGGCTCGCATTGGCAACTTTATTTATGCCAACGACCAAGGTAATGGCAAAGTTTGGAAATTTGACCCAAGCAACGGTTCATTTACCGATATTGGTATTTCGGCCACCTACCCTGGCAATGGTCAATGTGCCGAAGTTTCGGCCTCCATTTTTCCAGCCTTTACCATCACGCAATGTGCGTATCCGAATTTTGGTGGCACCATCGTAAGGCTTGGTAATCAGACCAGTATCAGCATCAGAGTAACGCTCGATATTGCGACTGCAGGAAACATAACACTCAATGCCAGTGGTACAAACTTTTCGGGAACAATCACTCAGAATTTTGCCAATACGGGCGTACAAAATGTATTTATGAATGTAGATTATAATGGGCAGGGCGTGGCAGGAACTCGTACAATTACGGTCAGTTCACCGAGTTTAGGAGCAGGGACTTGCTCGTTTACCGTACCCGTTTATGATGGATTTTTCACTTTCGGAGACTGCGAAAATAGCACCCTCAGCAGTAGTTTTACACAAGGCGTGGCGGCTACCAATAACATAACGATTCCGATTACGGTCACGAAAGTAGGCACAACCACCATCAATCTAATTTCCAGCGAATTTTCGGGAAGCATCACCACCACACTTGCTCTCAACCAAACCAGTGTCACGATTCCGATTACTTACACACCTACCAGTCCAAGCAGTACGGGCGAAACACTTACTTTTGCCAGCAACGAAGCCATTGGTTTCTACCCTACTTTACCCGCCTTTTGCTACAAAAGCATTATACTAAACCCCGCACCTTCTAATTGCCCTGAATTGCTCACGCTTCCGCAAGACGACCCAACTTCTACCACTATCAATAATGGAAGCCGAACTTTCCAAGCCAAGGGTATTTTGGCAGCCAATACCATTACCAATGCTGGTACAAACGTAGCTTATACTGCCGAAAAAAACATTCTTTTGTCGGCAGGTTTTAAGGCTGATGCAGGAACGGTCTTTTCTGCTAAAATCCAAAACTGCCCGCAAAGTCTGGCTCCAACGATGTATATACAAGGCCGACATCTATATGATGCAAATCGTCAAAAAGTAATTCCTGTGGGTTTAAATTACCCAACCGATTATTGGCAATTTTCTGGTACTAATGAGTATGTCAATGAAGTAGATAAAATTGGAGCAAATATGGCACGTATCGTATGGTTTCAGAATGCGGTTGCTAATACCTCCCACACCGACATTGACCTTGACTCAATCATTACTCGTTTTGCTCGTAAGAAAATAATACCCCTTGTAAATATTTGGGATGGTTTCAATGGTTGCCCCAATGACCCAAACAAGCTAAATGCTGTAAATGGATATATATCGTGGTGGACGGAGCCAAACAGGGTGGCGATGTTCAACAAACACAAAAAATACTTACTCATCAATTTAGTAAATGAATTAGGTTTCGGCTATAGCTATAACCCTAATAATCAGGCAGATGTGGCTGCTTTTACCAATTGGCGAAACCAATATAAAACTGCTATCACAAGCCTACGTAATGCAGGTTTGCATGTACCAATCATGATTGATGCTCCTCTCTGTGGGCAAAGCCTAACACTCGTCAATCAAGCGGCTAATGAACTAATCAATCACGACCCAGACCATAATATTATTTTCAGTGTACACGCTTACTGGGCAGAAGGCGACCAAACCAACGAAATCGCTACGGCAGTAAACAATAATTTTCCGATTATTTTTGGTGAAATAGCTAATAAACAAGTCGGTGCCGATAGCTACGACCCCATAACTGTTGGATACTCAGAATGTTACTACGGTATTGACGGTACGGCCGTAGAACATACCGCACCATCGGGGTTTAACTACAAAAATCTCTTACCACTGCTCAAAACCAACGAAATTGGTTGGTTATCTTGGGAATGGTTCAATGACTCGTGTCCATCTCGTAATATGACTACCAATGGTAATTTCGTCAATTTGACAACTTATGGGCAAGATGTGGTCAATAATGCCACATATGGTATTAAAAACACGGCAATTAGAAGCAACGGATTTTAGGTTATTTGACATTAATGAACAACTTTTGTACCTTTTTCGTTGATTAAGTTTCACATATTCTCTTAAAACAATGAAAAAAGTATTGCTTTATATTGCAGCCATCATACTGATATTAGTCATTGGCGGTTATTTGACTCTTAACGAAAAACTACCTGTTGGAGAAAACCCAGCAAACGCCGACGAACTGGCCAATAAAATGCTGAAAGCCCTCAACAAATCGGCATGGGATAGCACCAATGTGGTAGCGTGGACGCACAAAGGCGGACACCAATTTGTGTGGGATAAGAAAAAACAAATGGTAGAAGTAAAGTGGGGCGAAAATAATGTTTTGCTCAATTTGAAAGAATGGAATAAAGGAAAAGCATTCAGCGAGGGAAAAGAAATAACCGACTCACAATTAGATGTTTTAAGAGGAAAAGCATGGTCGATTTTCTGTAATGATTCGTTTTGGCTAATTGCTCCTTATAAAGTTTTTGACGAAGGCGTAAGTCGAAAAATCGTTAAAACCGAAGACGGTGCAGAAGCACTTTTGGCAAGTTATTCGACGGGTGGAGTAACCCCAGGAGATTCTTATTTATGGATTTTAGATGCCAATGATGTTCCGAAAGCTTTCAAACTTTGGGTAAAAGTAATTCCAATTGGTGGAGTGTCTGCCACTTGGGATAATTGGAAAACTACCCAAACAGGAGCAATAATTGCTCAAAATCATAAACTCGGGCCATTAGACCTCAACGTAACCGACCTACGCACAGGCAATGATTTAGCAGCCGTAAAAGTAGATGCGAGTCTTTTTGATAAGATAAAGTAGTTTTAGTCCACGGTCGATAGTCCACAGTCCACAGATATTTTCTATTGACTATCGTCTATCGACCATAGACTTTTTTCTTACCAACGAATCAAGGCCGAACCCCACGTAAAGCCACTACCAAAAGCAGCTAAACAAACCAAGTCTCCTTCTTTGATTTTACCAGCCTCCCACGCCTCACACAAGGCAATCGGAATCGAAGCAGCTGTTGTATTTCCGTATTTCATGATATTGTTATACACTTTCTCATCGGGCAATCGGAGTGTTTTCTGTACAAACTGAGCAATACGCAAATTGGCTTGGTGCGGCACGAGCATATCAATGTCGGCAGGTGTATAACCTGTTTTATTGAGGGCTTCCATGATTACTTCTGGAAACTTAGTTACGGCAGTTTTAAACACCAACTGGCCATTCATATTCGGGTAATACGTCTTGTTTTCGAGCAAATTATCATAGACAAAAATCTCGCCGTATTCTACATCGGGAAATCCAAACTGCTCGGCTCCGAGATGATACCCGCCATGACTACCTGGGCTAATCAAAGCCAATTCTTCGGCGTGAGTTCCATCCGAATGCAAGTGTGTAGTCAAGATTCCCTTACCTTCTTCGGTCGTTGGTTGAAGCACCACCGCTCCTGCTCCATCGCCAAACAAAACCGCTACATTTCGGCCACGAGTCGTGAAGTCAAGTCCCATTGAGTGCATTTCTGAGCCAACCACCAACACATTTTTATACATTCCTGCCTTAATAAATTGGTCGGCCACCGAAAGAGCATAAATAAAACCCGAACACTGATTTCTGATATCCAACGCCCCCATTTCTTTGTGCGTAATGCCCAATTCTCGTTGTAAAAGCACACCACAACCTGGAAAATAATAATCAGGACTGAGCGTAGCAAATACAATAAAATCTATTTCTTCGGGGCTAATTCCCGCACGTTCGCAAGCTATTTTTGTGGCGGCAGCTCCCATTGTGGTTGGAGTTTCCACACCTTTTTTTCCGTAGCGTCGTTCTTTAATGCCTGAGCGTTCTTGTATCCATTCATCGGTAGTATCCATGACTTTCATGAGGTCATGATTCGTCACAACTTTCTCTGGCACATAAAAGCCTATCCCTGCAATTTTTGAGTGTAACATATTTTTAGTTTGTTTAGAATCCTTGTGCGAAGTTAGCACAAAAACTCCTTGATTGTACAAATTTTTCTTAGAAATATTATATTTAACTCCTTGCTTTTGAACTGATTTTGATTTATCAAATACAATCAACAGAATTAAATAACCGCTTATCATTAAAAACTAAGAAACTGGTTCAATATGTTTTATTTTTAATTATTTATCTTCATTTTGCATGATAAAAACACGTAAATTCAATCATAATTTCATTGATTTAATGAAAACAAACGCACTAATTCTTGCACTTGCTACCCTATTATTTGCTTTTACATTTGAAGACGATTTGGTTCAAAAGATTGCGGCTAAATTTGAGCGTTTCAATATTGAGCTTCCGCAAGAAAAAGCCTACCTGCACCTCGACAAACCCTACTACACCGCAGGCGAAACCGTTTGGTTTAAAGCATACTTGGTTGAAGCCAATACGCATTTACCCGATAGGGTAAGTATCCCACTTTATGTCGAACTTATTGATAATCAACGAGGTAAATTAATTACAAAAAAAATATTACAGCTCGAAGGTGGAAGTGCAGCCGCCGACTTCATGCTACCCGATACCCTAAAAGCTGGCTATTATCGCCTAAGAGCTTATACGAATTGGATGCTTAATTTCGATGAAAATTTACTATTCACGAAAGATTTCAAGGTTTTCAGACCTAATACTGATGATGAACCAATCAAGCTTAATTCACAAGAAATTGACTTCCGTTTCTTTCCCGAAGGTGGAAATTTGGTAGAAGGCATAGAAAATCGTTTGGCCTATAAAGCGGTCGATGCTCTTGGCAATGGTTTAGATGTGTCGGGAATCATTTTGAGCGATAAAGGTGATACGGTGATTAATTTTGAAAGCGAGCACTTGGGAATGGGTGTAATGACTTTCAAGCCACAAGTTGGCGAAAAATATACGGCCAAAATTAAGTATCGTAATATTTATGAGAAAGAGGTTTCGCTGCCTGTTGCTGAAAAAGAAGGCTTTGTTATGGGCGTAGAGTCAGTAGCTGATAGAGAGAATATCCGCTTGTTTATAGGGCATAATTCCACCAACCCAGCGGGGCAAATTGCCATCATTGGGCAATCACAAGGCAAAATATACTATGCAGCAAAAGCTGCTTCGGCAAAGAAAATTTTGCTCATGAAAATTCCCAAAAGTAAGTTTCCAACGGGTGTTACCCAATTTACGGTTTTCAACGAAAAAGGCTTGCCGCTCTGCGAAAGGGTTATCTACTTGAAAACAGATACTACGCTGAATGTCAGTATTTCAACTAATAAAACAAAATACAATACACGAGAGAAAGTAACGCTGAATTTAGAGGCAAAAAATGCCAAAGGACAACCCATTTCGGGCGATTTTTCGATATCAGTAACCGATGCGGGGCAGGTTTTAGAACAGCCGTTTCCCGAAAACATTCAAACTTATTTGCTGCTTAGTTCTGACCTAAAAGGTAAAATCGAACAACCAGCTTATTATTTTTCAAAGGAAAATCCCGAGGCGAGTCGTCACTTAGATATTTTGATGATGACCCAAGGCTGGAGACGCTACCGCTGGAATGATGTAATGAAAGATGAGTTACCCATACCGAAGTATTCGTTGGAGCGTGGACTCAGTATTTCGGGTGAAATCAGCCGTCAGAATGGTAAGCCTTTCGAAAAGCCTGTAAATCTGACGTTTATGTTTTCGTTGAAAGATAGCACAAGGCTTTTTGGTATGGGCTTAGCCCAAAAAGATGGCTCTTTTGTGGTAAATAACTTAAGTTTTGCTGATTCGGCCCAAGTAATCGTACAGGCGATTGCGGGAAACAGCAACCGAAATACTAAGATTTTTATTGATCGAGCGTTTTCGCCCAAAGTTCAAGTGGTGGCAATTCCATTTAATGCCGTTACGTTTGATGAAAAAGAACTGGCCGATTATCTCAAACGCACCAAAGAAGCCTTAGATTTTGAGCGTTCGTTACGTTTCAATAAATCAATCATGCTTAATGAAGTGCAAGTAAAAGCCAAAAAGAAGGTAGAAGAACGAGACAATCGGGTACTTTATAATAGTCCGAGTAAATCGCTGACCGTTGACCAAACCATGGTTGGCTACATGAATATACTTGATTTAATAAGAGGTCGCTTTGCGGGGGTGCAGGTATCGGGCAGTGCTAACGACCCCGTGGTTACAATCAGAGGAGTTAGTTCATTGAGTGGGTCGTCTGAGCCTATGTTTTTACTTGATGGTATGCGAACCGATAAATCAGCTATTTTAATGCTTCCCGTGACTGATGTCGAGAAAGTTGATGTATTAACGGGAGCAGAATCGGCCATTTATGGCATGGGAGCGGGCAATGGCGTTATTTCTGTATTAACTAAAAGAGGCAACCCAAATTACGATTATAGCAATGATAAAGCCTTAGGCGTTGAACATTTCGGCATGGCAGGCTACTACCCTACCAAAGAATTTTACGCACCTAAGTATGATGTATCTTTGCCAGAGCATATTCGTCCAGATTATCGCTCAACTATTTTCTGGTCGCCTAAAATAAAAACCGATGCCAACGGCAAAGCAAGTATCACATTTTTTAATACAGATGCTACTACGAAAGTAAACATAACGCTTGAAGGGATTTCATCAGGAGGAATTCCGATTGTAGTCAAAAATACGTATTCGGTTGGCACAAAATAGTTTTGGTATATTGAATGAGTTGACTTTGAATAAAACTATTGCAAAATGAACGAAAAATTGTACTTTTGTTCAATAAGAAATCGGTTTTACTGTTTTCTGATTTCTTTAAATTCTTCGTCAAAACAAACAAAATGATTTCAAAGAAAGCTAAATACGCACTAAAAGCCCTAAAGGTGCTTGCAGAAAAATACGAATCGAAGCAACCTATTTTGATTGCCGATATTGCCGAACAGCAGAGTATTCCGAAGAAATTTTTGGAGGCAATTCTGCTCGAACTTCGTAATAATGGTGTGCTTCATAGCCAAAAAGGCAAAGGAGGGGGTTATCAACTCCGCATGTCGCCTGAGCAAGTTTCGATTGCTAAAATCGTGCGTATTATTGATGGGCCTATCTCGCCGATGCTATGTGTTTCGCTTTATTTTTATGGAAAATGTGACGACTGTGCCGACGAAAAAACGTGTAAGATTCGACCAATCATGGAAAAAGTACGTGATGCAAACTTGGCCGTTTACGAAAACACAACACTAAAAGATTTAATGGATTTGCCTGAGGAAGAATAGATTCAAAGAGTCAAAATTGTATTTCTGTAATCAGACAAAAAATATAACAAAAGCGGCCCGAAAAACAGATTTTCTGGCCGCTTTTATTTGTAGGACAGCTTTATAAGCTGTCAAAAAAATTCACTGCGAATTTGGAACTTCGCTCTACACATCAAAACTGATAAACGATTGCATTACAGTGCATTCCTGCTCCGACAGATGCCATTACCACTTTCATTCCTGCTTTAATGTTATAGTTTCCTAATTCATTCTTACGAATCAAATCGAGCATTGTTGGCACGGTTGCTACCGATGTATTTCCCGTAAACTCGATTGTTGTCGGAATCTTTCCTTCAAAAGATAACCCTTCGATATTATACATTTGAGCCAAATTATTAGCAAAAGCGTGCAGCATTTTGCCATTGGCTTGATGAAACAAAAACATATCGACATCCGAAGCATCTAAACCTGCTTTATCAAGTGCTTTTTTGATAACTCTTGGCACCCAAACTGTGGCATACTTATACACGTCTTTGCCATTCATCTTAAACAAGGTAGGATTGTTCAACTCTTTATTATACGAACCACTCAAATAAATGCACGCCACATCTTCTTGGGCGTGTGAATAAGTAGCATACGAAACAATTCCTGCATCACCCGAATCAGCAGAAGAAATAACCGCTGCACCACAGCCATCGGCCAAAATCATAGAATCTAAATCGTGTGGGTCGAGTAAGCGTGAAGCTACTTCAATTCCTACAACCAAAACATTGGTAGCATCGCCCATCTGGATGGCCTGATGTGCCTGAATGATGCCCTGCAACCAACCTGGGCAACCAAAAAGCAAGTCATAAGCAAAACATTCGTGATTACTGATTTCGAGTTTATTTTTGAGCAATGCCGCCATATTTGGAACCGTATGAAAACCCTGCATTCCTTCAAGCATATTACCCGCATTGTGTGCCACGATTATTCCATCAATTTGGTTTTTGTCAATTCCTGCATCGGCAATGGCATTTTTTGAAGCTTCGACCATTAATGGCACCGAATCGCCCCTTTCTGGAATATATCTTCTTGATTTTATGCCTGTAATAGCCTCCAGTTTTTCGATAATTTCCTCAGCAGGCTTTGGATTCACAACCCCATTGATATCCATGAATTGTCTATCCAAAAAATATGAGTTTTCTATAATTCGTTCGGGCAAGTGGCTGCCTGTTCCTTTGATGATTGTTTTCAATTTTATTGCTTAGAATATGGTTTTGTTGTTATTGTAAGTATAAGAGCCTTTACTGACGACGGCGACGGCGAGATTTTGCTGACTCATCGGATATTGGTTCGATAATTTTAAAAGCCGTTTTTGGGACCTTTATCGGAGGCATTTGTTTAATATTTTCCTGCATTTCTATTTTTCTTACCATAGCAATCGGTTCTAAATCAATGGCAATTCGAGGGTCGAGTAACGTAGTTGCCTG
This sequence comes from Emticicia sp., assembly GCA_023254245.1. Lineage (GTDB taxonomy): Bacteria > Bacteroidota > Bacteroidia > Cytophagales > Spirosomataceae > Emticicia. Next base: position 12,956 of record JALQYE010000041.1, read on the forward strand.
TTTAAGCCAACCATACGTATTCACTGGAAACGGGTTTCCTTCCTCGTCAATTCTCAAATAAGTCATGTGCAGGTGCGTATCAGAGCGAGGCATTGCCGCATTAAATCCAGTCCGACCAACGAGTGCTATTTTCTGCCCAGCTCGCACCGTTTGTCCAGTTTTTACATAGATTTCCCTCTGGTGGGCATAATACCAAAGTCCACCGTTGGTGGTATCGTAAATCCAAATATAATTCCCTCCTCGATACTCACTGCCAGGCTGCCAACCATTTTCGGTGGCAATTACTATACCGTCAGTTGTTGATAATACTGGTACATAATCACCCGTACGGTCGTCTCGGCAGTCTTGGTCTTTATCTTTCATAAAAATATCATGAGCGGGGTGGCTACCTTTTTTTGCCTGGTCAAACAAATCATACCCACGAGGAATATAGCCCTTTCCATAGCCACCTACTGCCCGAAAGTCGAAACCCATCAGTGGGAAACATATACTCACTTGCGTAGAGTCGTAGCGTGCATTGGGATGAGCTTTTTTCATGACAAGCATCATTTCTTGAAATCGTTCACGGGCTTGTTGGGGCGAGAGTTTATATTCACGAATATCAACCAATAATTGCTTGTATCCATTAATGACGCCAAGGTATTCTTTATAGGTAACGGAAGAAGTATCTTTCTGTAAAAACAGAAAGTTAAAACAAAAAACAAAAATTTTAATCATTCCTTTCAACGAGTCGCTGCATTTGTTTCTGGCACGAATTTAAGAAAATCCTGTACTAATACAGAATCATCATGCGTAAAAAGTTATGCGTGACGAATATTTTTTACACATAAATTTAATTTTTCTAAGATAAAATTTAACTAAAAAACTATTGAGTAATATTTTAAGGTGATTTTAATTTGCATTTATTTAATTTTGCCGTGGAACCAAAAAATATCTGTATGTTACGAAAGAGTTTAGTAGGTTCGTTGTTTGTCATTTTATCGTTGTCGAATTTTGCCAGTAAAGCAAATTTTACGGACGATACTCCTACCAAAAAGAAATCTGTATCGGCAATTGAAGAACCAATCGAGGAATCTTATCTAAAATTAGCCAACGACATTCAGCGATACGCAAAGAAATTTATCGGAACACGCTATCAACGTGGCGGAAAAGCAGCCAAAGGCTTCGATTGCTCGGGTTTTGTAGGCTATGTTTTCAAGAAATTCGACATGAAATTGGGGGCTTGTAGCACCGAAATGTTCAGACTCGGCTACGATGTTGAAACCTGCGAATCTCTACCTGGCGATTTAATATTTTTCAGAAGAGGACGAAGTCCAAAAAGCGGAATCTCACACGTGGGGATTGTGGTTGAATCAAACTCTAAAGGATTGAAATTTATTCATTCGGCAACGAGTAAGGGTGTAACGATTAGTTATCTGAAAGACCCGTATTATTCAGCACATTTTGTTGGTGTGAAGCGGGTAATTGATAGTTTTAAGTAAGAATTTATATATTGGGCAGCATATAGCTGCCCATTTTTATGTCTTGTTAATCATAAATACGATTGATTACTCCCTAAATTAATTGTGTTTTGCGTAGCTTCTGAGAATTAATATTTGTCGGAATCTGATTAAAAGATAGTTGTCCGTTTGAGTCAATTAAACAACTGGTTTGATTAATAATCTCAACTTTTTCTCCATAATGATTGATACCAACAAGATTTATTTGTGTGTAAACTATCACGGATAAACAAAAAACAAACGAAACTATGATTGTTCCTTTATAGAAGTCCTGATTCAAAAGCTATTCTTATCAATTCAGCAGAGTTCTTGGCTTTCATCTTATGAATAAGATTATCACGATATTCATCAACTGTATATTTTTTTAGATTTAAAGCAATAGCTATATCTTCGGTACGAAAACCCCTTGAGATGTAGTCTAAGACTTCTTTTTCTCTTTTAGTAAGCGAAATAGCATTAATGAGCGAATCTTCAACCTCAACGTCTCGTTGTTTACCTTTCAAGATAGCCGCTACTTCTTTTTGGAGGTAAATTCCACCCTGCGATACTGTCAGAATGGCCGTTTCAATTTCTTCAATAGAGGTATTTTTCAATAAATAACCTTTGGCACCTAAATTTAATGATTGCTTGATAAATGTAGAATGATTAAAACTTGAAACAATAATTACTTTTACTGAATCTTGCTTAGAACGAAGTTCTTCTAATACATCTAATCCCGAAGCACGTGGCAGGTCATTACTGATTACTGGCATGTTTAGGTCGAGAAGTACCACTTCTGGATTATGTAATTGAATGCTCCAAAGAGTATCTTTACTGGTGTGGCAAATAGCCACTATTTCAAATTTATTGGTTGCTTTTAAAATGTCACTGACTGTTTCGGCTAAAAGTTTATGGTCATCAGCAATTAAAAGGCGAATTTTAGTCATTTAAGCTTAGGTTTTACAGTACTAATGTCAAAGATAAGGTTTTTAGGTCATGCCATAATTAAGTGCTTTTGTTTAAGCATTTTTTTAAATAAACTCATCCGTCGGCGTGACACAACAATCGAACGTTTATTAGGCATTCGTATCTCACGGTTACACTCACCACTAACGACGTATTGCATATTAACCAAATAAGACTTATGGATACGATAAAAGTACTGACTATCTAATCTTCGTTCAACATCTTTGAGAGTAACCGCTATGATTTCCACACGGTCCTGATAATGAATGCGAGTGTAGTTGATATCTGCTTCACAAAATAGAATTTTATCAGGTGCAACCTTTGTCCGAATGTTAATCATTACTTCTTTCATGGTAGTTTAGTTTTTTGGGATTATTGTGTTTATAGTCAACAGCAAAAGTTGTGTAAATACTAAAAGATGTGTAGATATAGCGAGAAGTATGCAAATAAAGCAATGGAAAAAATGACGACCAACCCCTATAAATTGGGGTATCGACTAAAACACCTCATATCTGGCTCTCAACCATTAAAAAAGGCACAAATCATTGAATAATTTGTGCCTTAAACCATAAAAAAGATACTAAAAAAAACTGTTCATCTGCTTTATTGCTTCACCCTAACCACACTCGTATATTGCCCTCTGATGATAATTTCCTGTCCATCAACTACAATCTTTACTGCTTTATTGGCAGGATTATGCCCCCAATAGGCCGTGTAAAGAATATCTCGGCTATCGTCATCTCTTTTTTTCATCACCAACGGAAAACCTCGCACGAATGCCTCGGTTGGCAGTTTATTATCGCCCGTTACTCGGCGGCCATCGGGTAGTGTTACATCAGGATATTCAATAGGCGTATTGGCATCAATAATATCTTTGTTTACGCTCATTGCCCACACTCCCGCCATGAGCCAGTCTATATTTTTTTGCGATTGAAACGGGTAACTCGAAAGGCGTTCACCGAAGCGATTTTCACGGTATTTTTCGTTGTCGAGTTCCATAGCTTTGCTTCCCCATAAATCAGGGTTATCAACCTTTGTGTTTGGGTCGCTCCAAAGGTCAAGTCCATCGAGCCACATACTCCAAACTCCCCAGCTTTGCATCAAATCTGGCGGCACGATTGGCTTCAGTTTTACCCTAAAAACTTCGCCACTTGATGTACGGTGGGTTTGCTCGCCCAATTGCCAGTCCATTGTCTCTACTTCGTGCCAAATATTAGCCAAGGCTTTTTTGGTTGGTTCAATTTTCTTTGAAATGAGTCCTTCGGTCATCAAATGGTAAATTGTTCCTACATTACGCAAATCGTTGCAATAGTTTCCAACCTGCGATACCGTAACGGCATCTCGCACCGAATTCCAAACATTTCGGGTTGGCAAAGCCGAAAACGTACGATTATAGGCCTCAAAGCCGCTTCCTTGCCACTTTAATACATTTGTCATTCCTTGGGTATCACGCTCACCTTCAAATTTTGCTCGACTCACCCCTCTCGGATTTAAGCTCCAAATCGCAAATTCTCCTTCGGCATTTTGGCGTTTGAGTTCTTGCAAAGCAAAACCAATTTTTCCGATATTTTTACTACTATTCCACACCCCAATTGGCTCAAAGTTTAGGCTCAAATAACCCGTTTTTGTATTTGGGCTTACTATCTCTGCAAAGTTTTTGCGTAAAATATTGGCATCTACCCTTTCGAGCCACTGGTTTACTACCTCTTCGGTTGTAGTGTAGGCCTTCGGGCACCCCGACTCGTAGAGCCAACCGTCATAATCCATCCACGCTCGGCGAGCTACCTTTGGGACATTATGCACAAAACTAACCCCTCGTTTCGTGGCTTTTTCGCCATCAATATCCGTTCCTGCTACGTACGAGAACTTTACGATTTTGCCTTTTGGCAATGTAAATTCGGGAAACGCATCATAGAAATCAGGTAGAATACTTTCGCTCACATATTGAGCAGGATTCCAGAAATAAATAGCATTATTTACCGTATCGGTTGTCATGCGTTTGCCTGGAACTGTTATGTATTGTTGAAGCCAATTTCGGGCATTCCAGTATTTACCTTTTTCGGTATAAACTTCAATCACGCTGAGGTCGAAACCAGCCATTTCCGAAATATCTAAATTCTGCAAAGCAGCTGTATTTGATTTTTCACCCAAACCAATATAAAAACCCTTTTCGTAATTTTTATCATTCATAAAAGGCCTACTCCATTGCTCATCGCTTAGTTTTCCGTTTTCAATTTTAAGTTTTGCAAGCACTTCACGCACCGAGCCATCAGCCCGCAAATAACTGAAACCATCGGTTACTTTCGGGTAGCCCGAAAAATTCATATCAATGCTTTTTCCTCGTCGGATTGTCGATAATAAAGGTGGCTGTGTTTGCGGTAAAGTTGTCGGTTTTTCTTGCGGAATTGTGGTGGGAGTTTCCTTTGGTAAAGTTGCTGGTTTTGTTGAATTTGCAGCATCAATAGCTTTTTGTCCGCACAATATTACGGTAGTGCCATCGGGGGTTTTCTGCGAGATACAAAACTGCGGAATCACAAAACTTTTGGGCATTTCGAGTCCGCCATTAGCCGTTGGTTCAGCAAAATACTGCACATAATTTTTATAATTAGTCACTACATCATTTCGGGAAAGCATATTTGCACCACGCACCACAAAGCTGTCCATTTCGCCCTGAATCACAAACATTTTATCGCCATCGAGCCAAGCTCTAAGTGGCTGATTGGTAGCTTGCCATTGACCGATAATTTGCCCATGACGTGGACGTAAAATTAGCTTTCGGAACTGAGCGGAAGCATCAAAAAAAGCAATAAATAGTAATAAAACAGCAAAGTTTTTTCTCATTAAAATAAAGTTTAGAAACTAAATCGAACCAAATTTATGAACTTTCAACGAAAAGCACTTACATTCTATTGAGTCAAAACTGAAATGAGTTGCTCTTCATCGCTCACAACCGTTTTTTCAGTATCTTTGACACTTACTTCTTAATCTTTCAACCTGCATGAAAAAATTAGTTTTACTTCTATCTATCTGGATAGGTTCTAACCAATTATTTGCCCAAATTCCAACTACCATTCCTATCGAAACCAAGCAAAATGCGTTGGTACTTCACATCGATAAAGAGAATCGAGTGGGCGTTGCGTATTTCGGAAAAAAACTTCAACAGAGCTCAGAATATGAAATTTTAGCAAAATCGCTAAAATACAACGATAATAACGCAGGAATCTACAACTCTATCTATACACCAAGTGGCTCTTGGAACTTAGTGGAACCAGCCTTAGAAATTCTCCATGCCGATGGCAATACTTCATCCGAATTAAAACTCATCAGTTATAGCACTGAAAAAATCAATGAGAATGTCTCGCAAACGAATATTCTTCTCCGTGACCCCGTTTATGCAACTGAAGTGATGCTATCATTTAAAGTTTATTTCAACGAAAATGTCATTGAGCAATGGAGCAGCATTAAAAACCAAGAAAGAGGAACAATCGTACTCAAGAAATATGCTTCGGCTAATCTTTATTTTGTGGCCAAAGATTATTATTTGCACCACTATCATGGTAGCTGGGCCAGAGAAATGAAGCCCGAAGACACCAAACTTACGGCAGGAATCAAAACCCTCGACTCGAAACTCGGCACAAGAGCTAATTTGTATCAGCCGCCAACTTTTATGCTCTCATTCGACCGCCAAGCCACCGAAGACGAAGGCAAAGTATTGCTCGGCACATTGGCTTGGTCGGGTAATTTCAAGATAGATTTCGAAAAAGACTCTTACGAAAACTTACGCTTGTTGGCAGGTATCAATCCTCATGCTTCTGAGTATTCACTGACACCCAACGAAGAATTTCGCACACCCTCATTTATTTATACTTACTCAGAAAACGGACAGGGTGAAGCCAGCAGAAATATGCACAATTGGGCCAGAAAATATAGGATTCTCGACGGAGAAGGTTCTCGCCTAACGCTCCTAAACAACTGGGAAGCCACTTATTTTGATTTCGACGAAACCAAACTTACAAGTCTTTTTAAAGGAGCAAAAGAGTTGGGCGTTGATATGTTTTTGTTGGACGACGGCTGGTTTGCCAACAAATACCCACGCAATGGCGATACCGCAGGCTTGGGCGACTGGCAAGAAAACAAGAAAAAACTACCCAACGGAATCGGCTATTTGGTAAAAGAAGCCACCAAAGCGGGCGTGAAGTTTGGTATTTGGGTTGAGCCAGAAATGGTTAATCCAAAATCAGAATTATACGAAAAACACCTCGACTGGGTGATTCGTGAACCAAATCGACCCGAAGTTTATTTCCGTAATCAACTTCCGCTTGATTTAGCCAACCCCGAAGTACAAAATTTTGTGTTTGGTGTGTTAGACGATTTGTTTACCAAAAATCCTGAGTTGGCTTTCATCAAATGGGACTGCAACGCCGTGACCTACAATGCCCATTCGATGTATTTGGAGCGAATTAAAAAACCGCAAACACACTTGTATGTTGATTACGTAAAGGGGCTTTACAGCGTTTTGCAGCGTATCCGTGCCAAGTACCCAAAAGTGCCAATGATGCTATGCTCAGGCGGTGGTGGACGTGTCGATTACGAAGCTTTGAAATATTTCACCGAATTTTGGGTGTCGGATAATACTGACCCAATGGAGCGTATTTTTATGCAGTGGGAATATTCGTATTATTATCCTGCCATTGCCCAGTGCAATCATATTACTGACTGGAGTAATGTAGGCATCAAATTTCGCACCGATGTAGCCATGATGGGTAAAATGGGTTATGACATTGTGGTAAACAAATTAGACGAAAAAGAGCTTCTTTTTAGCCAAAATGCTCTAAAAAACTACGCTAATCTGAAAGAAACCATTTGGCATGGCGATATGTATCGTTTAGTAAATCCGTTTGAAAATCAAATGGCTTCCGTAGAATTTGTGAGCGATAGAAAAGACCAAGCTGTGATGTTCAATTACTTGGTTGATAACCGCTACAACCTTACTTCGTTGCTCGCAACCACCAAACTAAAAGGCTTAGATGCCAGTAAAAAATATAAAATCAAGGAAATAAATATTTATCCTGGGGCCAAATCTTCTATCAACGAAGAAACTATTTATTCGGGAGAATACCTGATGACAGTCGGCATCAATCCTAATCTTTCGCACCGACGCACGAGTGTAGTCATTGAAATCAATGAAGTAAAGTAGTTTACACTTTTACAATACTCTTTTCGTTTCATTAAAAGTCACCTAAGCTACTGGGTGACTTTTTTAATTTCATTCTAATCCTTTTGGTCGTATTTTTGTTACTCTAAAAAGAAAAACATCACCACATGAAAAAATATTTTCTCGCAGTCTGCATGGCATTTTCTTCATTGGCCAATGCTCAAACCCTCTTGGAAGACCAATTCCAATTTAATTTTCTGGCACTAAACCCTGCTTTTGCGGGTGCAACAAAGACTTTTAGCATGAATGCCATGCTTGGAAATCAATTTAACGGCACACTTCGCCCACAACAAATCTATCAACTTTTTTCAACTGACGGAGCGGTTCAGCAAGGACGTGGAGGTTTAGGACTTCAAGCCTTCAATAGCAATATCGTAGGTTTTAATAATTCGGGTGTAAAAGTATCTTATGCTTACCACAAACAAATCGGCGATTTATTCTCAGTCGGACTCGGTGCTGATGCAGGTTTTATTTACCAACCTACACTTTTGGCTGGTCTTGGCCTAAAACAAATGTATCCGTATGCAGGTTTGGGTGGTTTGCTTAATGCCGAGCGTTTTTATGTAAGTTTATCCAAGCCCGTTCTTTTCATCAACGACGAGGGACTTTTCAATAGTAAAAAACCTTTTTATACAATGTTAGGTTTCTCATTAGGAGAATACGATGGAACGATGTTTAATATCAGTGCTTTAATAGAAACCAACAAAGCCATTGGCAATGGTTTTTATCTGAATGGGAAAGCATGGTTTGGACGTAAATTTGGCTTAGGAGTTTCGTATCGCTCGCAAGAGGTAAGCAGAGCAAGAACTAATAAACTTATTCCGATGGCCGAATTTCAAGTTTCGGAAGCCATCCGTTTGGGAGCTTCTTACGATGCGAAGCCACCAACCTTCAGTAGTTCAGGAGCCCCTACAAGTAATTTTCAGCAAAGAGGCATCTTACAAATTTATTTTAGATACGAAGGTCGTGGCGACGAACGCAGTACAAACCGATTGAAATATTACTAAAAAATAACTTAAATCGTTAATGAGTAACTATCGTTAGCAGTTCAAAACTAAAAATTGAACTATTCTAATGAATAATTTACTATTAACAATTTTTCAGTAATTCATCTATTTGAATTTTGCAAAAAAAATGTTACTTTATAGAATACGTACCGTAACTTTGCACAGATTATAAAGTTTACTCATTTCCGACATATACCATAGTTCAATGGACCAATTTTCATACATTGCCAATGCCGACGTAGCCGCATTGGATGCACTTTACCAACAATATAAAGAAAACCCAACTTCTGTTGACGAAAGCTGGCAGAATTTCTTCAAAGGCTTTGAATTCAATCAGACATTTAATGGCAACGGAACTTCAAGCTCATCAGTAGCAAAACCACAATCAGTAAGTGCCGAACACACCCGCAAGGAGATGGAAGTAGTGCATTTGATTCGTGGATACCGCTCTCGTGGACACCTACTTTCAAAAACTAACCCAATTGGTGGACGTAAAGACCGCCAGCCGATGCTCGACCTTTCTGACTTTAATCTTTCAGAAGCAGACCTCGACACTGTGTTTGAAGCAGGGATAGAATTATTCGGCGAAGCAGCTACGCTTCGCAAAATTGTAGATGCTTTAAAGAAAGTATATCTCGGAAAAATCGGTTTTGAATATTTATACATCAGAGATAGAAAAGCAAAAAACTGGTTACGTAAGAAAATCGAAAACGAATATTTGTATTTCGACCCAACTCGTGACCAAAAACTTCGCATTTTCGAAAAATTGAACGAAGCTGTAAACTTTGAGAATTTCATTCACACAAAATTCTTGGGAAAAAAGCGTTTCTCGCTCGAAGGTGGCGAGTCAACCATTCCTGCCCTTGATATTGCTATCAATCGTGGTGCCGAATTAGGTGTTGAAGAGGTAGTAATCGGAATGGCTCACCGTGGACGTTTGAATGTATTAACAAACATCATGCAAAAGCCTTATGAGCAAGTATTTAACGAGTTTGAAGAAAACGTAACGCTCGAATCATACAGCGATGGCGACGTGAAATACCACATGGGCTACACCAGCCAAGTGGAAACACCTGAAGGACACCGTGTGAGTTTGAAACTCATGGCGAACCCTTCGCACTTAGAGGCCGTAAATCCAGTGGTAGTGGGTTACGCACGTGCCAGAGCCGATGCTCACTTCGAGAAAGCGGCCGTAAAACCAAACGACCGTGATGATATTTACGACAAAGTATTACCAATCTTGATTCACGGCGATGCGGCCGTAGCGGGTCAAGGTATCGTATATGAAGTAACACAAATGTCGAATCTTCCTGCTTATTATACAGGTGGAACACTACATTTTGTAATCAATAACCAAGTAGGTTTTACAACTGATTTTGATGATGCTCGTTCGGCAATTTATTGTTCAGACATCGCCAAAATCATTGATGCTCCAATCTTCCACGTAAACGGCGACGACCCAGAAGCAGTTGTTTACGCCATGAAATTGGCTACCGAATTCCGTCAAGAATTCAACCGTGATGTTTTCGTTGATATGGTTTGTTACCGCAAATACGGCCATAACGAATCTGACGAACCACGCATGACTCAGCCGACGATGTACAAAACCATCGATTCGCACGCCAACCCACGTGAAATCTACTTACAAGAGTTAATGACTCGTGGTGAAGCCGACACAAAATTTGCCGAAGAAATGAAGAAAAGTTTCGAGGGCGAATTACAAGACCTTTTGGCAAAAGTAAAGCAAAAACAATTGCCTTACCAAAAACCAAAATTAGAAGAAGCTTGGGCAAAACTTCGTCGTTCGGTTCCAGAAGATTTCGACCAATCACCAGCAACAGGTATTTCGCAAGAAGTAATCGAAAAAGTTGGCAAGGCACTCTCAAATGTTCCTGCTGATTTCAAGCCATTGAAGCAAATCGAAAAGATTTTAGATGAAAGAAAAGCAATCTTCGCTCAAGAAAAACCATTCAACTGGTCAGTGGGTGAATTAATGGCCTACGGTTCAATTCTAAACGAAGGAAAATTCGTTCGTTTCACAGGTCAAGACGTTCAACGTGGTACATTTACACACCGCCATGCCGTATTGCACGATTCTGAAACCAACCAAAACTATAATAACTTGTCTCATTTGGGCGAAGGACAAGGCAAATTCGAGATTTATAACTCATTATTATCAGAATACGGTGTAATGGGCTTCGAATATGGCTACGCAATGGCTAATCCTGATGCCCTCGTCATTTGGGAAGCACAATTCGGTGACTTTGCCAATGGTGCTCAAACCATGATTGACCAGTTCATTTCGGCAGCAGAATCGAAATGGAACTCAATGAATGGTTTGGTGCTTTTATTACCGCATGGCTACGAAGGTCAAGGACCAGAGCACTCAAATGCTCGCCCAGAACGTTTCTTGCAATTGGCAGCCGAATATAATATGTACGTTTGTACATGTACTACGCCAGCCAATATTTTCCACATGTTGCGTCGTCAGTTAGCAGTTCCTTTCCGCAAGCCTTGCGTTCATTTATCGCCAAAATCAATGTTGCGTCATCCGTTGGCGGTTTCACCAATGAGCGATTTTGCCGAAGGAACATCATTCCAAGAAGTAATCGGAGATAAATACGCTGACCCTAAAAAGTTAAAACGAGTATTGCTTTGCAGTGGAAAAGTGTATTATGATTTGCTCGACAAACAACAAAAAGAAGGCCGTTCGGATGTAGCGATAATAAGAGTTGAGCAGTTACACCCATTCCCTAAAAAGCAATTAAACGCTGAATTGGCTAAATACAAAAAACCAGAAATCATTTGGGTACAAGAAGAGCCTGAGAACATGGGTTACTGGTCATTTGTATTACGTGAATTCCCAGAGGTTGGCTTAGGTAATGTAGTAGCTCGTAAATCAAGTGCTTCGCCAGCAACAGGCTTCACAAAAGTACATGCAAAAGAGCAAGCCGACCTCGTTGAAAGAGCATTTGCAGCCAAATAACACCAAAGAAACTAAGTTAGCCTTAGAAATTGTTGATAGATAATAAAGAAGAAAAATAGCAGTAGAAAAATAGAATCATCATGGCAATAGAAATGAAAGTCCCTTCGGTGGGCGAATCAGTAAGCGAAGTAACCATCGCTTCATGGACAAAAAAAGACGGTGATTTAGTCAAAATGGATGAAGTTATCTGTGAATTGGAGTCAGATAAAGCCACATTCGAATTACCCGCCGAAGCCGACGGAATTCTAAGAATAGTAGCCCCAGAAGGTACTACCCTACCCATTGGAGCATTAATATGCAAAATCGAAGCAGCAGGTAGTTCAACAGCTGCCGCACCTTCGGTTGCAGAAGCTCCGAAAGCAGCAGAAGCACCAGCAGCAGCTCCAGTTGCTACTAAAGTAATTGATGTAGTTGTACCAGCAGTTGGCGAATCAATTTCAGAAGTTACGATTGCCGCTTGGAGCAAAAAAGAAGGTGATAGCGTAAAAATGGACGAAGTTATCTGCGAACTTGAGTCAGATAAAGCTACTTTCGAATTACCTTCACCAGAAAATGGCGTACTCACAATCGTTGCTCAAGCTGGCCAAGTTGTGCCAATTGGCGGAGTAGTAGCTAAGATTACAGTTGGCGGTGCCGCAGCAGCTACAAGCCAACCAGCAGCAGCTCCAACAGCAAGTGCAGCCCCAGCGGCTTCTGAAACAAGTTATGCAGCAGGGCATCCATCACCAGTAGCAGCAAAAGTTTTAGCTGAAAAAGGTATCGACCCTGCAACGGTTCAAGGTACGGGTATTGGTGGACGTATCACGAAAGATGATGCCGTAAAAGCTGAAAAACCAGCAGCCACTCCAGCTCCACAAACAGCTCAACCAGCAGTTGCCCCAGCCGCAGCACCTGCTTCACAAGAAGGAAGAGCGTCACGTCGTGAAAAAATGACTTCATTGCGTAAGACAATCGCCAAACGCTTAGTGGCAGTAAAGCAAGAAACAGCGATGCTCACAACCTTTAATGAGGTTGACATGAAACCAATCATGGATTTAAGAGCAAAATATAAAGATAAATTCAAAGAAGTACACGGCGTAGGTTTAGGCTTCATGTCGTTCTTCACGAAAGCTTGTGCGATTGCATTGAAAGAATTCCCGTTGGTAAATTCATACATTGACGGTGACGAAATCGTTTTCAATGACTATGCCGACATCGCCATTGCGGTTTCAGCTCCACGTGGTTTGGTAGTGCCAGTAATCCGCAGTGCAGAAAAACTAAACTTCGCTCAAATCGAGTCAGAAGTTGTTCGTTTAGCAGGAAAAGCACGTGAAAACAAGCTAACGATTGAAGAAATGACTGGCGGTACTTTCACCATCACCAACGGAGGTATTTTTGGTTCGATGCTTTCTACGCCAATCATCAACGCCCCACAATCAGCTATCTTGGGTATGCACAACATCGTTGAGCGTGCAGTAGTTGTAAACGGAGAAATCGTTGTTCGTCCGATTATGTACGTGGCTCTTAGCTATGACCACCGCACCATCGACGGTAAAGATTCAGTTAGTTTCTTAGTAAGAGTGAAACAACTCTTAGAAGACCCTACAAGAATTCTTTTGGGTGTGTAAGCATGACAAAGTGGGAATATAGAACGCTAACAGTAAGTAGAAATGAAACTACCAAATTCATAGACCGACTGAATATACTCGGAGAAGAAGGATGGGAGTTAGTCTCAACTTTCACTATTGAAAGTAAATCAGTAGGCTTTTTTGATAGTGGAGCTGAAACTTCTGGCATTGTAGCGGTTTTAAAACGACCGAGGGAATAAAAATGAAAACATCAACTTTCATAACGTCAAATCCTGATATTTTGATGGGAAAACCCACCATCATAGGAACTCGTTTGGCAGTAGATATGATTCTGGAGAAATTAGCAGCAGGACAAACGGAACAACAATTACTTGAAGATTATCCTCGGCTAACTCACGAAGCAATTCAAGCGGTTTTGCAGTTTGCCGCTGAGACGGTTCGTGAAATGAAAGTTTACTCGATAGCTTCATGAAGATTGTAGCTGATGAAGGAATTGAGAGCAAAATCGTAGCCAATTTAAGACAAAACGGTTACGAAGTTTTATACATTGCTGAATCATTCCCATCAATTTCAGATATTGAGGTTTTGAAAATTGCTTTAAACGAATCAGCTATCTTACTT
>JALQYE010000420.1 GCA_023254245.1 Emticicia sp.
AACTGAGCTATCAGGAAGCAATGTGTTTTGGCTCTGCTGCTGGTTTCTCTGTGCAGCGATTTAACTGTAGAACGAAGCGCATCTATTCTAGAATGTATGTGCTTTCACCCTTAAACTACAGTACCAGTATAGTGTTCGGCTCTACTAACCGCTGCCCGTTAGCGATTTAACTGCATTTATGCTTAAGCCTCGCTTATGCAGTACCATATTCTTGCGACTTACGGAGTTATCCTCCTGCGCTAGTTTTGCATGGTAGGGGATGAGGGACTTGAACCCCCAGCCTGCGGATTATGAGTCCGACGCTCTAACCAATTGAGCTAATCCCCCAAAATGTTTTATGTGTAAGGTAAACACCTAGCAACAAAGGAGGAGACGCAGAATTGAACGCATGTTCAACCTGGAATTGTGCTACCTTACAGATAAAGCATTCTGTTTTCAGCTGCACAAAAACTTAGCATAACGCTCTCCGGACCAAGCTTCTGTTAGTATATTTGTGCATGTGAAAACAGAATTGTTAACATTTTTTCAAATGTCTTCAACACAGGAACGCACAGACATATTCGTCAGTTTGTTCTTCTGTTTCAGCCTCGTCATCGCTTGCGCTGGGGGCCTGTCCTATTTCTAGGAACAACAATCTAAATTTTCAAAGAGCGTGTAACTTGCGTTACGTTTTTTGCTTTATGTTGCTAACATAACAGCTTTTGCAGTGCTGTCAACAACTTTTTTTGGCAAAGTAAAAAGCA
>JALQYE010000421.1 GCA_023254245.1 Emticicia sp.
AGGCATTGTAAATGCACCCTGATTTGGTGCATACGCCCCGTAATTGGCATACATTCTACCAAAGTATAACCTCTATAGGCCTTGAGTGTATTAAAAATCGTTTCGGCTATTTTCCCTTTTTCTCGGTCGATTCTCACGCCTGTACCATCACGAAGTTGGGCAATCGGTAAATAGACCGAAACACCTTCAAAATCATGGACACCATTAGAGATTGCGTGATAGCGTTTGGCTACTTCACGGGCTTCAAATTGCATAGCCAAATTACGGTAAGCGGCTGGATTTTTGGCAATAGCCAATACGCCCGAAGTTTCTTTATCGAGACGGTGACAAAGCTGAGCATCGTGTGAATATTCTTTTGCTAAACGTAAAATACTTTGGTGTTTGTCTTGCGTTCGCTCGTCGAGGCTTGATAAATAAGGAGGTTTATTTATCAAAATATAGTCTTCGTTTTCAAAGATGATGATTTCCTTGAAGTCGATTTTCTTTAATGTATTCTTTATTTTTGGTGCTTCTTTTTCATCGAAAACACTAAAATCGAAGTCGTATTCCATTTATTTACTGCTTTTTTGTGCAAAGTTACGCTTTAAACTCATAAGGTTTTGTCGGCGAAGCAGGTTTTTGTGGAATATTATTCGTTTTCGGCTAAAGTTTCGGCCGTAGTTTCAATAATTTTGGTGAGTTTGAATTTAAAAGTAGTTCCTTTGTCGATTTTGCTCGTGACCGTAATTTTTGAATTATGGGC
>JALQYE010000422.1 GCA_023254245.1 Emticicia sp.
AAACGTTTATTTGACTTTTGCTTGCTTAGAGTAAAAAACTGAATAAATAACAAAGCAATTAAACCGACTGACAAAAGCCAATCGTAAACTGTGAAATTTTGTATTTGTTGAATGAAATTCATGTATTGTGTAGAGCAAATTTCTAATTTGCTCGTAAATCTGGGAAAATATTAATGCTAAGTGATTTTATCGGGTGTATTAACGTCGGCAGGGTTCAAAACCCTGCCGACGTTCTTCTACTTCATTAAACCAAATAAATTTATAGGGCCAAAAATGTCGTTAAAATAATTTATTGCTGAATGTGCTTCCAAAACGCTTTTTCTAAGCGTTTTTCGCCTTGGTATGATTGCGTTTTTGGATTCATATTGCTTGGCAAAGTCTTATTGATAAGCCCAAATAGCTTGGTTTTTAGCGTTAGTTTTTCCTCATCTGTTAAGTTTTTACCATTAATAAGCTGCTGCAATGAACCCAAAATACTCCAACTCGATAAGCTACTATTTACTACTCGATTACTAATGGCCGAACTTAATTCCATCAACTTTAATTTTTGAGTATTATTCAACGCCTTATCGCCGTTTTTGCTTGAAATTATCCCCAAAACTTCGGCTATTAATGCCTCAATTTGTTGCTGACTATATGTTTTTTGAGACTTGAATGCCGTATTAAACTTAGTCAATTCACCTGTCATTCGTTTTTCTTTTTCCTTAATTGGCGGCGGGTCAAAACTTGTTT
>JALQYE010000423.1 GCA_023254245.1 Emticicia sp.
TAGGTACTTCAAAGCAAGCAGTTTATTTAGATTATGCTGCTGCGATTGAAAGATATGGTAAGACTGAAGTAAGTAAGAAAGGATTAAGCAATGTAAGTCATGATGAAATCATTGCAATGGGTAAGGAAGTAGTGAAAGAGAAATATGGCAACTTGTTTGACATGTATGCTAAAATCACAGGAGAAAATCCTTACGAAGTACCAATGAGAATTTATCCAGCAGTTCACTATACAATGGGTGGATTATGGGTAGATTATGAATTACAAACAACTGTACCTGGATTATATGCTTTAGGTGAAGCTAACTTTAGTGATCATGGTGCCAACCGTTTAGGTGCAAGTGCTTTGATGCAAGGTTTAGCAGATGGTTACTTTGTAATTCCTTATACTTTAGGAAACAATTTAGCAGACGAAATCTATAACGCTCCTATTCCTACTTCACATCCTGCATTCGAAGCTGCAGAAAAAGCAGTAGCCGATAGAATCCATACTTTAAAGAACATTAATGGTAAACAATCTGTTGAAAGTTTCCATAAACGTTTAGGAAAGATTATTTGGGACAAATGTGGTATGGCTAGAAATTCTGAAGGTTTAAAGCAAGCAATTGCTGAAGTGCAAGCATTGAAAAAAGAGTTCTGGTCTGATGTTAGAATTCCTGGTGATATCAACGAATTTAATCCTGAATTAGATAAAGCAAACCGTGTGGCTGACTTTATTGAATTAGGAGAAT
>JALQYE010000424.1:0-236 GCA_023254245.1 Emticicia sp.
CTTTAATTCTTTAAAAGCAATTTTATTATTATTCAAATAAAGCAACGTTTCTTTACATCTAGGACATCCTTTTTTAGTCATAATAAAAATCCCTTTTTTAAGATCCTCTTTTTGAAACTCATTCGCTGGCTTAGAAATAATATTTTCAAAAACTACATTGTGATGAGCAAAAAAAAGCAAACAAGACAAGCGAAACACAATCAAAACATTTTTCATAAAATAGGGATTATAGCGTA
>JALQYE010000424.1:246-725 GCA_023254245.1 Emticicia sp.
AGTAGTGTTTTGGATAATTTTCTTATTACTTTTCCAATAAAAAAACCCAAATAAAAGAACGCCAAATAAACTGCTAATCAATAAAAGAGAAAAAGATATTTTCCAATAATATTGAGCAATAATTCCAACTGCAAAAGCGCAAGTTATTGTAATTAGGGGGAATTTAAGTGGCTTCAAAAATCTATTTTTTTAAAGAATCTACAATCAATTGTGCCGTTTTTTTACTTGCTCCTTCACCACCAAGGTTTTGTTTTAATTCGGCATAATTTTTCAACAGATCGACTCTTTTTTCTGGATTTAAAATTTTTTGCAACTCAATTTTTAAATTTTTTGTATTCAAATCATCTTGAATCAATTCTTTTACCACTTCTTTATCCATAATTAGATTGACCAATGAAATGTATTTCAAAGTAATAATTCGTTTAGCGATTTGATACGAAATCCAACTTCCTTTATAACACACCACTTCAGGAACATTA
>JALQYE010000425.1 GCA_023254245.1 Emticicia sp.
TATCAGAAATATCTACGACAAATAAATTGAGAGCTAAAGGTTCGTAAAGTATTCTAATCTATTCATCCATTGCAAAATTGAGTATAAAGAATTATTTTTAGTAAAAATTTCAGACAAATGGCAGCACAAACAATCAATAGTCCACTGAGCGAAAGTCAATTATATATGCTTAGACTCATGGCCAATATCAAAGACGATGATTTGATAGAGATAAAAAAACTGGTGCGTAAGTATTTAGCTCAAAAACTAACCAAGCAAGCAGATGCCGTATGGGAACAAAACGAATGGACGGCAACTGATGAAGAGCAAATATTGAATACTCATTTAAGAACTCCTTATAAAAATCAATGAAGATTGTTTTAGATACGAATATTCTACTAACAATTATTTCGAGTAAATCGGCGAATCGAGTGGTTTTTGATTATTTCTTGGAGGAAAAATTTACACTTTGTTTCTCCAACGAAATATTGGAAGAGTATGCCGAAATAATTGGCCATAAAATGGGAGCTGATGTAGCACAAACATTAGTAGAACTATTGCTTGAACAACCCAATGTAGAGTATATTACTCGATATTTCGCTTGGAATTTGATACAAACTGACCCCGACGACAATAAATTTGTTGACTGTGCCATTGCTTGCAATGCAACATATTTGGTAAGTCAAGACCGACATTTCGATATCCTAAAACAAATTCCTTTTCCCCAAGTTCAAGTTT
>JALQYE010000426.1 GCA_023254245.1 Emticicia sp.
AGATATTTACGTTTTGGATGCAGGAAGTAATATCGATGCTATTCGTAAAAGTCAATTGTACATTAACAATAAAAACAACACTTTTACTGAAAAAGCAGCGGAGTATAATTTAGCAGATACTGGAATTACAACCCATGCAGCATTTTTTGATTATGATAAAGATGGTGATTTAGATTGCTATATTCTGAATAATAGTTTTATTCCAGTAAGTAGTTTAAATTATTCAAACAAAAGAGAATTACGCGATAAAGATTGGGATGTGGCAGACATTTTAAAAGGTGGAGGAGATAAATTGATGCGTAATGATAATGGTAAATTTGTTGATGTGAGTGAAGCTTCAGGAATTTATGGCAGTTTAATTGGTTTTGGTTTAGGGGTTACGGTAGGCGATGTCAATGGAGATTTATACCCGGATATTTATATATCGAATGATTTTTATGAAAGAGATTATTTGTATATTAACAATAAAAACGGAACTTTTTCAGAACAAATTCAAACTTGGGCAACTCATCTTAGTCAAGCGTCTATGGGGGCTGATTTAGCCGATATCAATAACGATGGCAAACCTGATATCTTCACTACAGATATGTTACCTGAGGGTGATGAGCGTTTAAAGTCTACCACTAGTTTTGATAATTATGATTTGTTAACTCGTAAATTGAGTATGGATTTCTTTAATCAATACATGGCTAATGCATTGCATATCAATGAT
>JALQYE010000427.1 GCA_023254245.1 Emticicia sp.
AACTTTTGCTTTCACAGTGAAGTCAGTTGATTCGAGTTTCGCTTTGATCTGCTTCGCATGATCGGTATCGCGAATTTCGCGAGATGCACGAGCGCGACGAATTCCTTCGATCTGCTTCTCGCCACCTTTTGTCCACGCAATTGCAGTTCCATTAGGAATGAGCGCGTTACGTGCGTAACCATCAGCGACAGTGACGACATCGCCTGCGCTACCAAGTCCAGCAACATTACGAGTAAGAATGAGTTTCATTAGTACTCCTTAGCGAGCTGAAGATGAGTAAGGCAAGAGGCCCATTTCGCGTGCATTCTTAATTGCACGTGAAATCATGCGTTGCTGTTGGACAGTTACTCCAGTGATACGGCTTGAGCGAATCTTGCCGCGATCAGAGATAAAGCGACGAAGAAGAGCTACATCTTTGTAATCGATGTAGGTAACGCCTTTAAGTGGGTTTGCCTTCTTCTTGAACTTCTTTGCAGCAGCCGCTTTTGAAATCTTTGGCTTCTGCTTAAAGGTCTTATTAGACCGTGCTCCCATTGTGGTGCTCCTTTTCGGGTGCCTCGGGATTAACCGAGAATGGTTGGTTTGTTAGGTATTAAAAAGGTGGTTGTTCTTCGGAAGCAGTGGTTGCCCAACCGCCACCAGAAGATGTTGTTGATGCCCATGGATCTTCAGCGCTCTCAGTTGCTGGAACGGAGAAGCCAGTATTTGTGCC
>JALQYE010000428.1 GCA_023254245.1 Emticicia sp.
CTCGGGTTGCAGTTTGGATAAATGTCTTTTACAGAAGTTGTAGAAAGACCATATGAGTCGGTTACCCTCAACGTAACTCTATAAAAGTATAAGTGTCCATCACAGGGAACTATATCCAGATTAATTTGTGCTGTTTGCCTTGTTACATCCAAAGCAGGGTGTGAGTGGTCGTCATGATATAAGCGAACTGTCCAACGGTAAGTAAGTTGACTACTTGGCTCTTCATTATCTGATACTTGTGCCGAAAGAGCAATAATATCAGTGCCGTTATTATTGAAGAAATTAATGGCATCGACACTGGTCGAGTTAATTATAGGTGGAGTATTATTGAGTGAAATAACCGTAGAAGTAGTGTCCGTAAGTCCACCTTCATCCGTAACAGTAAGTAAAACCTTGAAGGCCTGTGGATTTGATGAGCCATTATCAAATGTATGCGAAGGATTTACTCCACTACCTGTTTGTCCATCACCAAAATCCCAAGTATAGGTAAGCGTACCAGTATTTTCGGGGTCGGTTGAAGCTGACGCATCGAAAGTAACATTTAAAGGCGATGTTCCGTTTTTAGTACTTGATGTAAATTTTGCTGTTGGAGCTATATTAGTACCTAAAGTGTAATAAATTCTACGAACCTCCATAGGTTCTCCTTCATTAAACCCTAATTTTATATAGTAAATTGATTGGTCGTATGGATTATACGCCAACGTTAC